>NC_015499.1:705000-1072500 GCF_000212395.1 Thermodesulfobium narugense DSM 14796
GTTAGCTCATAAAACTGGTAATATAGGAGATCATTTGAAATTAAATTAATATAGCAAACTGTGAGGTTATTTTTTATGAATAAAATTTTGTTTAAGAATGTCTTGGCTTACTTTTCAGATCTAAGTTCAAAGAGGATCAGCTTTTACATAGACCAATCAGGAAAAGTAAATTTTTTAGATTCTTATGATATTTCTAGTTTTGAAGAAGTTGTTGAGGGGGAAGACTTAGTTATAATGCCTCTTTTGACTGATGTGCACACTCATATAAGGGTGCCAGGTCAAGAAGAAAAGGAAGATATTGTTTCAGGCTCTAAAGCTGCTGCAAGGGGTGGTTTTGGACAAATTTTTACGATGCCTAATACTAATCCAGTAGTTGATAATGCTTATCTTGTAGACTATTTAATAAGTAATATCAATAAAAATTCAGTTATAAAAATTTATCCTGTTGGAGCAGTTTCAAAAAATCAGTTAGGAGAAGAATTGTCTCCTTTGCTTGAGATGAAAAAAAGTGGGGCTATAGCTTTTTCTGATGATGGAAAGCCAATCTCAACAAATATTCTTAGAAAGGCTTTAATTTATAGTAAAACTTTTGACGGAATAATTATAGATCACCCGGAAGATATTGTGTTAAGTGGCAATGGTGTAATTCACGAAGGGAAGATTTCAAGAGCTTATGGAATAAATTCGATTCCCTATACCTCGGAAGAAGTTTGTGTAGCAAGAGATATTGCTCTTACAAGAGAAACCAGATCGAGACTTCATCTTGCGCATTTATCTACAAGACATTCTTTAAAGTATATTGAGGCTGCCAAGGAAGAAGGACTTAATATTACATCGGAGGTAACAGTAAATCATCTTATTTTTAATTGTGAGAACATTCCTATCTTTGATACAAGATTTAAGGTGAAGCCGCCTTTCAGAGATGAGGAAGATATGAACGAACTTTTTATTGCTTTAAAGAAGGGGCTAATAGATGTAGTTTGTACTGATCATGCTCCTCATACTTTAGAGGAAAAAGAGCTTGATTATAGCGAGGCACCCTTTGGAACTCCAGGGCTTGAAACTGCATTTGCAGCATTATATACATATTTTGTTATGAAAAATAAGTGCAACTTAGAAGATATTATTAAGTGGATGGTTGTAAATCCATCCAAAATCTTTTCTTTACCAGTTTTAGAACTTAAAAATAGGTCTAGAGCCAATTTCTTTATTTTTAAAAAGGGCAAAGAGTTTTTGGTAAGTCCTGAAATGTTTTTTTCAAAGTGTAAACTTTCTGTATTTCTTAACAAAACGTTGTATGGATTTCCTCTTGCTACTTTTTACAACGGAAATCTAGTTTATAAGGACAAAAATTTTATGAAAAGTGTTAAACAAGAAATATGAAATTTATTTTTTTGTTTTTTAGCAAATATGAAAAAAGAAAGGGCGTGTTTCTTAATTGAGTTTTAAAAAAGCTATGCTTTTACTAGAAGATAAAAGTTTTTTTTTGGGAAGGTCTTTTGGAGCTGAAGGAGAAGTTATGGGAGAAGTTGTTTTTAACACTTGTATGAGCGGGTATCAGGAAATTTTGACTGATCCTTCTTATTTTGGACAGATTGTAACAATGACCTACCCTTTGATAGGAAACTATGGTGTAAATAATGAAGATGTTGAGAGCACTAAACCTTTTGCAAAAGGTTTTATCGTGAGAGATTATAAAGACAGAGCTTCCAATTGGAGATCCCAGGAAACTCTTGATTCGTATTTGAAAAGAAATAATATTGTAGGTATAGATAATATTGATACAAGATTTTTAACTAGAAAACTAAGGACTAGAGGTGCTCTTAATGGTATTATATCTACTGTAGATCTTGATCCTGAATCTTTATATGAAAAACTAAAAGTTTTTCCGTCTATGGAAGGACTTGATTTGGTAAAAGATGTTACTCCTAGGGAAAGGTATAGCTGGAACCAGACTGATGTATGGATCAGTGAAAGGTTTAAACCAGAAGGAGATTTTAAAGTTGCTGTTATAGATTATGGTGTTAAATGGAATATACTGAAAATATTAACTGCGCTTGGTTGCAAGTTAACCGTATTTTCAGCTTTTAGTAGTGCCGATGAAATTTTATCTATAAAGCCAGATGGTGTTTTTCTCTCAAATGGCCCGGGAGATCCTGCTGCAGTAAGTTATGCAATTAGTCCTATTAAAGAACTTTTTGATAAGGTGCCTATTTTTGGAATTTGTTTGGGGCATCAATTAATGGCTCTTGCTTCAGGAGCAAAAACTTTTAAATTGAAATTTGGGCATCATGGCGGAAATCATCCTGTTAAAAGACTTGAAACCGGTGAAGTAGAAATTACATCACAAAATCATGGGTTTGCTGTAGATTACGACTCCATTGATAAATCTAACTGGGAGGTTACTCACATTAATCTTAACGACAAAACTGTTGAAGGCATCAGGCACAAAAAATTGCCAATATTTTCTGTTCAGTATCACCCTGAAGCAAGTCCTGGACCACATGATTCGGGATACTTGTTCAAGCAGTTTTGCGAATTAATGAAAAAAAACTAAAAATTTTATAAATTAATTACTTTATATAAAACATTAAGGATGTGATAAGTTTTGCCTAAAAGGACGGATATAAAAAAGATTTTGATTATTGGTTCAGGGCCTATAATAATTGGGCAAGCATGTGAGTTTGATTATTCAGGGACCCAAGCAATCAAAGCCTTAAAGCAGGAAGGATATGAGGTAGTTTTGGTAAATTCTAATCCTGCTACAATTATGACTGATCCTGAAATGGCAGATCATACTTATATTGAACCAATTACTCCTCAAGTTGTAACAAAAGTTATTAAGAAGGAACGACCAGATGCAATATTGCCAACATTGGGCGGTCAAACTGCTTTAAATGTTGCTGTAAATCTTGCAGAAGCTGGAATTTTGGAAAAATACAATGTGGAAATGTTGGGTGTAAATACTGATGCAATAAAAAAGGGCGAAGATAGGCTTTTATTTAGAGAAACTATGAAAGAAATAGGTGTAGATCTTCCTAAAAGCGGAATTGCTCATAGTTTGAATGAGGCAGAGAAAATTGCTTTTGAACTTGGATTTCCTTTAATTATAAGACCTTCATTTACGCTTGGAGGAACGGGAGGAGGTATAGCTTATAACTTCGACGATCTAAGATATCATGTATCTAATGGCCTGGATCTAAGTATGATACATCAGGTTTTGATTGAAGAATCAGTTCTTAACTGGAAAGAATTTGAATTAGAAGTAATGAGAGATAAAAAGGATAACGTTGTAATAATTTGTTCTATAGAAAATTTTGATCCGATGGGCATTCATACGGGTGATAGCATCACTGTAGCGCCTATTCAAACCTTAACGGATAAGGAATATCAAGTCTTAAGAGATATGTCTATAAAAGTTATTAGGAAAATTGGTGTTGATACTGGTGGTTCTAATATTCAATTTGCAATGAATCCTAAAGATGGTCGTATCGTTATCATTGAAATGAATCCTCGTGTTTCGCGAAGTTCTGCTCTTGCCTCAAAGGCCACCGGCTTTCCAATTGCAAAAATTGCTGCTCTTCTTGCTGTTGGTTATACTCTTGATGAAGTTACCAATGATATTACCAAAAAGACTCCAGCTTCTTTCGAGCCAACTCTTGATTACGTTGTTGTAAAGATACCCAGATGGGATTTTGAAAAATTTCATGGGGCACCAAGAGTTTTGGATACTCAGATGAAATCTGTGGGCGAAGCAATGGCTATAGGTAGAAATTTTAAAGAAGCTTTTCAAAAGGCAATTCGTTCGCTTGAAAATGGTAGAAGAGGTTTTGGTTTCGATGGAAAAGATGCTGATTTGATGAATTTAACAGAAGAAGAACTTATAAGAGAACTTAGGACTCCTAAGGATAATAGAATTTTTACAATTCACAGATTGTTAGAAATTGGAGTAGGCGTAGATAGATTAAATGAACTAACTGGCATTGATAAGTGGTTTTTAAAAGAACTTGAAGAGATAGTTCTGACTGGCAAGGAATTTATGAATAGAAATTTGTATTCTATAAATAAAGACGAAATGTTCAGTTTGAAAAGAGATGGTTTTTCCGACTTTCAAATAGGATTTCTTACTAAATCAAGTGAAGAAGAGGTTACAAAATATAGAAAAAAACTTGGTATTTTCCCTGTTTATAAGACGGTTGATACCTGTTCGGCTGAGTTTGAATCATTTACCCCCTACCATTATTCTACTTATGATCAAGAAAATGAATTAATACCCATTGATAATAAAGAATCGGTAATTATTTTGGGAGCAGGTCCTAATAGAATTGGGCAGGGTATTGAATTTGATTATTGTTGTGTTCATGCAGTAGATTCAACTAAAAAGTTAGGGAAAGCTGCAATAATGGTTAACTGTAATCCTGAAACTGTGTCAACGGACTATGATACGTCTGATCAACTTTTGTTTGAGCCCTTAACATTTGAGGACGTAATAAATATTGTTGAGAAAATTAGACCGCTTGGAACTTTAATACAATTTGGAGGTCAAACTCCTTTAAAACTCGCTAAATCGTTTGAAAAACTTAATGTTCCAATTCTTGGTACCTCTCCTGAGGCAATTGATATGGCTGAAGATAGAGAACGTTTTGACTTATTTTTGGAGAAATTAAAAATATTTAGACCAGCAGCTGGTATAGCCAAGTCTCCAGATGAAGCGTTAAGAGTTGCAAGAAGTCTTGGATATCCAGTTTTAGTAAGACCTTCGTATGTCTTGGGTGGTAGGGCTATGGAGATAGTTTATGATGACAACGATCTAATGGAATATATTAAGAAAGCTGTTGAGGTTTCTGAAGCGAAACCGGTTCTTATTGATAGATTTTTGGAAGATGCAATAGAAATTGATGTTGACGCCCTTTGTGATGGAGATGAAGTTTTTATAGGTGGTATTATGGAACATATTGAAGAGGCAGGGATTCATTCTGGCGATTCAGCATGTGTATTGCCAACTTTTAGTTTGACAAAAGAAGAGTTAACAGAACTATCTAGAATTACAAGAGAGATAGCCTTGAAACTAGGAGTAAAGGGTTTAATAAACATTCAATACGCCATTAGAGATAAAATATATGTTCTTGAAGTAAATCCAAGAGCTTCTAGAACAGTACCGTTTGTAAGCAAAACCATAGGTATTCCTCTAGCAAAGCTTGCAACTCAAATATCCCTTGGCAAAAAAATAAAAGATTTCAATATTAAAGAAAGGTTAGATTTGCCTTACATTGCTGTAAAGGAAGCTGTATTGCCGTTTGGAAGATTTTCTGGTGTAGATACAATTTTGGGTCCAGAGATGAAATCTACAGGTGAGGTAATGGGCATTGATTTTGAATTTGGAAAGGCATATGCAAAAGCACAAATTGCTGCAGGAGAAGAGCTGCCACTAAGAGGAAATGTTTTTGTTAGTGTTTCGAATAAGCATAAAAGAAATATAGTTTTTATTGTTAAGAGCCTTGTGAATATGGGCTTTAATATATTTGCTACTCAAGGTACTGCTAAGGTTTTGAAATTTAATGGTATAAAGGTTAATGAGGTAAAAAAAGCTAGCGAGGACGGCTTTACAATTCTTGATATGATAAAAGATAACCAAATCCAGCTTATTATTAATACCCCTTCTGGTAAAGGTGCAAGAAAGGATGATTATAAGATAAGAAGGATGGCACTTTTACATCATATACCTACTATCACAACTATCGCGGGAGCTGCTGCAACAGTTAACGCCATTGAAGCTCTAAAGAATTCTGAAATAGAAGTAAAATCTATACAAGATTTTTACAAAATTTTAAACAGTTAATTAAGAATTAAATTTTATATGTATAAATTTATTTTGAGATTTTTCTTGACTTTATTCAAATATTTTTTTAAAATAATCTTGCTTTTATGTGGCGGCGTAGCTCAGAGGCAGAGCAAGCGGTTCATACCCGCTGTGTCAGTGGTTCAAATCCACTCGCCGCTACCATTTTTTTATGTATATTAAAACTGAAATAGACAAAATCATTTGCCATATCGATAGTGTTTTAAATAACTACAATCTCAAATTTTCAAATCCATGCATAGCTATTTCAGGTGGAGCTGATTCTGTCTTTCTGACTTATATACTTTCAAGACTTAAATCTAAAGACGACTTTATATTACTTCACTTTGATCATGGATGGAGAAAAAAGGATCTAATTCTTGAAAGGAATTTGATAATTAATTATGCAGAAAAATATAATTTTAGAATTATTTTTGGCTCTTCGGGAAATACTGGGAGTTTAAATGAAGAAGATGCAAGAAAAAGAAGATTTGCTTTTTTTTGTAACATTATGGATAAGATAAATTCAAATGTTTTATTTACAGGACACAATTTGAATGATAGGTTTGAGACATTTTTGTGGAATATTTGTCGTGGAACAGGAATTAGGGGGATTCTATCTTTGAAAGAAATAAGACAATTTGGGAAAATAAATATTATTAGTCCCTTAATACATTTAAAAAGGGATAAAATAAGGACTTTTTGCGAGTATTTGAAGCTAGATTATATATCTGATTTTTATAATGATGATATACGCTACAAAAGGGTATTTATTAGGAAGGAAATAACTCCAAGAATAGAGAATGTTTGGCAAAATTCCTTAGAACACTTTGATTCTTTTATTAAACTGGCAGAAGACGAAGATTGTTACCTAGAAAAGATTACAAACGAGATATATGGAAAAGTTGTCCTTTCTATGCCATGGGCTAATATTATCCTTTTAAAGGAATTATTAAAATTTGATATTGCCTTAATACGCAGGGTTATATTGAAATTTTTACATTCTTTAGATATATCTTATAACTTTAATGAAGTTAATTTGTTATGCAAATTTCTACAAAAGAATGAAAATCTTTCTTTGCCTTCTTTTAAAGATTTTGGAGTTTATAAAAATAAAAATATTTTTTCGTTGTACGACCGGTCTTTTGTAAAGGGATACCCATGGGATAAAATACCTAAAGAGTTGGGCATATCTATTAATAACCCATTAGAAGAAAAAATTTTTCTAGAAATAAGGTTTTTTAAAAATTCTGACTTTGTAATTATAAACGGAAAAAAGATTTATTTAAATAATTTTTTTAACAAAAAAAATAATTTTTTTTACAAATTTGTGCCAATGATATTTTATAAAAACGTTCTCAAATGGGCTCCATTTGAATATTGTGATGAGAATTTTTTTAAAAATTATAATATTAAAATTATTTGCGATGATTTTTTGGAAAAGTTTAGATTATCGTGGAGGCAGAGAAATGACAGGAACAATAATTAATGCTTTTTCTGTAATTATTGGTAGTAGTATAGGTTTAGTTATGGGCTCTCGTTTAGCTGAAAAATATAAAAACATAGTGATTAATGCTATTAGTTTGGTAACCCTTCTGATCGGATTAAAGCTAGCTTTGGAGGTTAAAAGTATTTTTTGGGTTTTGCTTTCTTTGATATTAGGAGGTTTAATAGGGGAATTTATTTCTCTTGAAGGTCTTATTGAAAGGTTTGGAAATTATGTTAATAAAAAGATGCAAAAAGGCGATGTTGTAAATGCCTTTATGAGTGCAAGCTTATTATTTTGTGTTGGTCCAATGAGCATTTTGGGATCTTTTCAGGATGGCCTAAAAGGTGACTATTCAATATTGTTGTTGAAGTCAGCTCTTGATGGGGTATCTAGTTTATTTCTTGCTTCATCGTTGGGAGTGGGAGTTTTTTTCTCTTTCATTACAATCCTTATTTATCAGGGTTCGCTTACCCTATTTGCAAACGCACTTTCTGGGTTGTTTAGCAATACAAACATAGCCAGTAATTTTTATGCAACGGGTGGCATTATGTTAATTGGTATTGGCTTTAATTTGCTAAGTTTAACTAAAATTAAAACGATTAATTATATATTTGCTCTTATATTAATAATTATTTTTTCGAAGTTTGGAGGAATATTGTGAAAGAACATGAGCTAAAAATTTTAGTAAGTAGAGAAGAAATTGCTAAGGCTATTAATTCATTGGCAAAAAAAATAGATAGTGATTATCTTGGTAAGAAAATTTTACTGGTAGGGGTATTGAAAGGCGCTGCTTTCTTTCTTGTAGACCTCGCAAGATCAATATCTTTACCACTAGAAATAGATTTTGTAGAAGTATCAAGCTATGGCAATAAAGCTGAAAGTTCTGGGAAAATTAAATTAATTAAAGATATAAGAAAGGATTTATCTGATTATCACGTTCTGATTGTTGAAGACATTTTAGACTCTGGACTTACTTTGCAATATCTAATTGATTTTTTTAAACAAAAAAAACCATTAAGTGTTAAATCTGTAGTGTTGTTTTATAAAATGAAAAATAATGATTGCAAAAGACCTAATGCAGATTATTTCGGACTAAAAATTCCAGATTACTTCGTAGTTGGATATGGATTAGATTATGCTGAAAAATATCGTAATCTAAAGGATTTATATGTAGTTTCTTTTGTTTGACACTTATACGTAAAAAAAGATACAATATTTAACTAACATTTTTTAAAAAAGGGGATATGAATTTTTGAAAATAACTAAGAGTGTTACGTTTTATCTTATAATTTTGTTGATAGTTGTAGTTTTAACAGTAGTTTTGAGTAGTGGTAAAAAGGTTTCAAATCAGGAATTGTCATATACAGAATTTATGGATAGAGTAAATCAGGAAGATGTTCGAAGGGTAACTATTTCTTCCTCTCAAAATGTAATTAATGGTAAATTAAAGGATGGCACTTCATTTACTGTATATTACCCTCAAAACGATCCTTCGCTAATAAAAACTTTGACTGAAAAAAAAGTAGATATTAGAGTTGAGCCGCCTAGTGATAATGGGTGGTGGGTTTCGGTCCTTACTCAATTGTTTCCCATCTTAATTCTAATTGGTTTTTGGCTTTTTATGTTAAAGCAAGCACAGGGTGGAGCAAGTCAAGCTATGTCCTTTGGAAAGTCAAGGGCAAAACTCTTTCATCAAGAGAAAACCAAAACAACATTCAAAGACGTTGCTGGGGCAGATGAGGCAAAGCAAGAACTTGAGGAAATTATAGACTTTCTAAAAAATCCAGCACCCTTTAGGGCTATGGGGGCAAAAATTCCCAGAGGAGTTCTTTTGGTTGGGCCGCCTGGATGCGGTAAGACTCTTTTGGCTAGAGCGGTGGCTGGAGAAGCAAAAGTTCCCTTTTTCAGTATATCGGGTTCGGATTTTGTTGAGATGTTTGTAGGAGTTGGTGCTTCACGTGTAAGAGATCTTTTTGAGCAAGCAAAAAATCAATCGCCGTGTATAATTTTTATTGATGAAATCGATGCAGTAGGTAGACAAAGAGGAGCTGGTCTTGGAGGCGGTCATGATGAAAGAGAACAGACTCTTAACCAATTGCTTGTTGAAATGGATGGGTTTGAAGTTGATGAAACAATTATAGTTATGGCTGCTACAAATAGACCTGATGTTTTAGATCCTGCGCTTTTAAGACCAGGAAGGTTTGATAGACATGTTACAGTTGATAGGCCAGATTTGTTGGGCAGAAAGCAAATATTAGAAGTTCACTTAGCCGGGAAGCCTATAGAAGAAGAAGTTAAGGTTGACATACTTGCAAAAAGAACACCCGGATTTGCGGGGGCAGATCTTGCTAATTTGGTTAATGAGGCTGCTTTGCTTGCTGCTAGGAAGGGTAAAAAAACTATATCGATGGCTGAATTTGAGGATGCAATTGATAGAATAGTGGCAGGTATCGAGAAGAGAAGTAGGGTTATTTCTGAAAAGGATAAAAAAATAATTGCTTTTCATGAAGCAGGTCATGCATTGGTAGCACACAATCTTCCAGGGACAGACCCGATTCATAAAATTTCTATTATTCCAAGAGGCATGGCATTGGGTTATACCCTGCAACTTCCGGGAGAAGATAGATATTTAATTAGCAAGACAGAACTTATTAATAATATCTGTGTCCTTTTAGGAGGAAGAGCTGCTGAAGAAATTATCTTTAAGGAAGTTACAACTGGTGCACAAAATGACCTTCAGAGGGCTACAGAACTTGCAAGAAAGATGGTTATGGAATATGGTATGAGTGATCATTTGGGGCCCAGAACTTGGGGAAAGAGAAGCGAAAATGTTTTTATGGGCAGAGATCTTTTTGAAACCAAAAACTATAGTGAAAATATGGCAAATGAAATAGATCTTGAAGTTCAAAGAATTGTTGAGAGTTGTTATGAAAATTCAAAAAACATACTTTTAAGTGTATATGATACTTTGAATAAAATTGCTATGAAACTTATTGAAAATGAGACGCTCCAAGGAGATACCCTTTTGGATTACCTAAATGGAAAGTTTGAAGATGAAAAAAACGATGACGATTCTAAAACTGTTGAAAACAAATTAGATAAAAACGTTTTAAATGAAAATATAAAAGAAAATTAATATGTGTAAATTAAAATTTGAAAGAAGGCGAAAATTTAGCTAGAGGAGGAAAGTTTATGAAACTAAAAGGGTTATTTTATTTAATTTTTATGTTGATATTGTTTAATTTGTTATTTTCAATTTTTTGCATGAACTGTAAAGCCTCAGAAACGAAAACTATTGGGATTGTTAAAGAAAACATAATACCTTCCAAAGAAGTTCAGATCTTTGTAAACAATTATAAGGTCTTAACTTTAGTGTCATTTGATAATGAGAGTTTCGAAAGGATTAAAAAAGAGGCGGATATAGTTTCTAGCGCTATTAATCAATATTTTGGTTCATCTAAAGGCTCTTATGATCCTTCTGATATAAGGTTTGTAACCGAAGACAAATATTTTTGTTGTTATGTAGGAGATGATTTGGCTTTTAAAATAGATAGAAGCCAAGCCTTTTTACAAAGTTTAGCTGATAGTGATATTACAAATATGTGGCTTACAAACTTGCAAAGATCGCTAGGATACAATCCAGATGAAAATCATAAAATTTTATATGGACATAAATATTATTCAAAAGAATTTATTCAAGAGGGTATAGCTTCGTGGTATGGTACTAATCTAGCAGGTAGGTATATGTCGAATGGTGAAATATTTGATCCTTATGACCTTACTGCAGCTCATAGATGGCTTCCTTTAGGATCTATTGTTCTTGTAACAAATGAAAACAATGGGAAGAGCGTCATAGTAACGATTACAGATAGGATGGGAAGCACAAGCAGGGTAATAGATTTATCTGAGGGCGCAGCTGAAAAGATCGGAATGATCAGTTCAGGCCTTGCTCCAGTAAAAATTGAGTTACTTAAATAAGATTAATAACATAAATTTAATAATAGTTGAAAAAATTGTTTAAAACAATAAAAGAAGATATAAATACGGTATTTGAACGAGACCCTGCTGCTAAAAACATTTTTGAAGTATTATTTTGCTATCCGGGTTTACACGCTATATGGCTTCATAGGTTTTCACACTTCTTATGGGTTAAAGGAGTACCCTTTTTTCCACGTTTGATTTCTCAGATTTCACGAGCTCTTACTGGCATCGAAATACATCCTGGTGCTGTAATTGGTAAAAGATTTTTTATTGATCATGGGATGGGCGTTGTAATAGGTGAAACAACTGAAATAGGCGACGACGTAACAATGTATCAGTATGTTACTTTGGGAGGAACAGGCAAGGAAAAAGGGAAAAGACACCCTACGATAGGGAATAATGTAGTAATCGGTGCGGGTGCAATAGTTCTGGGGCCTATTACAATTGGTGACAATGTTAGAATAGGTGCTGGAGCAGTAGTGATAAAAGCTGTTCCTGAAAATTCAACAGTAGTGGGAAATCCTGGAAGGGTAGTTGTAAGAAATGGGGTAAAGGCGAAAATATCACAATTAGATCACAATATGTTGCCGGATCCTTTAAAGGACTATCTAATTAAGCAGGATCAAAAGATAATGGAATTAGAAAATGAAATCTTGAAGCTTAAAAAAACTTTGGATTTGGAGGTAAAATCTTAACTTTGTCAAACAATCAAATATATCTTTATAACACGCTAACAAAAAGAAAAGAACTGTTTGTGCCAATAGAAAATAAAAAGATTAGAATGTATGTTTGTGGTGTTACAGTCTATGATTATTGTCATCTAGGGCATGGAAGGTCTTATGTAGTCTGGGATGTGTGGAAAAGATTATTTTTAAGTCAGGGATTTGAGGTATTTCATATTCAAAACTTTACAGATATTGATGACAAAATAATAAAGAGATCAAGAGAAGAGAAAGTTGATTGGAAAGAACTTACAAATAAATTTATTGATGCATACTTTGAAGATATGGATAAACTAAATGTTTTAAGGGCAACTCTTTATCCAAAAGCTACTGATTATATTGATGAGATGATTAAAATAATTACTGGTTTAATAGAAAAAGGCTATGCCTATAAGGCGGGTGGTGATATAGTCTTTTCTATAAAGAAATTCAAAGACTACGGAAAATTATCTGGAAAATCTATAGACGATCTCATTGAAAACTATAGAGTTGATTCATCATCTTACAAAGAAAGCCCTTTGGATTTTGTATTATGGAAAACGTCAAAACCTGATGAACCTTTTTGGGATAGCCCATTTGGGAAAGGAAGACCGGGATGGCACATAGAATGTTCTGCAATGTCTCTGAAACACTTTGGTTCACCATTTGATATCCATGCAGGTGGACAAGATTTAATTTTTCCTCACCACGAGAACGAGATTGCACAATCGGAAGGTTTTACTGGTAAAAAATTTGTAAATTATTGGTTGCACAATGGTTTTGTTACTATATCTGGAGAAAAAATGTCAAAATCTCTTGGGAATTTTAAAACCTTAAGAGATATTTATCAACAATATGATCCGATGGTTTTAAGGCTTTTTATATTAAGTAGTCATTATAGAAGTCCGGTTGTATTTAATTTAGAAAATTTAATGGCAGCTAAGGAGGCTTGGGATAAAATTAAAAATGCTATTGACGTTTGTTCTTCTTTTGGACTTATAGGAGAACTTAAAGCTGCGCCACCAAGTAATTTTATTGCTGCTTTATGTGACGATCTCAATACTCCTTTAGCTATCTCATATATTTTTGAAAAAGTTAGATTTATTAATTCAATTGTAGATAGTTATTCAAAATCACAGGCAGCGGATCTGAAAAACGCTATTTCTTTTAATATAAATGAAGTTTTATCCATGATTGAAATATTAGGTTTAAAATATAAGCCTGATGTCTTATTTTATTCTAAAGAACAGCTATCTAAAGAATTTGACTCTTATGAGCTTACTGAAGTAAATCTTGAATTATTTGATGAACTTACTACTGAGAATATGTTTAAGCTTTTGAGTTTTAGAGAATTTTTGAAAAAGAAAAAATTGTATGACAATGCCGATAAAATAAGAAACTTTTTGAATAAAAAGGGTATTGTGTTAGAAGATTTACCAGGGGGCATAAGAGCCAAAAAGAGATGAGAAAAGATTTTGTGATTGGTATACATCCTGTTATTAATGCAATCAAGGAAGGAATAGAATTTAAACAATTACTTATTGCTAGAAATAAGAAACTGCCCTTTATAGAAGAGTTTTTACAAAAAAACAAAGACAAAAGGTCTCTTGTTGTTTACAAAAATCTTTCAGAAATTGAAAGGCTTTTTCCTAATTCACAAGGAATAGTAATGTTTATAAAGAGATTTGAATATGCAGATGAGGAAGAAACTGTTCTTAATGTTATAAAATCTAAAAAGGTTCTTTTAGCTTTTTCCGGTATTATGGATGTACGTAATATTGGTGCTGTAGCTAGAACTGCTCAGGCATCCGGCCTGGTGGGAGGAATAATTTTGCCAAAACATAGATCGCTTGATATTACTCCTGCTGCCATCAAGGCATCTACAGGTTCTCTCTTAAGCATTCCAGTAGTGCGACTCAGCAATTTAAGATATTTTGTAAAGGATCTAAAAAGAAGAGGTGTAAGCGTTATTGGTGTTGAAAAAAGAGGATCAGTTAGGTACGATATGTTGAAATATGATCTCCCAATTTGTTGCGTTTTTGGTTCTGAATCGAAATCTCTTTCAGATGTTTTTTTGCGAGATCTCGATCAAAATGTATATATTCCTATGTCTAATGATTTTAACTCTTTGAATTTATCTGTGGCTTCTAGTATTTTGTTATATGAAATATTTAGACAAAAGAATTTTGAGTTATAATATTAACCTTGGTATTTTATTTTAAGGAGGAATTTTTTTGATGCTGCCAATACCAACAAAGTATTTTATTTCATTTGGAAGCTGTAATGCTGATCACCCTCTTAATGCATTTGATGGTGCTCTTCTTTCTGCTGGAGTAGGTAATACTAACCTTGTTAGAGTTAGTAGTATTTTGCCACCGTCTGCCGTTGAAGTAAAGAATTTAGTTCTACCTTATGGTGCACTAGTTCCTATTGCTTATGCAAGTAAGGTAAGTACAAACAAGGGAGAAAGAATTGCGGCAGCAGCTGGCATTGGAATACCAGAAGATCCAAGTCTTCCTGGCTTAATAATGGAGTATAGCTGTTCTGGAAGCAAAGAAGAAGCTGAAAAAACAGTATTAGAAATGGTTGAAGAGGGTTTTGCAATGAGAGGCTTTAAACTTTTAGAAAAGAAGGCTGTGACTACGGATATCGTAGTCGATAAAGCTGCATGCGCCTTTGCTTGTGTGGTCCTATGGTATTAGGAGATAATAATATACCGATTTTTCAATTCAAAGAAGAACATCTTCCAGGTTCTGGCATATATTTTGATGTAATTGATATACTCTTTAGTGCGCATTCGAAATATCAAAGAATTGAAGTATTTCAAACCACTAGTTATGGGAAAGTCCTTCTTGTAGACGGAAAGGTAATGCTTACTGAAAGAGATGAATTCGTTTATCACGAGATGTTAACTCATGTTCCATTGAATTTGTCAGATAAAATTAAAGAAGTTCTAATTATCGGAGGAGGAGATGGCGGTTCTGCAAGAGAGTGTTTAAAGCATAAAAATATTAAACATATAAAACAAGTTGAAATTGATGAAATGGTTGTTGAAGTTAGCAAAAAATTCTTTCCTTCTCTGTCAAGTGGTTTTAATGATCCTAGGTTTGAACTTTGTATTTGCGATGGTATAAATTTTGTTAAACAGACTTCAGACAAGTTTGATCTTGTATTAGTTGATTCTACAGATCCAATAGGACCTGCTGTTGGTTTATTTGAGGCTGACTTTTTTGAAAACATAAAAAGAATTCTTAATCCCGAAGGTATTTTAGTTTTTCAGCTTGAATCTCCATGGTGTCATTTGGAATTTATTAGTGAAGTTAGTAAAAAAGTCAAAAACATCTTTCCGATTTTCAAAAACTATGTTGCATTTATACCAACTTATCCTGCTGGACTATGGAGCTTCGGTTTTGCATCCTTTACAATAGATCCAATAAAGGAATTACCAAGTGATATATCTATTAGCGATTTAAAGTACTACACAACAGAAATACACAAAGCATCCTTTGCGTTACCTAGATTTTTTAAAAATTATGTAAGAGATGTTTAAATTTTTTGAAAGATTATTTTGTGTTGCAATAGATTTATTTCAAGTAGTTTTGCGTGTATTTCTTTTTGTTCGCCAAAGATATTAACTAAAAACCATAAATTTTCTTCCTCCGGTTTCAAAAGTGCAACATCTTTTAGAATTAAAGTTTCTTCACTTTCCTGGTTTTTATAAAAAGCGCTGGCTTCACACATTTTTAGCTCGTCCTTTCGATATAATTTTTTAGACGCAAAACTGCGTCTTCAACTTGATGGGGGAGGGGTTCTTGCTGAGTGAGTGCGATATCTATGTTGGATTGATTAATTGGTAAAAGAATTTTTATTGCTTTTGATTTTGCAACAGCTTCTGACATTCTTGGAGTAAATTCTCCCATCATAGAATCGGCTACTAAAATGCTAATGGAACCGAGTATATAGTCGGCTTCTGGAACATTCTTTATTATTGCATTTTCGCCTGATGCACCTTTGTTTGCCTTTGCTTTAAGCATATTTACAGTTGCAAATGCATTTGTTCCTAGTGCTATTATTTCTATATTTTCAATGATTTCTGACAGAATTTCTCTAATTTTTAGTACTATTTGTTGTCCTATTCCGCCACCTTGTCCGTCAACAATGGCTACTTTAATGATATTTTTTTCCATTTACCCTCCTTTTTTGCTTTTATTATTATATCAAATTTTGTTTTATAATGTACAAAATTATAAGAATAATTAGGGAGGATTAATGATTTTTTGTGTTGGGACTATAGTATTCGATACCATACTTGTAGTTAAAAAGTTAGCATTGGTTAATGATGCAGTGGTAGCTGATGAATACAAAAGGACTTTTGGAGGAGCTGCTGCGAATTGTGCTGTTGCAATAAAAAAATTATCCGTAGATTCGGGCCTTATTTCTGTTGTAGGAGATAATGATTTTCACCACGGGTATGAAAGTTACCTCAAAGATTTGATGATAGACACAAAGTTTGTATTTAAAGTTCAAAATGGATATTCTCCAAGAAGCATTTTAATTACAAGAGTGCCCGATGGTGCTCAACAAATTTATTTCTATGAAGATAAAATAAACTATGAAAAAATTTTAGAATCAAATATTTCTAGTATATTAGACAACTTAGATAAATGTAAGGTGCTACACTTTACTACTGGCTATTATGATTTCTATAAAAAATTTTTAATTAAATTAAAGGAATTAAAGGATCGAAAAAAAAATATAAAAATTAGTTTTGATCCAGGGCAGCAAACTCTGACTCAACCTGAAAAAGTAATTGAAATACTGCCATATGTTGATTTTTTGTTTATGAACGAGTTCGAGAATAAAAAATTATGCGAAACCTTAAATGTTGACAATATTATGAAATATAAGAAATTTGAACTTTCTTGTGTAAGTTTAGGTAAAAATGGATGTGAGATTTTTTATAACGGAGTAAATTATAAAATTCCAGCTATTCCTCCAAAAAAATTTGTGGATTCTACTGGGGCGGGAGATAGTCACAGAGGCGCTTTTTTGGCTTCGTATCTTTTAGGATTTGAGTTTATTGATTGTGCATATATAGCAGCCTCTGTATCGTCTTTTGTTCTAGAAAAAGATGGAGCTCAAACTAATTTGCCCACTCTTGATATGGCAATTGAAAGAGCTAAAAAATTTACTAATTCAAGGTTTAAAGTTTCACGTCAATCATAGCTGAGACACCGACTCCTAATACTCTATGGAACTGTAATGGGTTAAGAGAGTCGGATGGTATTAGTGCTTTAATTCTAAACTTATCATTGCTAAAATTAAGTTCTAACTGCATAACAGCTTGAACTGTTTGCACTCTTTCAGCGGGACCAGAAACCTGTACTGCACCAACATACGTCCCGTTCCCTATCGATATAACTGGTACAACTTTTGTCATTTCTTGAGTAGAAATGTTTCTGTTCATTAGTGCTGTGTTAATAAAGTCATTTATTTGTCTGCCAAAAATTTTAACTGCTATTGCAATTCCTCCACCTTCTAAAATACTGCTTAGATTGAATGCATAAAGTTTGGCAGGCGATAAAAGAAATAAGCTGCAAATTAGAGCTGCAATGGTAACTCTTTGGAAAATAAATTTTCTCATCTTATCCCTCCTTTATAGCTATTATATTCTAATCTAGATTACAGATAAATTAAATCTTTGACAAAAGCATAAATTTTTTATAGTATTTTCTAAATTAGTTTTATATGGAGGTAATTTCTATGATTATTGTAATGAAACCGTCAGCTAGTGAAGAGGAGATTAATAGAGTAATTGAGAAGTTAAAGAGTTTAGGCTTTGGGGTTCATCTTTCAAGGGGAGAGGTTCATACTATAATCGGTGCAATTGGAGATAAGAAATTATTAGTTGAACCTATTGAGGTGTTACCGGGAGTTTCTGAAGTTATACCTGTGAGGAAGCCATATAAAAGAGCTAGCAGAGAATTTCATCCTCTGGATACCATCATAAATATGAAAGATTTGAAAATAGGTGGCGAACAATTGGTTGTTATGGCTGGGCCGTGCGCTGTTGAAAGTAGAGAATTGTCTTTTGAAGTGGCAAAAGCAATTAAACGTTGTGGAGCTAAAATTTTAAGAGGAGGTGCATTTAAGCCCAGATCTAGCCCATACTCTTTTCAAGGATTGGGAGAAGAAGGATTAAAATATCTTCGAGAGGCTGCCGATGAATACGGGTTAAAGGTTGTTACAGAGGTAATGGATACAAGAGATGTGGAATTGGTCGCCTCTTATGCTGACATACTGCAAGTTGGGACAAGAAATATGCAAAATTTCCCCCTATTAAGAGAAGTAGGCGGATGCTCAAAACCTGTTTTACTAAAAAGAGGATTGTCTTCATCAATTGAAGAGTGGTTATTAGCTGCAGAGTATATTTTGGCTGAAGGAAACCAAGATGTAATTTTGTGTGAAAGAGGAATTAGAACTTTTGAAAAATATACGAGAAATACCCTTGACTTAAGCGCTGTTCCCCTAGTAAAACAACTTAGTCATCTTCCAATAATTGTTGATCCAAGCCATGCTACAGGAAAGAGGTCTCTTGTAGCTCCTATGGCAAGAGCTGCCATTGCTTCTGGAGCAGATGGATTGATGATAGAGGTTCATCCAAGGCCAGAAGAAGCCCTCTCAGATGGACCTCAGTCTCTTAATTTGAATGAATTTGAGACACTTATGAAGGAAATTCGCCCGATAGCAAAAGTATTGAATAGAACTTTGTAAAAATACAATGGATTTTAAAAATATTTGTGTTATAGGACTAGGCCTTATTGGAGGCTCTCTAGCTAAGGCGTTTTCTTTTAATGGGTATAGCGTTTATGGGTATGATTCAAGTATAGATACTATTAATTTGGCTAGATCTGATGGATTTTTTCGTCATTTGAACGATAAATTTGACTCTAATATTTCTTTTTGTGATCTTGTCTTCGTATGTGTAAATATTGAAAAAACTCTAGAGGCTTTTAAAGCTCTTATACCATATCTAAAAAATAATTGTATTGTATCTGATGTGGCTAGTGTAAAATCGCACTTTTTTGATGAAGTGAGCAAAATTATTCCTAAAGATGTAAACTTTATAAGCACTCATCCAATGGCTGGAACTCAGTATAGTGGGTACGAGAATTCTTTTAAAGAAATCTTTTTTGATAGACCTTTTTTAATAATAGAAAACGAAAATGCTAAGCATTTAGTTAATGAATTTAGTAATTTTTTAAAAATTAATTTAAGAGTTAACATTCAACTAATTAGTATTAATGAACATGATAGTCTTGTTTCTTTAGTTAGCCATTTGCCTATGTTTGTTGCACTATCTTTATCGAATACTTTAAGAAAATATGATCAAACTTTTCCATATTTGAATTTAGTTGCTGGTCCTGGTTTTAAGGACACATCTAGATTAGCGCTTCAAGATCCAAATTTTACTTATTCAATATTTAAATTCAATAAGAAAGAGATCTTGAAAGCTATTGATTCATACATTGATACTTTATCCTCTCTTAGAGACTCTTTTGATAAAGACATAGAGAGATTTAGGTCAGAAATTGTGGTAGCTAAGGAATTTAGAGGGAGGTTTTAGATTGAAAATTTTAGGAAAATTTAAAAAGTTTTCTTCAGAAATTTCAGTTCCTTCTGATAAATCTATTACACATAGACTTTTTATTTTTGCTCTATCAACCAAAAAGGAATCTATTATTAGAAACCCCTTGCTTGGTGCAGATACTTTGTCAACGTTAGCAATAGTGGAACAGCTTGGTGGGATGGTTAAAAAGCAAGAAAAAGCAATTATTATTAAAGGTAAGGGTTTAAGAGATCTTGATGAACCGACAGATATATTAAACTGTGGTAATTCTGGAACCACAATAAGGCTTTTTTCGGGTTTATTGGCTTCGGAAAGAAAGGGATTATTTATCTTAACTGGGGATAATTCCCTAAGAAACAGACCAATGGGTAGAATAATAAAACCATTATCTATTATGGGAGCCAATATATTTTCAAGAAGAAACTTTTTGGCGCCTTTAGCAATTGTTGGAAATAAGAATGGTCTAGATGGTATTAATTACGAAATGCCCATTTCAAGCGCACAGTTAAAGTCGTGTTTAATTTTGGCTGGGCTAAAAGCTAATTCTGATACTATTATTATTGAACCATTTCCCTCCAGAGATCATACTGAGCTTATTTTGACTTATTTGGGTGTTAATATAAAAAAAATAAAGAACTCAATATACGTATATCCCTCAGAAGATCTTAATCCCTTTGATTTAACTGTTCCGGGAGATCCTTCATCTGCAGCATTTTTTGTGGTTCTTGCAGTATTAATACCTGGTTCTAAATTGTTAGTAAGAGACGTTTGCCTTAATCCTTTAAGGATAGGCTATATCGAAGTACTTAAAAGAATGGGTGCAAATATAAAGCTTGAATACTGTTCCTTTAACCCCGAACCAATCGGGAATATTTTTGTAGAAGGGGTGGAGAAGTTAACAGCTACAAATATATCTCCTGAAGAAGTACCTAAAATTATAGATGAGGTGCCTATCATTTCAATTGCTATGGCGTTGGCTGAGGGAAAAAGTGAAGTATCAGGTGCGCTTGACTTGAGGAAGAAGGAAAGCGATAGAATTAATGCAGTATGTTTTAACTTAAGAAATATGGGAGTTAAAGTTGTCGAAAAAGAAGATGGCTTTTTGATAGAAGGTACAAATGAGCTTAAACCTTCAAATATTAAAACTTTTGATGATCATAGAATAGCAATGGCTTTTACTATTGCTTCACTTTTGGCAAACGGGGAAAGCTCAATAGATAACCCATCATGTTGTGCCATTTCTTTTCCAGATTTCTATGATAAATTAAAAGAGCTATAAAACAATAATTACTACTTTTTTATTTTCAAATTATTGAATTTTTCTAAAAGGAATGCCTTTGCATCTTCTTCGTCTTTAACTTCTCCCCTTATCATGGCTCCTTTTAACATTTTTAATGCTATGCCAACTGTAGGTCCAGGTTCAAGGTTTAATAGCTTCATTATTTCTTTTCCATTTAGTGGTAATTTTTTAGGTGGTTCGTAGTAAAGAGACGTCTTAATAATTTTTTTGTATAATCTGTATCTTTCTAATATATAAGAAAGGGTAATTTTCTGGCCTCTGCTTGATAGTCTGTCTGCTAAACTAAGAAGAGTAATATTGACGGTATAAGGATAAGTTCTGCTTAGAAATTTTAATATATGAGCTTCAGAATTTTCAGGTGGTATAAAAATCGGTTGCATATGATTCTTAACCAAATGTTTTAGCTCTTTTATCTCTGATTTTGACAGTCGCATTCTTCTGGCAATTTTTTCAACTATTATAGAACCTTCCTGATCGTGATTAAGAAAGCTTGTTTTATTAGAATCTAGTTTCATAGTTATAGGTTTTCCCACATCGTGTAAAAGAGTAGCTAACTTTAATAATTGTAGATTCTTCCTGCCACCGCCTATTATATGATTTAAATAATGTGTTAGTTTTTCTGATATATCGTGCCAGATAGGAGATTTGAAAAGTAAAATCCTCTCAAGACATCTGAGTGCTTCAAAAGAATGCTCAAGTCCATTTAAATGATGAAATCTTTGGGGTTCTGCACTAACTTTTTCAAGTAATGTCAGCTCTGGGAATATTATTTTCAAAATACCTGCTTTCCAGAGATTATAAAGAACGTCAGCAGAATTCTTTAGGTTTAAAATTTTGAAAATTTCATCTCGAACTCGTTCTGAAGGAACTTGAGATATTAGAGGTGCTTGTTCCATAATCAAAATACCTGTTCTCTCATCTAACTGAAAATTCATTTCGGCGACAAATCTATAGGCTCTAATGAGTCTGACAGGGTCTTTGATAAAGGCAAGGTCGCTGGTTAGTCTAATTCTTTTGTTAATTAAATCTCTAATCCCCTCAGCTGAATCAAAGAGAGCTCCGTCGCTCATTCTTATGGCCATTGAGTTTATTGTAAAATCTCTTTCTAATAAATCTTCTTGAAGGTTACTGCCCTTTGGTTCTGATATGTCTATTTGCAAACCTTCTTTTAATATACGAATTGTTTTAGAAGAATAGTTAGCGCCCTTAAGAAAGAAAAACTTCCCGCCTAAATTACTAGCTAATAATTTGGCTATATCTGACACAGACCCCTCAGAAACGAGGAAGTCATAGTCGCTTATTTCTTTGCCAATTAATAAGTCTCTAACTGCTCCTCCAACTAAAAAAACATCCTCATAAGCGTTGTTGTCTAATAGGATGTGAATTTTATTGAGCAAACTATTTTTTTCTATTAATTCCTTTAAAGAAGTTATTTTTTCTCCCCCTCTTTTGTATATTTATAATGTTCAAAAAGTATTTAAATTATAAAACATAATTTTGAAAAAATCAATTTTTTGATTTGTCTGTCTTTTCCCAATTTTCAAGCTTAAATTTTACAAAATCTAAAATACTTTTTTGTTCCTCTTTTGACAAAACCTTTAGAGCGTAAAACATCATGCTAAATTCAGGTTCTTCAGAAAACTTCTTTGTTAAATCGTCTGTAATATAACCTGCTCTTAGATATAAATCTAATTCATCTATCCCAAGAACTGATGCTATATTTTTCAAGACTTTTGGAGATGGTGGTGGCATCTTCCCAGATTCGAGCTTATTTACATAACCAGGATCTATCCCAGATAGCAGAGCAAGCCGCCTCTGGTTAATGCCTTTTCGAACTCTTGCTTCTTTTAAGAATTTACCGAATTCATTTGTCAAATTCGTTCACCTCTTTGTATTAGTAAAAACCACTAACTCCTGCTTCCAGGTTGTATACTTCCCTAAAGCCTTTACTTTTCAACATTACTGATGCCTGATAAGACCTTGAGCCTGTGCCACAGTATATGATAATCTTTTTATTTTTAATATATTCTAAATCAGAATTATATAAATAATCAATAGGTATGTTGATAACGTTCTTGAAGGGAGAAGGAACTTTTTTAAATTCATCTTCTGATCTTACATCTAATAATACTACGTTTTCCATATTTTTATCATTTTCTAAAATTTCTTTTACTTCTTCGAATGAAATTCCTTTGTACATATTGTTCTTTTTGTTTTCATATATTTGAAAGCCCTGAATCAAAATGTCTACAGAATTTGAAAATGGAGGGGAATATGACAGATCTAAGTTTAGAACTTTATTATTCAAAATCTTATTTTGAATAATTGTTGCAGCAATATCAATTGTTTTGTCCACATTGGCTTTTTTGCCTATACATTGAGCTCCGATTAAATTATCAGTTTTTTTATCAAAAATAAGTTTAATGTTTATTTTATTGCTCTCACTCATATAATGTGGTTTATCAAAACCAGAATAATAAACTGTTTCAAAATCAATATTCAAATCCTTTGCCTCTTTTTCGCTCAGGCCAGTTTTGGCAATATTAAAATCTAATACTTTAACTATTGCAGTTCCTATTGATCCATCAAAAGTTTGAGTGTTGTTGTTCATAATATTATTTGCAACAAGTCTCCCAAGTCTGTTAGCATAAGTTGCCATTGGTGCATAAAAGGTTTTGTTAGTTAATAAATTTTTTATTTCTATACAGTCACCAACTGCGTAAATATCAGGGTTTGAAGTTTGTAGAAATTCATTTGTTATTATTGCACCTTTTGTTGACACTTCTAATCCAGCTTTTTTTGCTATTTCTGTGTCTGGTCTTACTCCTGAACATATAAGGAATATATCTGCATTTACCTCTCTTTTTTCAGAAATGGCCTTAATTGTTTTTTTGTTTTTTGAGACAAATTTTACTACTTTTTCACCTGTAAATATTTCCATTCCATTGTTGAACATTTGTTTTTTTAAATATAACCCTATTTCTTTGTCTATAAGTGCTGCAAGAGGCCAATCAAAGATTTCAAAGATTGAAACATCTATATTAGAATTAAAAAGCGATGAAGCAACTTCACACCCAATTAAACCAGCACCTAGAATACAAGCGCTGTTGACTTTATTCTTTTCTAAATAAGATTTAACTTTTATTGAATCTGATGGGTCCTTTAGCGTGAAAAGATTTTCGTCTTCAATCGAAAGCCCTTCTATGGGGGGAACAATAGCTTTTGAACCTGTAGCTATTACAAGTTTGTTGTATTGGAATCTAAATGTATCATGACTTACATTATTTAGGACCACAACGGTTTTTGATTCTGGATCAATTTCGGTAACCAAGTAATCTAGTAATAAATCTATGTTAGCGTAATTCTTAAAATAATTTTCATCTCTTAAAGATCCAAATGATGTCTTTCGCAAGTCATCAAAATCTTTTACTAAACCTTCCAGATAAAATGGCATTCCGCAAGCAGCAAATGAGGGATACGTTCCTTTATCTATAACTAAAATTTTCTGATTAAAATCTAATCTTTTCAATCTCATTGCAGTTTTAAGCCCTGCTGGTCCAGCTCCGATTACAATCACATTAAATTTATCCAAATTCATGCCTCCTAAAAATATACTTGAAATATAATTTATAAATATTTTATTACAATTTTTTAGTTTTATTACAAATTTTTAATTCTAACATTTTTTTTACTTTATTTAAGCAAATAAATTATAATATATTTTATGTCATTTAAATTTGATGCTGATGATTTAGATTATAAAGACGTTTTAAAAATCATTTGCAAAAAAGCATTTTTGCCTTTTGTTAAAGAAAATATTTTAAATATCAAGCCTTTAGAAATTTTTGAACTAAAAATAAGGCAAAAGTGTATTAATGATGCTATCAATATTATTTGGAAGTACTCTGATCCTAGAGAAAGGCTGCAAGAAATTGCTATTGATTCACTTGTTAATTATAAAAACCATCTTCCCTTTTCCTTTAAGAACTATTTTGGACTGTTGCTCTTTTTAAAAGCAGTTAGTTCAATTAGAGAATTTTTTTTAAAAACAGAACTTAATTTTAATTTTTTTTATGATAGTTCACTAAAGCTAAATTTCCCACAAAAATTTTTTAACCTCCTTATAAATATTTTTGATGATGAAGGTAATATAAAGGATAGTGCAAGCGAAAAATTAGGCGAAATAAGAAAAAATATAAAAAAACTTGAAAAAGAACTCAATAGTTTACTTAATGACTACATTAGAGGTGAAAACAAAAAATATTTTCAGGAAAGCATTATTCTAGAACGAAATGGTTTTTATTTACTTCCTGTAAAAATTGAATATTTAGATAAAATTCCAGGAACAATTAGGGACACTTCTGCTTCAGGACTTACAGCTTATGTTGAGCCTTATATTTCTGCACAAATAGTTAGTAAAATTAGATTGAAAAGGGAAGAAGAATTAAACGAATTAAAGTTAATACTTAAAAATCTTGATAAAAATTTTTCTGATAATAAAGCAATAATCCAAGAATGCGTTGATTTTTACGAAACTGTAGACTTTTTTTTCTCTTTAGGGATATACGCTAAAGAAAATAATTGTATAAAACCAGAGTATGTTGACGAAATGGTAATTGATTTTAAAAATGCAAAGCACCCTCTCTTAAAAAACCCAATTGGTCAAGATTTTTTATTAAACAAAAACTTAAGGGGTTTTATATTAACTGGACCAAACGGTGGCGGCAAGTCTGTTGCATTAAAAAACCTTGGTTTAAACGTCTTTTTAGCTCTCAGTGGACTTTTTGTGCATGCAAGTAGTGCAAAAATTGGTCCTTTTAAAGGGTTGTATTCAGATTTGTGTGATATACAGGATTTAAGTTTGGGACTTAGTTCCTTTACCTATCATATAGATAGATTAAAACATTTTTTGGAGAACGACCTAAAAAATGTGATAATTTTAATAGATGAGTTGGGTAGTGGAACAGATCCTAAAGAGGGCTATGCTCTGGCAAAGTCAATTATTAAATATCTTTTAACAAAAGGTGCATTTGTTTGTATAACTACTCACATTGCAGAATTAAAGATAACAAATATTGAAGGCTTTCAGATAGCTATAGGTGCAATGGAATATGATAAAAATTCAAATCTTCCTACTTATAGACTTGTGTGGAATTCTGTTGGTAATAGCCATGCTTTAGATGTTGCAAAGAAAATGGGTTTACCTTTAGAAATTATTTCTGATGCAAAAGAATATCTTATTGGCGATCGGGTTTATAATGAGATGATAAAGTTAAACGAACTTACAGAATTTTACTACAAAAAAGTTGAAGAATTAAACAATAAGGAAAAAATTTTAGAAAATGAAAGAAAATTTTTAAAAGAGAAATTTGAGCAGCTTGAAAGAGATATGAAAGAACAGTATGAAGAAAAAATATCTCAATTAAATAAATTGCTGTCTTCAGTAAACTTAGTTGCTAAAGAGTTGAAGAGAAATTTGAATCAACCAAAAAAAGATTTAGTGCTTGAAAGTTTAAAAAAATGGGAGGAATTGAGCAGCTTAATTAATGAAAAAGTTTTAAAAAGAGAAGAGACTTCTAAGGATAAAATAGAGATAAATATTGGCGATTATGTTAATATATCAACAATGAATATATCAGGGAAAGTAATAAAAAAACAAGGTAAAAGGAGCTTAGTACAAACAGATAAGTCTAAAATCTGGGTTGATAATTCTTTGTTAGTTTTTGATAAGAATGAATCTGACAAAAAGCTCTCTAAGGAGTATAGTAATACTTTTAGTGTTTTAAGTAATCTAAAAAACATGGGTCCTAATGTTGAAATTAGTGTTAGAGGTTTGAGAGCAGAAGAGGCAATACAAAGAGTCGAAAAATTTATAGATAAATCCTTAATTTCTAATGTCCCCTATGTAAGAATAGTACACGGCAAAGGAGAAGGCATATTAAGAAAAATTATTCATGAAATATTAGAAAAGCATCCACAAGTTAAAAGCTTTAATTTGGCTGATCCTCATGAAGGAGGTGCAGGAGTTACAATTGTACATTTTAAATAAATCATTTTTGAGAAAAATTTTTGTTTTGTTGTTTTTATTCCTTATAACAGTAGCGGTTTCAACAAAAGCTTTTGCTGATGATCTAATATTTACTCCCTCCCCATGGCAGCTGGCAAAGCTTCCTTTGAACAGTAGCCTTAACCTTGATTTTTCTTCTGGAGAATTTATCCCAGGTCAGCAAGACTCAATACAAAGAGTATCAATTATTGTGTTGAGCAATGACAATCCATTCTGGGATTCTGATAAAGCAGCTGTTTACCTTACAGAAGGAGAAAAAGAAAGATATTATTCTCCAATTCCAGGTAATTTCTTCGGTCCACCACAGTCAAGATGGTTCTTTATTACTTTTTCAAGATTAGCCTCGTTTAGCAGCTGTACTGTTAAAGTAATATTGAAAGGTGCTATTGTTCCAACTGCAAATTTGTATTTTTATACTAGCAATGGAATTTATAAAAATACAAAAATAGGGTTTGGATATTATGATACTGTTAGCTATACTTTTAAATTAGGGCAACCAGGAGATAGTATTACTTTAGTGATATTAAACTCACCATCAGATTCAGGTCCTAATATGGTATCCAACTGGAGATCTTTGGATTATAAAATAGAAGTATCAGGAAACCCTTAGTGTTTACAATATTCATTCTAGTAACTATAATACATAGGAATTTTAGTACAGGAGGGTCATATGAAAGAGATAATTAATTTGACTCAAGAGGGTTACGATAGATTAAAAAATGAGCTCGAATATCTTAGAGATGTTAAATTAAAAGAAATATCAGAAAGGATTCAAGAAGCAAAGGACTTTGCAGAAGATTTTGGCAATCTTGAGTATGAAGAGGCAAAAAGCGAGCAGGCTATGGTTCTTGCAAGAGTTAATGAATTAGAAGCTCAACTTTCCAATGCAAGAATAATCGATAAAGATAAAATAGAAATATCGAGGGTTGGTATAGGTTGTAAAGTTGTGGTAAAGGATCTTAACAAAAAAACTATAAAGGAATATACTATTTTAGAACCTATTGAGGCAGATCCTGTAAATGGAAAGATATCTTTTCAATCTCCAGTAGGAAAGGCTTTATTTGGGAAACAAGTAGGAGATGAGGTTACTGTTCACACTCCAGGTGGTCAAACTATAAAATTAAAGGTGGTAAGCATTGAAAGAGCATGATGAAGAATCCTTTTTAATTGATAAAACTTTAGAGGACGAATATTATAAGCAAAGGCTTTTAAAAATAAATGCTTTAAGGAATATGAAAATTGACCCTTATCCGGTTGAGTCTAATTTTTTAGATTATATTTCTAACATAAAAAATAAATTTGAAGAAAATAAGCTATCTGAAACAGACGAAACAACTGTAGTTGGAAGACTTTTCTCTAAAAGACTTCACGGGAAGATGAGTTTTGCTGATATAATTGATTTTACTGGTAAAATACAAATACAATTAAAAAAGGACATTTTAGGTGAACAATATGATTTCTTTAAAAATTATATTGATATAGGAGATTTTATCCAGGTTTCGGGGAATCTGTTTAGAACTAAAACAGGTGAGATTACAGTTTTAGTTAAAACAATAAAAATATTGTCGAAAGCTTTGAGAGCTCTGCCGGAAAAATGGCATGGTCTAAAAAATGTTGAGTTAAGATATAGGTTTAGATATTTGGATCTTATATCTAATCCAAAAACAAGAGATATCTTTGTAAAGAGAAGTAAAATAATAAGTTTTATTAGAAAATTTTTTGAAGAGAGAGGTTTTTTAGAAGTTGAAACTCCAATGCTACACATAATACCAGGAGGTGCATCTGCAAAACCTTTTGTGACCTATCACAACGTTTTAGAGAAAAATTTATTTTTAAGAATTGCCCCTGAGTTGTATTTGAAAAGACTCTTGATTGGTAATTTTCATAAAATTTTTGAAATAAATAGATCATTTAGAAATGAAGGGGTTTCTGTTAAACACAATCCTGAATTTACAATGTTAGAAGCCTATCAGGCTTATTCTGACTTGAATGATATGATGTCCCTTGCAGAGGAGCTTTTATTTTATCTTTGTCAAAACGTTTTAGGTACTACAGATATTGTCTATCAGGGGAAGACTTACAGTTTCAAGCCACCTTTGAGAAGACTTGATTTTGACGAATCGATCAAAGAATATGTTGGTTTAACCGAGGATCAACTGAAGGATAAAGCTTTTTTGCAGTCTTTTGTAAAAAATTTAGGTTGCCAATTCAGCGAGGAATGGGGACTGGGAAAGTTAAAGCTTGAAATATTTGAGCACATTGTAGAGAAGAAAATTGAAGAACCTACCTTTGTAGTTGGCTACCCAGCAGAAGTTTCTCCACTGGCAAAAAAGGATCCTTTGAATCCAGAAAAAGCTCATAGATTTGAGTTGATTGTAGCTGGTAGGGAAATAGGAAATGCTCATAGCGAGTTGAACGATCCGATTTATCAAAAAAATATGTTTTTAGAACAAGCAAAATTAAAAGAAAGCGGAGATGAAGAAGCCCAGAGTATGGATGAAGATTTTATTTTTGCGCTCGAACACGGCATGCCACCTGCAGGTGGACTTGGTTTGGGAATTGATAGAATAGTTATGCTCCTGACTGATTCTCCTTCGATAAGGGATGTTATATTTTTTCCTCATTTAAAACCAAATTAATTATGGAAGGTGAATTTATTTGGGACCAGATGAAACTATTGATGATTTAAGATGTCTTATTGACATCTTGCCAGATGATTTCAAATATCCAATCTTAGAGCTCAAGAATCTAAACGATATTGTAGAAATTGTTTTAGATCTAGGTAGATATCCTGAAGTAAGATTTCCAGAGGATGCGTTCGAAATAACCACTAAACAAGTAACAAGAGAAGACTTACAAAACGTGGTAAAAAAAGTTGGCGTCTTTTCGGGCGATAATAGGGCTGGCATAGAAAGAACATTGCACAGAATTTCCTGTATAAGAAATAGATCAGGAGAAATTGTTGGTTTAACGCTCAGAGTAGGCAGAGCTGTTTTTGGAACTATAGATATAATAAAGGATATAGTAGAAAGCAAAGAAAATATACTTTTGATGGGCCCTCCTGGTATTGGTAAAACTACAAAATTAAGAGAAATTGCTAGGGTTTTATCGGTAGACATGAAAAGAAGAGTAATTGTTATAGATACCTCGAACGAAATAGGTGGAGATGGTGATATTCCTCACCCTGCAATAGGGAAATCAAGAAGAATGCAGGTTCCAACTCCTGAAAAACAGCATGCTGTAATGATTGAAGCTGTGGAAAATCATATGCCACAAGTCATTATAGTAGATGAAATTGGCACAGAACTAGAAGCTCAAGCAGCAAGAACTATAGCTGAAAGGGGGGTTCAGCTTATTGCAACTGCTCATGGAAATAGCCTTGTTAATCTAATTATGAATCCAACTTTAAGTGATCTTGTAGGAGGTGTTCAGGTAGTAACCCTATCAGATGAAGAGGCTAAGAGAAGAAGAACACAAAAGACAATTCAGGAAAGGAAAACCCAGCCTACTTTTAATGTAGTTATAGAACTTTTAGACAGAGAAAAGATGGTAATACACAAAAATGTAGATAAAGTTGTAGATCAACTATTAAAGGGTGAACAAATAAGACCAGAAGTACGTTCAAAGTCGAGTGATGGAAAAATAATAATTGAAGAACATCGCATGGAGTTAAAAGAAGATAAATTTGAAGATAAAAATTCTTACAATAATTTAGAAGCAAAAAGGAATCTTGATGTAAATGTTTGTAAAGAGTTTTTAAATATCTTTTCATTTGGAGTTAGTAAAGACATTTTAGAACGAGTATCAAAAGAACTAAGAGTTTCTACAAATATAGTTAAAGATCTAAATGTTGCAGATGTTGTTATAACACTAAAAGGTTTTTTGAAATCAAGAGGGAAATTCTTTGATGAAGTTGAAGATAAGAATCTTCCTGTATATGTTATGAGGAGCAATACTATAACACAGGCGAGAAAGGTCTTGTCGGAAATTATACAACTTAGATCAGTTAATTTTGAAGATATGGATTTTGAAAAATTTGAGGCTTTGAGGGAGGCAGAAGAAGCTATTAAAAAAGTTTTAAGAGATAAAGTTTCTGTTGAATTAAGTCCAAGAAATGCTTATTTCAGAAGACTTCAACACCAACTAGTAGAAAAATATAATCTCTTTTCAGAAAGCCTGGATGAAGAACCTAGGAGAAGAGTGAAGATCTTTGCAAAATAATAAAAAGGGTTTATTTATTACTTTTGAAGGAATTGAAAAATGTGGTAAAACTACTCAGTCAAAGTTGCTCTATGATAAACTCCTTTCCTTAGGAGAGAAAGTAGTTTATTTGAAAGATCCAGGAGTTACAGAAGTGGGAGAGAATTTTAGAAATGCTTTATTATATGGCAAAAATATTTCTGTGGAAACAGAGGTTCTACTGTTTCTTGCTTGTAGGGCTCAACTGGTAAATGAACATATTTTTCCAGCACTAAAAGATGACAAAATCGTTATTTGCGATAGGTTTTCTGATTCCACTTTTGCATATCAGGGTTATGGAAGGAACGTTAATTTGTCGTTTTTAAAAAGTCTTGATAAGTTTGCAACAAAAGGAATAAAACCTGATATCACCTTTCTTTTTGATTTCTCTTTTTTTGAAGCAAAACAGAGGTTTTTAGATAGCAAGGATAGAATGGAGACTGAGAGCATAGAATTTCATAATAGAGTAAGAGCAGGATATCTTGACCTTGCTTCAATGGAACCGGATAGGTTTTGTATTTTGTATTCAAAACTGAATATAGAAAAACTTCATGAAATCGTTCTAAAAAAGGTTTTAGAGAGAAAGAATGAAAGAAGATGTTCGAGAAAAGATTAGAGCAGTTCGATAGGCTTTTTGATAAAGTTAAAGAATTAGAACTAAAGTCATTTGCAATATGGGGTCCAAAAGGTTGCTTTAAAAAACAAATAGTGCTTAGACTTTTAGAGAGTATTTATGGTTATAAGTTCAGTTCATTATATGAGAACAAACCTAATTTTTTCTCTTTTGTTTTTGGAAAACAGGTTGAAAATGAGTTATTGTCTGATAGGAATTTTTTAAGAGAAATTTTGAACGATGTTTTGTGGCAGAAAAGGATTAATAATGAAATTATTACAGTTTATGTAGAATTTGGAAACGATCCTCAAAGAATGAGAGATGTTGTTGAGATACCTGATTTTTTTTTGAAAATTGTAGAAGAGCCACCAGAAAATACTTATTTTATATTTTTATCTGATTTTCAAATAATATCTACTTTGAGGTCTCGATGTATTGAGATTTATGCTCCTTTGCTTTCTGATAGGGAAAGTATACAGTTACTTGTAAGTTTGAACAAAAATTTAAAAAATGACGAAGAATTTGCTGATTTAGTTTATGGATGTCCTGGGTTGCTTTCTGACAAAGATGAGACAACCTTAATAAACATGAAAGAAAAGGTTAAGTTAATGAGAAGTTTTATTAAATCTGAAAAATTTGGTGGCAAAAGCTATTTGTTTGATAGTATTTATAAAGATATGGAGCCTTATCTTTCTATATTTTTTTTTAAATCCTTGTTAATTAGCCTATTTAAGAAAAAAGAAATACCTGTTGACAAATATCTAAGTATTTTAGATAGAATAAAAATAGCAAATGAATTTTATGTAAACAGAGTTAATCCTTCATCAATATTTTTAATTACTAATTTCTTATTGGATTCAAAGGAGATTTAAATGAACTATTATTATGTTAAGGTTTTGCCATTAAGAAGATTTGGATATTTTTCTTCCGAAGAAGTCTTTTCAAAGGGAGATTGTGTTGTAGTTGAAGGAAATTTTGGTATTGAGATGGGAATTATTGACTCAATAGTAGAGGAAACTTTTGAGAATATTGAGAAAGTAAAAAAAATCATAAAATTAGCTAGCAGAGAAGATATTAGTGGAATACAAGAGAGAGAAGAAAAAGCTAAAGAAATTCTTTCTCTTTCAAAAGAGCTTGCGAGAGAGCTAAAACTCGAAATGAAATTTCTTAAGGCTGCATATAACACTGATGGTTCTAAAATTACGATTTACTTTACAGCAGATGGAAGGATTGATTTCAGAGAGCTAATTAAAGAAATTACTAAAAGAGTAAAAAAAACAAGGGTTGAACTATTTCAAGTTGGTTCTAGAGATGCTGTAAAGTTGTTGGGCGCTATTGGGAGTTGTGGTAGAGAGGTTTGCTGTACTACTTTTTTGGATGAGATTGATACAATTTCAGTAAAAATGGTAAAGGATCAGGGACTGCAATTAAATCCTACTAAAATATCAGGTGTTTGTGGTAGACTTTTGTGTTGTATGGCATATGAATATCCTTTTTATGCTTCTTGTAAATCTTGTTTCCCAAACATAGATGATGTAATTAAGACTCCAAGAGGCATTGGAAGAGTTATTGAGAATAGATATCTTAAAAACTCATTTGTAGTGATGTATGAAGACGGTTTGAAGGAAGAGATCTCTTTAGATCAGTGGCGTAAAGTAAAGGACAATGAAACGGCGTAGCTTTTTAATTGTTTTTTTTGGCTTTGCCTCTTCTCTGATCTTGCCTAAAAAAGCAAGTGCTTCTTTAATCTCTACGCAGGAAGAAATAAAAATAGGTCGGGATGCTTCTAAAAGCTTTGAAAAGAAATATGGATTATACACCGATCAATATTGGAATCAAAAAGTTTCTGAAATAGGTTCAAGACTTGTTGCTGTTTGTGATAGAAAGGATTTGCCATATAGTTTTAAAATTGTTAATATAAATCAAGTAAACGCTGTTTCTTTTCCAGGCGGATTTATTTATGTATATAAAGGCTTGTTGAATTTCGTTAAATCTAATGATGAACTCGCATGTGTATTAGGTCACGAAATTGGTCATGTTTGTAGAAGACATGTTGTTAAAAATATTGAAAGAGAATTTTATGCAAATTTATTATTGCAAATTTTTTTGGCGAAAAGTTCTTCTTTGACTCAATATATAGCTGGGCTGACAGAAAACTTAGTGATGTTAGGATACAGCCGTGAAGAGGAATATGAGGCCGATCACTATGGAACTATCTATGCTTATAGGGCTGGATATAACCCATGTGCGATGATTACTTTTATGGAAAGATTGAAAACTTTGGAAAAGGATAATTTTGGTAAGGCTTATGAGATTTTTTCTGATCATCCTGCGACAGATGAGAGAATTAAACGTCTTCAAGAGTTAGACAGAGAATTAGGGGTGCAATGTAATATGGTGTAAATATTTACTTAGGAGGGAAAGCTTTATGGACAAAAATGTAATGAATTCATACGTTTCTGATATTGCATACCATATGAAAGATTTTTATAAAGACTTAACTTTCTATAAAGATGGCAAAATAGATTTAAACGAAATAGAAAACTTAATTTTTCTGGGAATTGGTGGATCTGCAATTTCTCCAAAGATCTTTACTGAAATTATGAATATTAACAAAAAGGTTTATTTTTTTTCTACCTTGAATGGGTTTGAAGCTTTACCAGATCCTTCCACAAGCTTTGTTATAGCTTTTAGCTACTCCGGAAATACTGTTGAGACTTTAAGGAGTATTGAACTAATTGCAAAGGATAGATTTAGAGGAATAGGAATTTCATCTGGCGGCAAAATTGTTGATCTGTGTAAAAGTTTGAACTGGCAACATATTGCTGTACCAAAGGGCAGAGCTCCAAGAGCTGCTATGCCGTTTACCTTATCAATTTTATTTAAGTTAGCCCTTTCTAAAGGATGGACTGAATATAACGAGGATGATTTTTGGAATGATATAATCGAGCTGTCTAATAGTAAAAATAATTTTTTGCCCGAAGTTGACTTTGAGGATAATGTTTCAAAAAGGATCGCATATAAGCTCGCTACTAAAAAGAACGTTATAATTTGGGGAGTGGAATCGATCAGTAAAAATATTGCCTATAGGTTTAAATCTCAGCTCGAAGAGAACGCAAAACAGCTGTCTTATTACTCTTATCTTCCGGAGGCCTCACACAACCAGATTGTCCCAATCTCGCTGGTTGATAACAAAGAAGAATATATTGTGTTAATATTTAGGATTCCACAATTAGAATCAGTGTTGGTATCTAATATTATAAGTACAGTTAAAACTTTTCTAAATTCTGAAGGGATAGAGGTTTTGGAGGTGTTTGGTTCTGGGAAAAATCACGTTTTAGCAGGATTAGATCTTATATATTCTACTGATTTTGTAAGCTATTACCTTGCATTACTTAAAGGAATAGAACCAGAGCCAATTGAACCTATTAGCAGGATGAAGGTTATTTTGAACGATAATCTTCGCAAAGCTCTTTAATGGGACACATTTGGCAATTTTGCTTTTTAGCCCTGCAGATATTTCTTCCTAATTCAATTAAATATAAGTGCAGGGCTTTTAATTTTTCCCAATCGTGAATAGAACCTTCTATTTCAATTTGTATATCCTTTTTGGAGATCTTTTTCTTTTTAACCCTTTGAACAATTCTTGATATATGTGTATCAACAGGGAAGGCAGGTTTGTGTAAACCAAACAATATTGCGCAGGAAACGGTTTTCAAACCTATTCCGTCAATGGACAGAAAGACTTCTACAATTTCAGAAATTTTCATTTTTTTAAAATAATCTTCAATATTAGAATAATTTTTGTTTTGGAGAAATTTTTTGCCCAAAGAGTGTAAAGTTTTTGTCTTCTGATTATTTAGTCCAGCAATTTTTATTGAATCTTTAATTTTGTCGCAAAATTCATCTTTTGAAAGATTTTGTAAATCGTTGTTTATAATCTTTATAAGGTTATTGTAAGCCTGTACGGAATTTAAATCTGTAGTGTTTTGTGAAAGTATTGCCTTAATCAATTCATGAAAAAAATTCTCATCCTTCCTTTCTATTTTTCCGAAATAAGTTTCTAATTTATCCAATAATTTTTCGTAATAATTTTTTTTCATCAGTTTATTACCTTCTTTCCAAAAAGTATGATACAATATTCAAAGCTGGAGGGGTGTCCGAGCGGTTTAAGGAGCCGGTCTTGAAAATCGGTGTCCCCTTTATTGGGGCCGTGGGTTCGAATCCCACCCCCTCCGCCATTTTTATTTTCATTTATGAATGTTTTTCTAAAATATTTTTTATTAATGTGAAATATTATAAATGAAATTTTATCTTTCTCAGATATTAGTCAATTCATTCTTTATATTGACAAATTACTTTCTTCTTAAGGAGCGAAATCAGCGTCCGATAACACAAATCATATTAAATAGCGTGTTGCCTCATTTAAAAACCTAAAGGAAGTTGTATTCGTTGCCTCACTTAAAATTCTAAACATAACCATAACATATTTTATCTTTGTTTTTGCTAATTTTTTTAATAGAGTTTCTTACTTCTTCCTTTATGGATATATCTTCTAGTAATTTTTTTTGAAGTTTTACTATTTCTCTTTGAAGTTCAGCTGGATTTAATTTTGTATACTGTTCTATTAGCTTTTCTTTATCTATTTTTTCTACACCAGGATTTTCTAATATTCTTTGATAAGGAGTTCTTGCTTTATCGTATTTTTTTGTAACTTTACTTCCAATTCTTTCTTTTGAGATTTGTTTCATTATAGGCTGAAAAAAGTTTATATATAGCCTTAGGCTTTCATAAAGCCTTTTTAAAGTTATTAGCTCAACTTCTCTATCATATCTAAAATAACCAACATATTTTCTTACTACAGAGTAGTTTTTCTGTTCAACATAGCAGTTATCGTTTTTTCTATATTTTCTTGACCTTGTGAACGTTATATTATTTTCAACACAATAACGATGAAGTTGATGATTTATAAACTCTGCTCCATTATCAGAATCAATTCCAAAGAGTTTAAAAGGCAAGCGTTTCTTTATTTCATCTATTGATTCAAAAACCCACCTTTGAGCTTTATTTCTTAAAGCATCTATTTCTATCCAACCGGTGCAAATGTCAACTGCAGTTAGAGTTTGGATAAATTCTCCTCTTAGATCTCCTCCTTCATGACCTACAAGGTCTATTTCTAAATATCCAGGTATACTTTCGTCCCATTCTGAAAATGTCCTTATAGGGATCTGGCTTTTAAGAAGGCTGCCTGGTTTTGTATATGTCTTTCCCTTTGGTTTATTCATTCTTTTGTATTCTGAAAGTATTCTGTCTATAGTAGATGCGCTTATCTTAAAGAGTTTTTCTTCTACATCCCTTTCAATTTGTATTTCTTTAAACTCTTTAAGTTTATATATTATTTCAGGAAGAACAGGTTTTAACCTTTTGCCACATGGACAATCTAAAACGTCCCATACCTTAATTAACGCCTTTTTTACATCATCATCATAATATTTGCTTTTCTTTTTCTTTTTCTTCATCGTTAAATCTACTTTTAAAACTCTGTTATTCATCCTTACTATCTTCTCATGACTGCTTAAAAGAAAAGATGCATAACTACGATTGTATCCAGTCAAAGCTATTAGCTCATCTAAAATTATGCCTTTTTGTTTCTTGCTTGCTTTTTTATATCTTTTTGCAATTTCACTCACCACTGATTTTCTTTCCTTCATCGTTAACCCCATTTCTAGCCTCCAGAGTTATAGTAACTACTATTCTAAGAGGCTTATTATTTTCATTTAGATTTTTTATTTGAGGCAACGATTGTATTTCGTTTAGATTTTTGATGAAGCAATTCGGATAGTGTCAAGGGACACTGATTTTGTCACTACAAAAGTAAATTAATGAGACACTGATTTTGTCACCCCTCTTTCATCAACTAATGATGAATTGTCATTGCTATTTGAATTTGAATTAGAACTTGAATTAGAATTTGAATTAGGTCTTTTAAACTTGTTGATAACCATATGACGCCAGGGGTGGTCTGCAGCAGGTATATAAGGTTTTTTGGTTGAAGTGTTTTTAGAGCCATTCTTTACTTTTTCTTTAGGTGGTATGAGTAATTCTTGTAGTAAGTAATATTTATCAGCGTATAATGCGCTGAATGATCCATCTAGATGAGTTAGAACTTTTACTGTACTTTTAGGAGTTAAAGGTATTACCTTGCCATTAGAATCTACTAATTGATAAATATGACCCAGGTAAGATATATAAGAGCCGTGAGATGCCTTGCGTTCTTGATGCCATGATAGAATCTCTTCTAGTTTGTCTAATGAAGGGCAAGGGCTATAAGTTAACTTGGGGTTATCTGGAACAACAGCGAACCTTTGATTAAACCTTTTAATAAAGTCTGGTAGAAATTCATTTGCTGCTTCAATAGTAGATATACCTGCCATACGCAGTTCAATTGTTAGTCTCTTTTGTAATGTGCCCCAAAGACGTTCAATACGTCCTTTGGCCTGTGGAGAACGAGCGGGTATATGTCTAATCCCTAATTCTGAAATAGCTCTGCCAAACTGAGTTAAGGGAACAGTTTGCCCAGATAATTCTTCTGAAATTGATAACTTATCCTCTTTAGGTGAAAAGAAAATGGTATGACGATCACTGTATATGCTTTTAGGTATTCCAAAGTTCTGTGCTACTTGTTGAATAAGTTTTAAGTAACCAAAAAGACATTCATGAAGTTCAAAATGTAATCCCTGAACCTTACTAGTAGCATCATCAATAGAACCGTGCAAAGAAAGCATTGGTCCTCTATCTTCAAGCCATTCAAAAGGACTGGCGTCTATTTGAGAAAGTAGACCTTCCTGAGGTAAACGTTTACGTGACCTCTTAAGCTTAGATGACCTGTGCGTATGACTTAATGGAATATTATTTTTCTTTAAGATACGATTTACTGTCTTGGATGAAACATCTATGTTATAAAACTCTTCAAGTATTTCAGCTATTTGCTGACAACTGGCATTGTGAAGACTATCCTGAGCTAATTTAACAATCCTTTCTCTAGTTTCTTTAGGTATTCTCTGTTTTGATTCTCTGCCTCTATTTTTGTGAACCAGACCAGTAACGCCTTCTGTTTTCACCCTCTCCTTCAAACGAATAATTTGACGTTTACTTAAGCCTAAAACTTCAGCTGCCTGTCTATTAGTGATATTGCCTTCAATTGCTTGTTCAATTACAAAAACTCTGCGTGATTCCTTAACACTCAAAAATATCTCTCCCATCATAGTGACATTATTACTGTCTTCTTAAGGGGTGACAATATCACTGTCCGTTAACATGAAGCAATTCGGATAGTTGACTTTATAAGATTTTATATTTATACTAATAAAAAGTGCCGAGGTGGCGGAATGGCAGACGCGCTAGTTTGAGGGGCTAGTGAACGTTTTGTTCGTCAGGGTTCAAGTCCCTGTCTCGGCACCAAGGGCTTGCCTGCAATCGACTATTGGGTGGGTTCTTAAAGGGAGGTGAACTTTGCTCTAGGTTTTTTTGATTTACAAGGCTAGAAGAGTTAGGTAGAAAAGATGAGAAAAAATTTAAACTTTTGAAAGGGTTTTAGGAGGTTATTTATCTATGTTTTTAGGAAAAGTAAAGTGGTTTAACAATGAAAAGGGTTATGGATTTATCTCAAAGGATGATGGGAGCGGCGATGTCTTTGTCCACTATAGTGCAATCCAGGGCAAAGGTTTCAGAACCTTAGAGCAAGGTCAAGCTGTTCAGTTTGAAATTGTAGATGGCCCAAAAGGACCGCAGGCATCAAACGTTACTAAGGTATCATAAATAAGATATTATTGTCCTTAAAATAATAATTTTTAATAGTTAAACTTTTCAAAAGCCCCTGGTAGGGGCTTTTGTTTTCTTAATTTAAAACTTTGCATTAAACATAAAAACAACTGTGAAAGGTTTCATAAGTACTAAATATTATTAAAATTAAATTTATATCTAGGAGGATAAATATGCAAATAGTCGTAAAAGATAAGGGCGTAAATTTATCAGAAGATCTAAAAAATTATACTACTAACAAGATATCAAAATTAGAAAAATTTTTCAAAAAAATAATAGAAGTTCAGGTTGTTCTTTCTAAAACAAGCGCCAAAAAGAATAAACTAATTTTTTCAGCCGAAGTTACAATTTTTGCCGCTGGGTCTACAATTAGAGCTCAAGAAAGATCAGAAGATTTAAGAACTGCGATAGATTTGGTCTATGATAAACTGGAAAGACAGATTTCTAAGTATAAAGAAAAGCTTGTGCAAAGACATAGAAATTTGATGAATGAAAACTTTTTAGAGCAAAAGAGCGAAGAAGTAGTACATGAAAATAAAATAGTTAAAACAAAAAAATTTCCTTTAAAGCCAATTACCCCAGAAGAGGCTATAATAGATATGGAATTGTTAGGTCATAACTTTTATGTTTTTATTAATTCTCAAACTATGGATGTAAATGTAATTTACAAAAGAAATGAAGGTGGATACGGTTTAATTGAGCCAGAAAAATAAAATTTTGAGGAATATAAATGTTTAATAAGCTTTTAAGTAAAATTCTAGGTTCTAGTAAGGAAAATGAATTAAAAAAATATTACGAAATTGTTGCAGCTATTAACAATAAAGAAGAAGAAATAAAGAAGTTATCGAGGGAAGATTTTTTACAGATAACTAACAACTACAGAGAAGCGCTAAAAGACCTCAAAGAGAAAGATTTTCCTAATGAGATTCTTATTAACTCATTTGCAATGGTAAGAGAAGCTTCTTTAAGAACTTTAGGACTCAGACACTTCGATGTGCAACTTATTGGTGGTTTGGTATTAAATGATGGCAAGATTGCTGAAATGGCTACTGGCGAAGGCAAAACTCTGGCTGCCACTACTGCTGCCTATCTTAATGCGCTAAGTGGTAAAGGCGTTCATATCGTTACTGTAAATGACTATCTTGCAAAAAGAGATGCTGAGTGGATGAGACCTGTTTACGAATATCTAGGCGTTTCAGTAGGGTATTTGCAGAATAACTTTGATAATGAACAGAGAAAAGCTGCGTATAATTGCGATATAACATATGGTGTAAATCATGAATTTGGTTTTGATTATTTAAGAGACAATATGGCTTTAACTGTTGCCGATCAGGTTCAGAGAGGTTTAAACTATGCAATTGTAGATGAAGTAGACAGCGTCTTAATTGATGAAGCTAGAACTCCTCTTATTATATCTGGAAGAGCTGCTCAAAAAACTGAACTATATAATAGGCTTAATCCTATAGCTCTCAGACTAAAACCCGAAGAAGATTTTACACCTGATGAAAAAACTAAAACTCTTTCTTTGACTGAAGTTGGAGTTGCTAAAGCAGAAAAATTGTTGGGAATTGATAACCTTTTTGATGTTAAGTATATTGATGTGCTTCACGTTCTTACTCAGTTATTAAGAGCCCATCATTTGTTTAAAAGAGAGAAAGATTATGTGGTCAAAGATGGAGAAGTAATTATTGTAGATGAATTTACAGGAAGACTTATGCATGGAAGAAGATATTCTGATGGTTTGCATCAAGCTATTGAAGCAAAGGAACATGTAAGAGTAAGAGAAGAAACACAGACTATAGCTACTATCACTATACAAAACTATTTTAGATCTTATGCAAAATTGGCAGGTATGACCGGTACTGCGAAAACAGATGAAGCTGAATTTATAAAGATCTATAACCTGATGGTAGTAGAGATTCCAACGAACAAACCTGTAATTAGAGTTGATTTTCCAGACGTAATATATAAAAATGAAGAAGCAAAATTGAGAGCCTTGATAAAAGAAATTCAAGAGTGTTTTGAAAGAGGCCAGCCAGTTTTGGTTGGCACGACATCTATTGAAAAATCAGAAAAACTTAGCTTGCTTTTAAAGAAAAAGGGTATACCTCATCATGTCTTGAATGCAAAGTATCATGAAAAAGAAGCAGAAATAATTTCACATGCTGGCGAAAAGAAATCAGTAACTATTGCTACAAATATGGCTGGTAGAGGTGTAGATATTGTAATTGATGACGAAGTAAGGCAACTTGGTGGACTTCACGTAATCGGCACTTCAAGGCATGAAAGCAGAAGAATTGATAATCAGTTAAGAGGTCGAGCAGGTAGACAGGGAGATCCGGGTTCATCAAGATTTTATTTATCTTTAGACGACGATCTTTTAAGATTGTTTGGTTCTGATAGACTTGTTGCTTTGATGGATAAATTAAACATAGATGAAAACGAGCCAATTGAACACAAATGGGTTACAAAGGCTGTAGAAAATGCGCAGAAAAAGGTAGAAGAAAATAATTTTTCAATAAGAAAGCAATTAATTGAATATGATGATGTTTTAAATAGACAAAGAGAATACATATATTCTGAAAGGCAAAAACTTTTAACCCGTGAAGATTGTAAGGATATAATTGTTGGTTGGATTGAACAAATTGTAGATAAATATGTGGATGAGTCTTTCCCAAAAAAAACAATAAATGATGAAAGTTTGTTAGCTCTTAAGGAATCTCTTCAAGAGATAGTAAAACTAGATGATGATGCTTTCGATAACTGTAAGGATTTGTCTGAATTAAAAAATAAGCTTAAATTAACTTTGAAAGAAAAGTATGATCTTAGAGAGTCAGAACTTGGCTCGGAATTATTGAGGTCTTTAGAGAAATATATAGCTTTAAGAATTATAGATGAAAAGTGGATGGAATATTTACAGGACAATGATTCTTTGAGGGAGGGTATAGGACTTAGAGCTTATGGCCAAAAGGATCCCCTCGTTGAATATAAGATAGAAGCATCAAAATTGTTCCAAGAAACTGCTACTCTTATAAAAAAGGACACTTTAAAATTTTTGTTCAACGTAATTGTTGAAAAAAAGGAAGATTTAAGCGCTAAAAAAGAGGTTCCTCAAGGGAAAACCAATATAAACAATGCTAAGAGTAATCAAAAAAATAATAAAAAGAAAAAGATAGGCAGAAATGATCCTTGCCCCTGCGGTAGCGGGAAGAAATATAAACATTGTTGTGGAAGGAATGAGACATGATAGAGTACGATATTAATTCTTTAAATGAGAGAATTTTAAAAATTCGTGACTGTCTTTGACCTGGATAACAAAATAAAAAAGTTAGAAGAAATAAGAAATGACCTTTCAAACCCAGAAATTTGGCAAGATGTTCAAAAATCTTCAAATCTGACTCAGCTAGCTGACAATCTTCAAAAAAGTATTGATGAATGGAATAATTTAAATTCAAGTTTTGAAGATTTTTTGTTTTGGACTGAATTTCAGGACGAAGGTGCTGAAAATGAGATAGCTGAGAGTTATAAGAATTTAGTTAAAATTCTTGAAGAATTGGAAGTTAAGGCTCTTTTGTCCGGCAAATACGATAGTTATGACGCAATGCTTTCAATAAGTGCTGGAGCAGGAGGAGTGGATGCGCAAGATTTTGCAGAAATGCTTCTTAGGATGTACATTCGCTGGGGAGAAAAAAATAAATATTCTGTAGAATTAGTGGATCAAAGCCCTGGTGATGAAGCAGGTATTAGATCTGCTACGATTTTTTTTAAAGGAAAGTACTCATATGGTTTTCTTAAATCTGAACAAGGAGTTCACAGATTAATAAGACTTTCTCCTTTTGATTTTAATAACAGAAGACATACATCATTTGTTTTGGTAGAGGTTACTCCACTAATTGAAAACGTTAAGGAAATTAACGTAAAAAATGAAGAAATAAAAATAGAGACTTTTAGAGCTTCTGGAGCTGGTGGTCAGCACGTAAACAAAACTGATTCGGCAGTAAGAATTACACATTTGCCAACAGGAATTGTGGTAACGTGTAGGAATGAGAGGAGCCAGTTTCAGAATAAAGAGGCTGCGATGAAAATTCTTATTTCAAGACTTAATAGTCTTTATGAAGAAAAACAAAAGGACAAGATGAGTGAATTCAAGGGTGAAACTGATGCCTCATGGGGCAAACAAATAAGAACTTATGTTATGCATCCCTATACAATGGTAAAAGATCATAGAACTAATGTAGAGATTGGAGATGTTTATGGGGTTTTGGATGGAAATATTGATGAATTTCAAAAAGCTTTTTTACTTAAAGAATCAAAAGAAAAAAATCAAGGTGATTAGATGACTAATAGAAAACTTTTCTTGTTTGCAGGGCTCTTTATGCTTTCTATTTCTGCTTTATTTTCTTTTATTGTTTCTTCGATTAGGTCTGATGTAGAAATAAAAGCTGATAAACATATATCTATTGTAATTGATTATGAGGGATTTAGAGATTTAGCTGAATTAGCAGATTATCCTTTTGATAAGTTTTTAACCGAGTTAAGAAAAGAGGGGGTTACTGCTGTTGCTCTTAAAGAATCCAACCTCAAATCTTTGGTTGAGAGAGGAGAAGTTTTTCTAGTTCACCCAGACGAAAAGTCAATTAAAAATGGAATAATATGGGTAGCTGAGTTTAGAAATCCTAAACTTGCTAAAGAAGTATTTGATAAATTAACAAACAAATACAACAGTCTTCTTAAAAAAACTTATTTGAAGGGAACTTCTGTATATTCTTCTGACGAAGATTTGCCATCTTTGTACTTTGGTTTTCTTAATCAAGAGATAGATTTTTGTAAGAAGTTAGGTTTTGATATTGTATTAAGACCAATAAATGATTATCGTTTCTATTCAAACAAAGAAGATTTTGAAAGATGGGTTAATCAGTATCCTAAAAATATTTGGATGATAATTTTTGGTGAAAGAGAAGTATTGGGATATCCAAAATTTATTAATATTTATGCTAAGATTTTGGAAGAAAATAATATACGCTTTGGTTATGTTGAATTTGCTAAACAAAAGGGTATTGATGAGTTGGCAAGAATGATCCCATATCAAGTGCTGAGAGTTCATGCGATTACAAACAATGAAATACCTGGTGCTAACATCATTTATTCAGATTCCAGGTTTGAATCAGGCAAAAAGATAAAATATTCAGATGCTATCCCTCGCTGGGGGAGAGCTATTAAAGAAAGAAATATAAAAGTATTATATGTTAATCCTTGGGGAGAACCATTGAAGGGCAATCTTATCGATACGAACTTAGAATACATAAAAAATATTGTTCAAGAAATAAAGCTTCAAGGGTTTGTACCTGGCAGAGCCCTTTGGAATGCGCATGACGAGTTTTATTTTAAACCAGTAAGGCTTGTATGGATCTTTGGTATATTTTTCAGTTTGGGATGTCTTTTGCTTTTGATGTTTTCCGTTAATTTAGATACTAGAAGGATATTAATTTTTTCATCTACTCTTTTGATGATAAATATTTTGTTATTTATTTTCGGTAAATTTAACTTTATAGCGTGGGAAACTGCTTTGATGAGTTCTACTTTCCCGCCAATATATTTATACAATAAAATCAGGTCTTCTAACTGGATACCATTTCTGCTCAATTTTATAATGGTATTTTCAATTTCAATTTTGGGAGCTTTGTTAACAAACAATATCTATTTGTCTGCTACTTCTGTTATTGGAATTAATATTTTTCCTCTGATTAAACTACTTTTGGTTTTGCCAATATTACTTTTAGGCTTAAGAATATTTTTTAGAACTATCAACGTTAAAGAATACATTAACGAGCTTACGAAACCAATGAGAAGAGTAGAATTTGTGGCATTGATAGCTTTTTTGATAATTTTAGCAATATATGTTCTAAGATCTGGGAATCAAAACCCAATTGGTTTGTTACCTGATGAAGAGCATATAAGAATCTTTTTAGAAAAGATTCTTTTTGTAAGGCCTAGATTTAAAGAATTGATAGGGTACTCTATGCTTATATTTTCGTTCTATTTGTATAGATTAAAAAATATTAATTTCTTTAAATTTTTCTTTTTGATTTCGTCTGTGGCATTTATATCATTAACTGACACATTTTTACATATTCACATTCCATTATATATTAGTATAATTAGAAGTTTGGAAGGACTCTTTTTTGGGTCGATCTTGGGATTTGTTTTTTGCTTTGCACTTTTTATCTTATTAAAATTATATAAAACGAGGTTTGATACATGATAATAGCAATTGATGGTCCTGCTGGAGCTGGTAAAAGCACTGTAGCGCGTGAGTTATCAAAGAGATTGAATTACAAGTATTTAGATACTGGAGCAATGTATAGAGCTATCACATTTGAGCTAATAAACAGAAAGTTAGAAGACTCAGAAGATTTGGAAAAGGTTTTTAAAGAGATAATTGACTCTATTGAACTAGATTTTGTTGATGGTGATATCGTATTAAACGGAAGGATTTTAACAAAAGAGATAAGGGAACCAATTATAGATAAACATGTTTCGAAAGCAGCTTCTAGTAAAGTAGTAAGGTCATTTCTTTCCTCTGAACAGAGAAAATTAGCAATTAATTCGCCAAATACTATTTTAGAGGGTCGCGATACAACTACTGTTGTGTGTCCTGATGCTCAAGTAAAGATATTTTTAACAGCATCACTTGATGAAAGGGCAAGAAGAAGATATAAAGAACTGCTTAAAAAAGATATTAAAATTGACTTTGAAGAAGTAAAAAGACAAATTGAAAAAAGAGATAAGTCTGATACAACTAGAGAAATAGGCCCTCTTAAGGTTGCAGAAGATGCAGTAGTAATTGATTCGACAGAAAAGGATGTAGAGTGGGTTGTTGATAAAATTTTCTCACTCGTTAGAAACAAAAGAAAACAGTTAGAGTATAATTGATTACAAATTGAAAGGAGAATGGATTTTGGATGACTTGCAATTGAGAGAACATGCAGTAAATATAAGAGAATCAATAATTGAAATGATTACTGCTGCAAAATCAGGACATCCAGGCGGTTCGCTTTCTAGTGTAGAGATAATGGTTTCTTTATTTTTTGGGAAAGTTATGAACTATGATCCTAAAAATCCCCAATTGGAATCTAGAGATAGATTTTTCCTTTCAAAGGGGCATGCTGCACCAGTTCTATACTCTACTCTTGCGGAGGCTGGCTATTTTGATAAATCTGGACTCAATACTTTAAGACAATTAAATAGTCCGTTTCAAGGACATCCAGATATGAGAAAGTTACCTGGGATAGAAGCGTCAACAGGATCTTTGGGTCAGGGGTTATCTATTTCTGTTGGTTGTGCTTTGGGTTTAAGATTAAAAGGCTTAAGTTCTCATGTCTTTACCCTATTGGGAGACGGAGAATTAGAAGAGGGTCAGGTTTGGGAAGCTGCAATGGCAGCAAGTCACTTTAAGTTGGATAATCTGACTGCAATTGTTGACAGAAACAAACTTCAAATAGATGGTTTTACAGAAGAGGTAATGTCATTGGAACCATTAGCTGATAAATGGCATGCTTTTGGCTGGAATGTTTTAGAATTAAATGGGCATAGCTTTGACGAACTAATACCTGCTCTCCAAAAAGCAAAAAAAAGAAGTGACAAGAAACCTTTAGTGATTATTGCTCATACCATAAAGGGTAAGGGAGTTTCCTTTATGGAAAATATGTGTGATTTTCATGGGAAGGCTCCAAGCGAGGAGCAAGCAAAAATAGCATATTCTGAAATAAGAGAGTGTGATGTTCAATGAAGGCGACCAGGGAAGCTTATGGAGAAGCACTATTGGAGTTGGGAAGGTCAAACGATAAAGTAGTAGCTTTGGATGCAGATCTTTCTAAATCTACTAAAACTTCGCTCTTTGCAAAGGAATTTCCTGAGAGATTTTTCAATGTTGGGATAGCTGAACAAAATTTGATAGGAGTAGCTGCCGGGCTTTCTCTTGCGGGATTCGTTCCTTATGCTAGTACCTTTGCAATATTTGCTACTGGGAGAGCGTGGGAGCAGATTAGAAATACTGTGGCTTATCCATCTTTAAACGTTAAAATATGTGCATCTCATGCAGGAATTACTGTAGGAGAGGATGGGGCATCACATCAATCTATAGAAGACATAGCTTTGATGTCAGTAATTCCTAATATGACAGTGTTAGTTCCTGCAGATCCTATAGAAACAAAATCAATGGTAAATTGGGCATATCAGCATAATGGTCCTGTGTATATAAGATTGGGAAGAATGGGAGTTCCAAATATTTTACCTAATGATTATAAATTTGATACAAAACCTTTTATTCTAAAAAAAGGAAAAAAAATAGTGATATTTGCTACTGGAATAATGTTGTGGAAATGTCTTGAAGCAATTGAGCTATTGAAACCTTATAACTTAGAGCCAACTTTAGTAAATGTTTCTTGTATAAAGCCCCTTCCTGAAGAGTCTATAATAGAAATTGCAAAAGAGCACGAAATAGTATTAACTGCTGAAGAACATAATATTATAAACGGGCTTGGATCAATGATTTCATCAACTCTTTCGAGAAATTATCCAATGAAAGTATCTTTTATTGGTATCAATGATAAATTTGGAACATCAGGAAAACCAAATGATTTATTAAGTTATTATGGCTTGGATGCAAACAGTATAAAAGAGAAATTGTTATTATTAGGGTCGTAAGGTGAATTTAGCTATAGTCTTTAAAAACGTGTCAAAGATTTATCACGGTCAAATATATGGTTTGAAAGACATAAATCTTGAAGTGGAAAAAGGAGATTTTGTTTTTGTTACGGGTCATAGTGGAGCTGGAAAATCAACTTTGTTGAAACTGTTATATAGAGCATTACTTCCTTCTTCCGGAGAAGTCTATGTAAATAACATGAATTTATTAAAATTAAAAGAAAAGGATATCCCTCTATTCAGGAGAACGCTTGGAGTTGTTTTTCAGGACGTAAAGTTGCTGCCTAGAAAAACCGCAATAGAAAACATATCTTTGTGCCTTGAAATGCTAGGTTTATCTGATAGAGAAGTTAAAAAAAGAGCATATAAATCGCTAGAGCTTGTTAAGTTGAGTTCAAAGTCAAGAGCTTTTCCAAATGAACTTTCAGGAGGAGAACAACAAAGACTTGCAATTGCAAGAGCTATATCATATTACCCCACACTTCTAATTGCAGATGAGCCAACTGGAAATATAGATCTTAAGACTTCATGGGAGATAATGTCTATTTTTGAAAACTTGAATAGAATGGGAATGACAATTTTAATAACAACTCATAATCCAATTATTGTTAGTAAAATGAATAAAAGAGTAATTCAATTGAAAAATGGCCAGATTGAATCTGACAGCTTGAGGGACAAACCTTTAATTTATGAGTAAATTTAGAATATATTTAAGAGAAGCAATTGTTTCTTTAAGTAGGGGTGGGGGAATGGCAATAGCTTCTACTATTTCTATTTCTTTTACAATGATAATCTTTGGTTTGATCTTGATGCTCTTTTTGTCGTTGTTTCAAGCTTCAAATAAGATAGGTGATCAGGTAGAACTACTTGTATTTTTGAAAGATAACGTATCCAGTCAGGATATAAATGGGCTGGTTGGTACAATTTCTAATATGGAAGGAGTCTCTTCTGTTGAGTTTGTTTCAAAACACGATGCTTGGGAGAAATTTAAGAAGTATTTTCAAAACAAAATTAACATATCTGACATAAAAAATCCTCTACCTGATACTATAAAAGTGAGAGTAAAAAGCCCTGATTATATTGCAGGACTTGCAAAGGTTATCTCTCAGTTTCCACAGGTAGACGAAACAAGATATCCACAACAGCTTTTGAATGCACTTAACATTCTCGTTCAAAAAATTACACTCATAGGCTCACTTCTACTCATTGGTTTTGCACTTGCATCTCTTGTGGTTATTTCAAGTACTATAAAAGTATCTGTGCTAGCAAGGAGAGAAGAACTTGAGATATTGGAACTAGTAGGTGCTGAGCCGAATTTTATCAGAATGCCATATATTCTTGAAGGCAGCTTTATAGGATTTTTTTCTTCACTTTTAGCAATCTCTTTCTTTATTATTTTGTCAATCTTTTTAAGCTTTGCAATTGCAAACACTGCTCCTCCCTGGTCATTTTTCTGGCCATTGGATACGTCTTTGTGGATTCTAATGTGTCTGGTTGTTGTAATTGTAGGAACGTTTATAGGTTTTTTGGGAAGCTTAATTTCGCTTAAAGACGTTGGTAAATTTTCTGTTACTAAGGACTTTTAATTAATTTTCTTCTATAAACTGTTTTACTTTCTGGATATCTTTCCATGTAAGCCATCGTGGAGATCCAATGCTTCTACTAGCATTTCTAAGCAAATAAGAAGGGTGAAACATTGGTATATAGTATCTATTATCTTGCAATATTATTTCGCCTCTAATTTTTGTAATAGAAGAAAAATTTTTTAAGATTGTTTTACATGCGACAGCACCTAATAAAATTATTATTTTTGGATTTAAGATTTTTATTTGAGCATCTAAAAAGGGTCTACATTGCTCAATTTCTTCTGGTAATGGATTCCTGTTGCCTGGAGGTCTACATTTCACAACATTTGTAATATAGATATCCTTTCTGTTCAAGCTCACGGATTCGAAGATTTTAGTTAAGAGTTGCCCTGCTTTTCCTACAAAGGGCAGTCCTTGGATGTCTTCTGTTTCTCCTGGTCCCTCACCGATAACCATAATATCAGGATTCATAGGTCCCTCGCCAAAAACAACGTTTATACGAGTTTCACTTAACTTACATTTTTTGCAATTCTTTGCTTCAATTAGTATGTCGCTAAGTTTTAGTTTGCTTGAGTTCTCTTTTTGTTTATTTTCTTCTTCTAGATTGTCAAACAAACTGGGTATGTACAAGATTTTTCCTCCAGATTTAAAATTTTAAGTCAAACTATATAAATTATATGTTAAAATAACAAACCATGAAATAAAGAAAGGATTGATTTAAATTATAGAATTTCTTGTTAAAAAAAGAACAAAACTTTTGTATTTGCTTTTTGTTTTGATAATTTTTTTATCCCGTCCAACATTCTTATCTTTGATTACTGGTGCTGTTTTTTCAATCTTAGGTTTGTTATTAAGAGCCTGGGCTGCTGCGACTATAAATAAAGTGAAGGTTCTTTCTACTGAAGGACCCTATTCTATAGTAAGAAATCCGCTTTATTTGGGAAGTTTTCTGGCTGGTTGTGGAGTTATGATATCAAGTGGGAGTTTTTTCTTGCTTGTTGCTTTTGCTGTAGGATTTTTGTTTATACACTTTCACAAAATGAAAGAAGAGGAAGAAGAACTTTACAGAGAACATAAAGAAAAATTTCTTGAATATAAGGAAAAAGTTCCTGCTTTTTTCCCAAACTTTTTAAGCTTTAAAATGGCTCCTGTCTCTTTTGAAAGATATATGGCAAATAACGAATATAGAGCTCCTATAACAGTGATAATTATATATATTTTTTTGATTCTAAAATATATATTTTTTAATTAAGGGAGAGACAAATGAATATATTAATTACTGGTGGTGCAGGTTTTATAGGTAGCGAGTTTGTGAGGCAGTCTGTTGAAAAAGGTTATAAAGTTAGCGTGATTGACAAGCTTACTTATGCAGGTTCTATGGATCGCATTAATTCAGTTATTGAAGAAATAAGATTTTACAAAGACGACATTAAGAACGAAGATTCTATAAAGAAGATTATAAAGACAGATAAGATTGAAGCTGTTATAAACTTTGCAGCTGAAACTCACGTGGACAGGTCTATTCTTGAACCAAACGAGTTTATTAATACAAATATCTGTGGTACTACCAGTATATTAAATTCGCTAGCAAATTCTGATGTTTTATTAGTACATGTGTCTACTGATGAAGTTTATGGAGAGCTTGGAAAGGATGGGAAATTTTCTGAAGATTCACCTCTTAGACCGAACTCACCTTATTCTGCTAGCAAGGCAAGTGCAGATTTGTTAATAAATGCCTATGCTAGGACCTATTCTTTAAGGACTCGAATAGTTAGACCATCAAACAACTACGGAATGTGGCAATTTCCTGAAAAATTAATTCCGGTAGTAATATATAAAGCTTTAAATAACCAAAGGGTTCCTGTGTATGCTGATGGAAGTAATATTAGAGAATGGACATATGTAAAGGATTGTTGCAGCGCAATTTTTAAAGTCTTAAATGATGGCAAAGATTCCAACGTTTATAATATTGGTAGCGGGGAGGAGATGACCAATCTTAATCTTGTAAAAAAAATATTAAGTATTTTAGGAAAATCAGATGACCTTATAGAATTTGTAAAGGATAGACCTGGACATGATTTTCGATATTCGCTGAATACTGAAAAAATTTCAAAAGAGTTGGGGTGGAAACCATCCTTTTCGCTAGATCAGGGTTTAAAGGAAACTGTTCAATGGTATGTAGAAAACTATGCATGGTTAGAAAAGGAGGTTGCAAACTTAAAAGAGTATTGGAATAAAGTTTACAGGTCTAAATCATAGTTAATATTACATCTTTTTAGAAAATCCTGCAAATCCTGAGGCAATGGGGCTTTGAAGCTTACTATTTTATTTGTGATTGGGTGTAAAAATTCTATTTTTAGTGCGTGTAGGGCAATTTCAGGGCAATTTTTACAGCTTTTTGTTGAATACTTTTTATCGCCTACTATAGGGTGACCTATATAAGACATATGAACTCTTATTTGATGAGTTCTTCCTGTAAAGATATTCACTTTTAATAGAGAAACTATTTGTTTTTCAAAAATACCTTTGTTAATAACAGAATACTCAGTAAAAGCTACCTTGCCGGATAAATTTACTTCCATTTTTTGTCTGTGAATTTTTGAGCGTTTAATTGGCATTGAAATGAAACCTTCTTTATAATTTACGTCTCCATAGACTAAAGCTAAATAAGTTTTTTTTACCTGACGATTTTTGAATTGTTCGGAAAGTTTTCTCATTATTTTTTCTGATTTTGCTATTATTAAAACTCCAGTGGTTTCCTTGTCGAGTCTGTGAACAATTCCAGGCCTTTCTTGATCTGTAAACTCATCTTTATTAATTGAGTTAATTAAAGCATTAAGTATAGTATTTCTAAAATTTCCAGGTCCCGGATGTACTACCATGTTTCTTTCCTTATTTATGACTATAATGTAATCATCTTCATACAAAACCGTTATATTTAATTTATCGTATTCTATATAGAGAGGTTCTTTAGGTTTTAGAAAGAGAGTTATTTTATCGTATGGCTTAACGATGAAAGAGGGTTTTTCGACAATTTTATCGTTTACTCTTACAAGACCTTCTTTAATTAGTTTCGAATAATAACTTCTTGATTCCTCTTTTGTGGCGTTTAAGAGGAACTGATCTAATCTTTCTTTATTGAAAAGTGGTAGTGCAAAGAGTTCTATTTGATTGGAATTCATTTTTATTTCATCACGCATAGTTTAAAATCTTAAAAATTTTCTTCCTGTTCTGGTGATACAAAGATTGTCCTCTCATTTCTGTAAAATATGGTTCCGCTTTTTTTCCCTTTTGGTTTTGTAAGATATTTTACTTGAGTAAAAACTACTTCAACTTCTTTTTCTTTCTTGCCCTTTGAAAAGCGAGCACAAATTTGAGCAGCTCTCTTAACATCTGTTTGATCTAATTCCCTTTTTGTGGTTTTTAGAATTACGTAGCTTCCAGGATAATTTCTTGTATGAAACCACCAATCATTTGGATTTGAAATCTTTAACAGATTAATATTAGAGTTAGCATTTTTTCCAACCAACGCAATAGTGTAGTCATCAAAGTCAATTTTTATGTAATCCTTTGGTTTATCCTTTTCTTTATGTTTTTTATCTTTAGCATTTTTTTCTACTTTTAAATTTTCAGGTTGCTCAGATTTAACTTTTTGTATTTGAGATTCTAAAGAATTTATCATCCTTTCAATTTTTGATAGCGCGCTTTTCATTTTTTTTGATTTTTCAAATAATTCGCTTGCAAACTTGCCTGGGGTTTTGCTTGTATTCCCAATGACTTCACCGTTTAAAACATACTGGTTATTTACAATATCAATTTTATCTAAATTATTTAAAATATTTTGAGCTTTTGATTGTATATCTTTCCAGTGTAAATTTTTTTCATAATCCTTTTTAACATTTTCAAGTTTTTTTTCCAGGTATGCTATCTTTTTTCTTTTTTGTGCTTCAAACTCTCTTTTTTTCTTCTCTTCGTTTAACTCAATAATTTTATTTATACCAACTGTATAGATATTTTCTAAAAAAGAGCTTTTATCAAAATTTAAAGACAAAATTAGTTCGTTGTTTAGTATTTTTGAATTTAAATTTTCAAAATCAGCGTTTATCCATTGAATTATCCTTTGAGGAGTCCAATCCTTTATTTCTTCAATAACGTTTTTTGGAATGCCAAACGTCTTTTCTGATAAGGCTTTTTCAACGCCTAACTCTGACAGGATCTCAAGAGCAATTTCTTTTGGTTCAAGCTTCTTGGTTGACTTTTCGGGATATTGATACTCTATTCCGGGAAGAATCTTTCTTCTTAAAGGATCGTCAGGAATTATTTCTTTGTAAGATATTTTAATAATATTATCTACCAGTACAATTGCATTAGTTTTGTTTGTAATTAACTCAAAGACAACGCCTACTTTAGGAAGTTTCCCTACAGGGAAGTCATTTGAAAAAGAAATTTTTAAAACTTTATCGAACCTGTTTATTGTAATTCCAGATATTTTAGACCCTATTAAGTGTCTAGTTAGAAAATCGTAAAAGGGATGTTTGTATGGCTCTAACTTTATGACTTTTTCCTTTGAAATGCCTATAAATGGAACACTATTTACAAGGGATACAAAGAAGAAGATAGCACCCTCTTCTTTGTCCCAGAGATTTAGAACAAAACAGTCTTTATAAAATTGTATTTTGCTGACTTCTTTTTTAATTAATCTGTCTTTTGCTTCTAAAAAACTTAAATAAAGCGTTAAAGTATTAAACAGTTTTAATATACTCCATTATTAGTTTTGCTGCTTTTAATCCTGATTTTATCATTCCTCCGAATATTGGTCCCATTCTGCTTCCGCCATCAACATTATTGGCTGCCATTCCAGATACAAATAAGCCATTTGCTAACATTTTTGTATTGTTTACGGTATCTTCTTCTCCCTGAACTGCGTTCATAAAGTGTTCCTTCCTAAGAGGTAGCTGAACTCTTCTTGAATAGATGTTTGCGGCTATAGCATCGTGACCAGTGGAGTCAAGAACGGCTTTTGTCTGAAAAACCATTGGATCCACGTGGAGTCCTGCTATTTCTATACCTGTATTGTTTACTACTACGCCTGTAATTGCGTTGTTTGTATATTCTAAATCTACAACGGTCATAAGATTGAAAAGCTTAACGTTTTGAGTTTTAAGCGCTTTAGAAATTAGTTGGCTTGCAAAAAGGCAAGAATCTACTACTAGCGCATCTTCATCTTCTATAAAGGGAAGTTCTAACTCATTTAAATAGTCTTTTAGGTCTTTTTGTATAACAACTTTATTAAAAGACATAGAGCCACCCCAGGTGCCTCCACCAGGAGAGAGCTTTCTTTCCATAATTACTACTTTATATCCTGAATTCCCAAGTTCTCTTGCAGCAGTTAGGCCAGATGGACCTCCTCCTACTATTATAACGTCAGAAATAAGCGCATCAGTAAGGTTCTCGAAGTAATGTTTTAGAATTAATTTACTTACCTTTACGTCAGTAACAGGATTAAGAAAATGTTTTGTCATTATTACCTCCTTAAAAAATTTTGTACTAAATTATAGATGATACAATATATTTGGAATTTTTTCATGCTGATGAAATAAAAATTGGGTAAAAATTATATGAACGAAGAATTTGTTAATTAGTAGAGCTCATATTAGCCTAATTGCTGACTTTCTATTTACAAATTACGTATTACTCTTTCTCTACGTCGTATTTTTTCATTAAATAGCTGTTTAAGCTCTTTTGTAGATGCTTAGGACATGCGCTTAATATGCTACAAATAAAGCGAGTCTGACATTTTTACCAGGTTAATTCCTGAAAGTTTATTGTTGCTGCTTTTACAAGTCCACCATGTTGATCTGATACTACAAAATCTACGCCCTTTAGTCCTCTTTCCTTTAAGTGTCTGAAAAAATCTGACTAGCTTTGTTCTGATTTGCTAGGGTAATATTATATATTATATATTTGGTCATCGTCCACTTCCGGTAGTTTTTTGCTTAGCTAACTTATATTCTATCAGAGGACGATGGCCTTCTATTTTTCTTTATTGATAGTCATTTCACTTTTACAGAAAATTCTGTACGTTACTTTTCAAGTTGCTTTATTGTAAAAGTTTCTTTTTTTACCTGTTGGCTTCTATAAGCCTTTCTTTAATTTCTAAGGCTAATATTATCCATTAATAGACTGTTTATCAAAATCATAAGTGACCATTTATGTGACGCTTAGGAGATGTTTTTTGAGAATTTTTTAAAGTTCATAAAAGTAAGCTATATATACTAAATCTATTAATAATGGCTCTAGTGTTCTATTTAGTATTATATTATAAATACTATTGACACATATTAATAAATATGTTATATTTTGCTTGTAAAATATATTTAAAATTTTTGGAGGTGTAATAATGTCAGAGAAGATTGTCGGTATCGACTTAGGTACAACTAATTCTGTCATTGCTGTAGTTGAGAGCGGAGAACCAGTAGTCATTCCTAATAGTGAGGGCAGTAGGCTTACTCCTTCTGTAGTTGGCTTTACGAAGAATGGAGATAGATTAGTAGGCCAACTTGCAAGGAGACAAGCCGTACTTAATTCTGATAATACTGTTTATTCGGCCAAGAGATTTATTGGCCATCGTTTTTCGGAGGTTGCTGCTGAAAGAAAAAGAGTGGCTTATGAAGTCGTGCAGGGGCCGAATGATTCAGTAAGATTTAGAATTCCTGCCATAAACAAAGAGCTTTCGCCAGAAGAAATCTCTTCTATGGTTTTGATGAAATTAAAAACAGATGCTGAGGCTTATCTGGGTACAAAGATTACAAAAGCAGTAATTACTGTGCCTGCTTATTTTAACGATTCACAAAGGCAGGCTACAAAGGATGCTGGTAAGATTGCTGGTTTAGATGTGGTAAGAATTATTAACGAGCCTACCGCTGCAGCTCTTGCATATGGTTTGGATAAAAAGAAAAACGAGACTGTTCTCGTTTGGGACTTAGGCGGTGGAACGTTTGACGTGTCAATATTAGAGGTTGGAGATGGAGTATTTGAAGTAAAATCCACATCAGGTGATACGCACCTTGGCGGAGATGATTACGACCTTGCACTTGCAAACTACTTGGCAGATGAATTTAGAAAGGATCAGGGAATAGATCTAAAAGCCGATAAACAAGCTTGGCAAAGACTTCTTGAGGCAGCAGAAAAGGCGAAGATTGAACTGTCTTCAATGACCTCTACGAATATAAGTTTACCATTTATTACTGCAGATCAGACAGGGCCAAAACACCTTGAAATGAGCATTACTAGGGCAAAGTTTGAAGATATCACAAGACATCTCACAGAGAGATGTATCGCGCCTTTCAAGCAAGCTCTTGATGACGCAAAACTAAAGATTGAGGATATAGACGAGATCATTCTTGTTGGTGGTTCTACAAGGATGCCTGCAGTTCAAGAGCTGGTTAAGAGATTAACTGGAAAAGAGCCTAACAAGGGTGTAAATCCAGATGAAGTTGTAGCTGTTGGCGCTGCTATTCAGGGTGCTGTTCTTGCAGGGGAAGTAAAGGATATAGTCTTGTTAGATGTTACTCCTCTTTCTCTTGGAATTGAGACACTTGGTGGAGTGTTTACAAAGATGATCGAAAGAAATACCACTATTCCTACCAAGAAGAGTGAAATATTTACTACTGCTGAAGATAACCAACCTGCAGTGGAAATTCACGTTTTGCAGGGAGAAAGGGCAATGGCAAGAGACAACAGGACTCTTGCAAGATTTAGATTAGAAGGTCTGCCCCCTGCTCCAAGAGGCGTTCCTCAGATTGAGGTTACTTTTGACATAGATGCAAATGGTATATTAACGGTTCATGCAAAGGATCTTGGAACGGGTAAGGAACAAAAGGTTACTGTAACAGGTGCTTCTACTCTGTCCAAAGAAGAAATAGATGAAATGATTAAAAAGGCTGAACAATTTGCTGAGGAAGATAGAAGAATTAAAGAAGAAGCGGATACAAGGAACCAGGCTGAGAGTTTTGCTTATAGCTTAGAAAAAACTTTGAGGGATATTGGTGACAAAATCTCTCAAGATGAGAAGTCAAAGATAGAGAATGGAATTTCTGAGTTAAGAGATTTGATTAAGAAAAATGCAAGCAAGTCTGAAATTGAAGCTAAGATGAATGAACTAAAGCAACTAAGTTATAAGCTTAGTGAAGAAATATATAAGAGCAGTTCTTCAGGAGCTTCTTCTGGATCGACGACCACCGGTTCTTCTGGCCAAGGTCCACAAGAAGGAGAAGTGATAGATGCTGATTTCAAAAAGGAAAATTAAAGAAGTACATTAGTTATTAGCTTTTACAAGTTTTAAAAAATTATTTGCAAATAAGGTACCGAGTGGCAGGTATAGGCATATCAATAATGCTATATATGTCACTCGTTACCAAAATTATATTATTTTAAAAATCTTTTTAGGTATGTGTTTTTCTACAACTAAAATTAATTCGACATATTAAAGGAGGTAAAATATGTCTGAAATAAAGATAGAAAACAATAACGGTGAAAATAAAGAGAATAAAGAGGGTGAAGAAGTAAAGGATTACGTTGAAACCCCAGTTGAGGATAAAGATGCTCTCATTGAAAAACTTCAACAAGAAATAAATGATTTACAAAATAAATATCTAAGAAGCCTGGCTGACTATGATAACTTAAGGAAAAGAACCCAAAGAGAAATAGAGTTTAGAACTAGCGAAATAAGAAGAAATTTTTTGGCAAAGATATTGCCAAACATTGATCAACTTGAAAGGGCTCTCTCTTATTCTGATTCCGAAAATTTTAAAAAAGGAATAGAGATGGTTTATAAGAATCTGTTTGAAGCTCTTAAATCAGAAAATATATCAAAAATTGATGCTGAGCCTGGAACTATTTTCAACCCTCTATATCATGAAGTTGTATTTGCAGAGGAATCAGATAAGCCTGAGGGAACCATACTCCAGGAGCTAAGTGCTGGATATATATATAACAATGAAGTATTAATTCCATCAAAAGTTAAAGTGAGTCGGCCGCCCAAAAAGGAAGGCGAAACTCTAGATGAAGTATAAAGATTATTATAAAATTCTTGGTGTTGATAGAAACGCTACTGAAAAAGAAATAAAACAGGCATATAAGAAATTGGCCAGAAAATACCATCCTGATTTACCGGGCGGCGATGCAGAAAAGTTTAAAGAAATAAACGAAGCCCATGAAGTTCTATCAAATCCTGAAAAAAGAAAGATATATGACCAGATGGGTTCTTCATGGACAGGTCAGGGAGTAGGTAGTCAGAACTTTAATTTCAATGGCAATTTTTATACACAGTATAATATAAATCCTGGCGAATTTGATAACATATTTGATCTCATTAATAGTATTTTTGGCTCTTCCAGTAAAAGAGGTTTTTCTAGTAGAGGATTTTCGCCATTTGATTTTTTTGGAAAACAACAAAATGTTAGAACGGATATTGGTCAGGATGTAGAATCTGAGGTTACAATATCGTTGAGCGAATATTTACATGGTACTACAAAAAAGGTCAATTTACCCTATCTTAATAAGGATGTGGAATTAAAGATTCCTGCTGGAGTTAAAGAAGGTTCAAAGATTAGGTTTAAAGGTTTAGGCCAAAATGGTGGTGATCTATATTTAAAAATAAAGATCGAGAAGGATCCTAGGTTTTCTATTGATGGTGACAATATTAAGACTACAGCTAATATTTCTTTATTTACAGCTCTTCTTGGTGGAGAAATCCCAATAGACACTCCTGAGGGAAGAGTTAAGGTGAAAGTTCCTGCTGGTTCTTCATCCGGAACGATTCTTAGATTAAAGGGACTTGGTGCTCTTAAACATAACAAAACAAGAGGAGATTTGCTTGTAAATATAAATGTTCAAGTTCCAAAAAATCTTTCAAACGAAGAAAAAGAAATTGTTACAAAATGGGCTAAATTAAGGGGTGAAAAATAATGCCAGAAACAAGTGGCTTCTATGCTATAAGCATTGTTTCAAAAATGTTATCAATTCACCCACAGACAATAAGAAGATACGAAGAGTTAGGTTTAATTTGTCCAAAGAAACTTGCTGGTAAAACAAGAGTTTTTAGTGATGAGGATATAGAAATACTAAAAAAGATTCAAGAGTTTACAAAAGATCTTGGAATAAATATTGCAGGCGTTGAAGTTATTTTAAGATTGTCAAAGAGAGTAGAAGAGTTAGAATCAGAAGTCTCAAGGCTCAATAATTTGCTAAAAAGTATTTCTCAAGAGAAAGAAGGTGAAAATAATGAATCCAGATAAATTTACAGAACAGTTAAGAGACTCTTTGGAGTCTTCACAAAGAGTCTTAATGAAGTTCCAAAATAGCCAACTTGATGTAGAACATCTTTTATATGCGATGCTTACTCAACAAGATGGTCTTGTAGGGAAGGTTTTGACTAGAGCTGGAATTAATAAAAATGATATTAAAAATAGACTTGAATCTATTTTGAATAGGTTACCAAAGATACAATATTCATCTTCTACTCCCCAAATTTATATTACTCCATCTTTGAAGAAGGTTTTAGATATAGCTGAAGAAGAGGCGATCAGATTAAAAGACGAATTTGTTGGAGTAGATCACGTTTTGATTGCAATAGTAAAAGAAGGCGAGAGTCCAGCGTCACGCCTTTTAAACGAGTATGGTATCACAGAAGAAAAGGTTTATCAAATTCTTAAAGATATAAGAGGTACACAAAGAGTGACAGATCCAGGTGCAGAAGAAAAATATCAAGCTCTTGAAAAGTATACAAGAAATTTAACTCAACTTGCATTAGAGGGCAAGTTAGATCCTGTAATCGGTAGAGATGAAGAAATTGAGAGAGTTATGCAGATTCTTTCTAGAAGAACGAAAAACAACCCGGTTTTAATTGGTGAGCCCGGTGTTGGAAAAACGGCTATTGTTGATGGAATTGCACAAAAGATAGCTTCCAACGATGTGCCTGAGATATTAAAGGGAAAACAACTTTTAGCTCTCGACATGGGCGCCTTGATAGCTGGTACTAAATTTAGAGGTGAATTTGAGGAAAGGTTAAAAACAATCATTGATTCTGTAACTAAAACTCAAAATTATATTTTGTTCATTGATGAATTACATACTGTAGTTGGAGCAGGCGCTGCAGAAGGTGCCATTGATGCATCAAATTTACTTAAACCTGCTCTTGCAAGAGGTGAATTAAGGGTAATAGGTGCCACTACTCTTGATGAATATAAAAAATATATAGAAAAAGATCCTGCCCTTGAAAGAAGATTTCAACCTGTTTTTGTAAAAGAACCAAGCGTAGATGATACTATTTCTATTTTAAAAGGTTTAAGAGATAAATATGAGGCGCATCATAGGGTAAAAATTACAGATGAGGCAATTGAATCGGCTGCACATCTTTCCGAAAGATACATATCTGATAGATTTTTGCCAGACAAGGCTATTGATTTGATTGATGAAGCTGCTGCTAAAGTAAGAATTCAACTTTCTAATATGCCTACAGAACTTAAGGAAATGGAAAATAAGTTATCAAGGTTATATCAAGAGGGACAAGAAGCTGTAAAAAGAGAGGACTACGAATTAGCAGCAAAGCTAAAGAGCGAATCTGAAGCTCTTTCTAAAGAATTTAAAGAGAAAAGGGATAAATGGCTAATTGACAAGAAAGTTAACGAAGTAGTAGACAAAGAAGACATTGCAAATTTGGTTTCTAAATGGACAGGTATACCGGTTACAGAGCTTGTTCAAGAAGAAGTCGACAAATTAACTAATATGGAGAGCATTTTACATAAAAGAATTATTGGCCAAGATGAGGCTGTAGTTGCTGTTTCCGAGGCAATAAGGAGGTCAAGGTCAGGCCTGAAGGATCCGAGAAGGCCAGTAGGATCATTTCTCTTCCTTGGTCCAACTGGTGTGGGCAAAACTGAGTTAAGCAAAGCCCTTGCTGCATTTTTATTCAAGGATGAAAATGCTTTAGTTAGAATTGATATGTCAGAATATATGGAGAAGCACTCAGTTTCGAGGTTGGTAGGAGCTCCTCCTGGTTATGTAGGTTATGAAGAGGGTGGCCAATTAACAGAAGTTATCAGAAGAAGACCTTATTCTGTTATACTCTTAGACGAGATAGAAAAGGCTCATCCTGACGTTTTTAATATACTCTTACAGGTTCTTGACGATGGAAGATTGACAGATGGTAAGGGTAGGACTATAGATTTTAGAAATACTGTTATAATAATGACATCTAATCTTGGTTCTGATATACTATTAAATTCCAATGTTGAAGATGAAAGGGAATTTGAAAAGGCAAAGAACAGAGTTTTATCGCTATTAAATTCTACATTTAGACCAGAATTTTTAAATAGAATAGATGAAATTGTGGTTTTTAAACCTCTTTCTAGATCTGATATTGAAAAAATTGTTGAATTGATATTAAATGATATTCAAGAAAGATTGAATGAAAAGAAAATAAAACTAATACTTACCGAGGAAGCAAAGAAGTTTTTTGCGAAAGAGGGATATGAACCTACGATGGGAGCTAGACCTCTTAAAAGATATATACAGAAAAATTTGGAAAATCTTATTGCAAAGGAGCTTTTGAACAATAAAATTAAGGAAGGAGATACTGTGAAAATAGTGGTAGATAACAATAAGATTGGGTTGGTAGTTGAATAGTGAATTTTTTTGACATAATTTGGTTTATTTTTATAATATTTGCTTTTACTCCTGTTTTGCAACAAAAATACCTGGAAAACATGAGAATTAGAACTATAAGGTCTTTGGAGAAAAAGATGGGTTCCAGAGTCATTACACTCATACACAGACAGGAGACTATATCCTTTTTTGGCATTCCTCTTTCCAGATATATTGATATAGATGATTCTGAACAAATTTTAAGGGCAATAAGGCTTACCGAAAAAGATATGCCTATTGACATTATACTTCATACACCAGGAGGATTGGTATTGGCAGCAGAGCAAATAGCAAAGGCTTTAATAAGACATCCGGCACCTGTGAGGGTGTTTATTCCTCATTATGCTATGTCTGGTGGCACTATGCTTGCTCTTGCTGCCGATGAAATATATCTTGATGAAAATGCAGTTCTTGGCCCCGTAGATCCTCAGCTAGGTGAGTATCCAGCTGTTTCTATTTTACAAGCCGTTAGAGAGAAGGGTATAGGAAATGTTGATGACAGAACGCTAATTTTAGCGGATATGTCACAAAAGGCTATTAATCAGGTGAAGAGTACTATTAAACGACTCCTACAGGATAGAATGGATTCAGAAAAGGCGTCATTTCTTGCTGAACTTTTTACAAGTGGGAAGTGGACGCACGATTATCCAATTTCCTATGAGGAAATTAAAAATTTGGGCATTTCGGTGAGAAAAGATTTGCCGGAAGAGGTGTATGAGCTAATGGAGTTATATCCTCAAGCGGGAAATAGAAGGCCTTCGGTACAATTTATTCCTATTCCTTATAAGCTTCCTGCGAAAGGTAATAAATAGTGTTCAAAAAGAATGAGGAAAGAAAAGGTTTACTATTTGTGGTTTCTGGTCCTTCTGGTGTAGGGAAGGGCACGGTAATTAAGGAATTGATGCAAAGGGATCCACTGCTTTGTCTTTCTATTTCTATGACCAGTAGATCTAGAAGACCTAACGAAGTTGATGGTAAAGATTACTTTTTTGTTTCTGAGTCAGAGTTTTTAGAACACATAGAAAAGGATAACCTTTTGGAATGGGCTAAGGTTCATGGTAATTATTATGGAACTCCAAAGGATTATGTTTTAAAAAAATTAAGTGAAAACAATGATGTTATTCTTGAAATAGATACCAGAGGTGCAAGTAAAATAAAGTCGTTGTACCCCGATGCAATTTTGATTTTTATTGTGCCTCCCAGATGGTGCGATCTTAGATTAAGATTGGAAACTAGGTCTTCTGAGAATTTTGATGAAATAAAAAGAAGACTTTCAAGATCGATTGAAGAGATAGAAGAATACTTTATATATGATTACATAATTGTGAATAATAGCGTTATAGAAGCAGCTAGCGAACTTGAATGTATAATTGTCGCTCAAAGAGCGAGAAGAGAAAGAAGAGAAGACATAATTTCAAAACTTAGATCAGAAATACAATTTGGACAGGAGGTAATTTAATTGTGATAGCGCCGAGCCTGGAAAATGCTTTGAAAATGATACCATCAAGATATGCTCTAGTTATTGTAGCTGTAAAAAGGGCAAAAGAGATAAAGAGCAACAAAGACATTTTTGCAACTAATGTTAGCGATCCTCTCGAACAAGCATTTGAAGAAATTGCAAGTGGAAAAATAAAGTTCACTATAAGTAAATAAATTGAAAATACTTTTTGGTATTTGTGGTGGCATCTCTGCGTATAAAGCTGCAAGTTTCGTTTCTTCTTTAGTAAAGGAGGGAAACGAGGTAAATGTCGTGATGACACAGAATGCTACTAGATTTGTTTCCCCTTTAACGTTTGAGGCTCTAACAAAAAATGTTTGTTACAGCGATTCTAATTTGCCTTCGGGGAAAGATGCAGTAGCTCACATAACTTTACCTCAAAGTTCTGATGTTTTTGTTATATGTCCAGCTACGGCTAATACAATTTCAAAGATTGCATTGGGTATAGCTGATAACCTCCTTACCACAATGGCTATTGCAAGAAAGTGTCCACTAGTATTGGTTCCTGCAATGAACGATGTTATGTGGTCCAATCCTTCTTTGCAGGATAATGTAAAGAGATTATTGGCTCAAGATGTTATATTTTTTGGACCTACCTATGGTAGGCTTGCTTGCGAAAGCGTGGGGTCGGGTAGAATGTTAGAGGTATCTGAACTCTTAGAGATGTTTAACTATCATTTTTATCCAAAAAAGGATTTTGTTGGAAAAAGGATATTAATAACTGCAGGTCCTACTCGTGAACCTATAGATCCTGTTAGATATATTTCCAATAGGTCCTCAGGTAAGATGGGTTTTGCTTTTGCCCAAATCGCTTCTTTGAGAGGGGCCCAAGTAAAGCTTATTTCGGGACCTACCAGTTTAAGTACTCCTTATATGGTAGAAAGAATAGATATTGAAACTACAGAAGAGATGCTAAAGAGCGTTCTTGATAATTTTGAGTTTTGTGATGTGCTGGTTATGGCAGCTGCTGTTTCAGATTTTAAAGTTGATCAACAATCTTCAAAAAAGATAAAAAAGAAAAATAGCTTAGAGCTTAACCTTATAGCAAATCCTGATATACTTAAGGAAATTAGTTCATTAAAAAAAAACCAAGTAGTTATTGGATTTGCTGCTGAAACTGAAAATTTGAGCGAAAATGCAAGCAAAAAGCTAGTTGAAAAAAAATTAGATTATATAGTAGCTAATAGAATTAGCGAAACTGGATTCCCTTTTGGAAGTGAAAACAATGAGGTTTTAATCTTATCTGCAAGCGGCGAGTGCTACGAACTTAACTCAACAAAGATAGATATTGCAAGCTTCATTCTGGACATTATTAAGGAAAGAATCTCGTTCTAGTCCTATATTTTTTGTGTTATAATTTTTAAGATTATAAATGAGAGGTGATAAGGTGGTCAGGAAAATCCGTTTGGGGGTTAATGTTGACCATGTTGCTACACTTAGAGAGTCTAGAAGAATTACTTATCCAGATCCACTCTCTGCTGCCTCTATATCTTTAGCTGCAGGTGCAGACCTCATAACAGTTCATCTGAGAGAAGACAGAAGGCATATACAGGACAATGATGTCCTTAAAATAAGAAAGGCTGTAGATAACCTAAATTTAGAGATGGCTTGTGTTCCGCAAATTGTCTCTTTTGCTCTGAAGGTAAAACCAAACAAAGTGACCTTAGTTCCTGAAAAGAGGGAAGAGCTCACAACAGAAGGAGGTTTAGACCTTTCAAAAAACTACGATTCTTTGAAAGAAAACATTTCGACTTTAAAGTCGAATGGAATTGAAGTTTCTCTTTTTATCGATCCAGATGAGTTTTCTATTGAAAAAAGCGCTACACTGGGTGCGGATTCTGTAGAATTACATACTGGTAGATATGCTGACTCTATGGATGAAATTGAAAGAGATTTTGAATTAGAAAGATTAAAAAAGGCGTCTGTTCTTGCTAAAGAAGCAGGTCTTAACGTTTATGCAGGACATGGCTTAAATAAAGACAACGTGTGGCAAATTGCTTTAATACCTGAAATTGAAGAGTTAAATATTGGTCATAGCATAATATCAAGAGCTGTATTTGTAGGAATTTTTAAAGCTGTTGAGGAGATTGTAGAAATACTCAATCTTGCAAGTGCTTTAAGAGAAAATAAGAATTTATAGGAGGTCTAATTTGGGAAATATTAAGTGTGGGTTTAAAGATTATGAAGAATTTAAAAATTTTGTAAAGGAAAATGAAGTAAAATTTGTTGATGTAAGGTTTTGTGATGTACCAGGAACATGGCAGCACTTTACTGTTCCTGTAGAAGCTTTTGATGAGGGTGTAATCGAAGAGGGCTTAGGCTTTGATGGTTCAAGTATAAGAGGATTTCAGCAAATTGAAGAGAGCGACATGATCCTTATTCCAGATCTATCATCAGCCTTTGTAGATCCATTTTTTGACGACTTAACTGTCAATATTATTTGTGATGTAAAAGAACCAATCATTTTGAGAGATTACCCAAAAGATCCAAGAGGCGTTGCAAGAAGAGCAGAAAACTATCTTAAAACAACAGGAATTGCAGATACTGCTTATTTTGGACCAGAGGCTGAATTTTTTATTTTTGATGACGTTAAGTACAAATATGATTCAAGAGGCGGTATGTTTTCTATAGACTCAGTAGAAGCATGGTGGAACTCTGATAGAGAGGAAGAGCCCAACCTTGGTCATAAAATAAGAGCAAAAGAGGGTTATTTCCCATGTCCACCAAACGATCAATTGCAAGATGTTAGATCGGAAATGGTTAAGGCAATGATGGAAGTTGGTCTTGAAATTGAAGTTCATCACCATGAAGTTGCGACTGCTGGACAAGTTGAAATTGATATAAGGTTTAATAATTTGCTAAGAATGGCCGATGATCTTATGAAATATAAATATGTTGCAAAAAATGTTGCAAGATCAAACGGATTAACAGTTACTTTTATGCCCAAGCCCCTATTTGGCGATAATGGTTCAGGCATGCACTGCCATCAAAGCTTGTGGAAAGGTGGAAAGCCTCTTTTCTACGATGAAAAGGGATATGCAGGGCTAAGCGACATTGCTTTGTGGTATATTGGTGGTCTTCTCAAGCATGCGAAATCCGTTCTCGCATTTGCTGCGCCTACTACAAATTCATATAAGAGACTTGTGCCTCATTATGAAGCTCCAGTAAACTTGGCTTATTCACAGAGAAATCGTTCTGCCGCTATTCGTATTCCAATGTATACCGCTAATCCAAAAGCTAAAAGAATAGAATTTAGACCACCTGATCCATCTGCAAATCCATATCTAGCTTTTTCGGCAATGCTAATGGCAGGTTTAGATGGAATAGAAAACAAAATTGACCCAGGCAAGCCTCTTGATAAGAATATTTATGATTTGCCGCCAGAAGAAGCAAAAAATATTCCTTCAGTTCCCGGTTCTTTAGATGAGGCTCTTGATGCACTTGAGGCTGATCACGAATATCTTTTGAAAGGTGGGGTTTTTTCGAAGGGGTTAATAGAATCATACATTAAATTTAAAAGAACTCAGGCTAAAGAGGTAGCCATAAGGCCTCACCCTTATGAATTTGTTACTCTTTTTGATATCTAAACAAAATCATTGTTAAATTAAAATTAATTGAATTGGCACTTGGTATAATTACCAGGTGCCAATTTTATGTAAAGCTTTAGAAGGGAGATTATATGTGCGGAATAGTTGGTTATATAGGCAGTAAAAATTCAGCAGATGTAGTTCTGCACGGGTTAAAAAAGCTTGAATATAGGGGATATGATTCTGCAGGCATTGCTGTTGTAAATGAGTCTGGAGATCTTGACATTAGACATGCAGTAGGGAAAATTTTGTTTTTGGAAGACAACTTAAGAGATGCCCCCTTAAACGGTTTTTTAGGCATTGGCCATACTCGTTGGGCTACACATGGAGAACCATGTTTAAAAAATGCCCACCCTCAAGTAGATTGCACTTCTTCTATTGCTGTAGTTCACAATGGAATTATTGAGAATTATCTTGAACTTAAAGAAAATTTGTTATCCAAAGGCCATATCTTTAAATCCGATACTGATACCGAGGTAATTGCCCATCTTGTAGAGGATTATCAGAAAACTTATAAAGACACCTTTACTTCATTTTTAAAAGCGCTGAATGATTTAAGGGGTGTTTTTGCTATTGCTCTTATTAATTCTAAAGAACCTGATAAAATTTTTGCTGCAAGACAATTTGCGCCTCTAATTTTAGGTCGTGGCGATGGTGAAAACTTTTTGGCATCTGATATACCAGCAATATTAAAATATACTAAAAGTGTATATATTATGAAAGATGGTGAAGTTGCAGTAATAAGTAGAAACGAAATAAACATTTTCGATATGGTTGGAAACATGATCAAGCCTAATTTTTTTGAAGTTAAGTGGAATGAAGAAGATGCTGAAAAGGGCGGCTTCGATCACTTTATGTTAAAAGAAATTTCTGAGCAACCTCTGGTTGTACAAGAAACAATTGGCCAAAGAGTTTTCTTTGAAAATGAATTTGAGCCATATAAAGAAGAACTTCCAAAGGATATAGTAAGAGGAATTTCTAGAATTTGTTTTGTGGCATGCGGTACATCTTATCATGCTGCATTGATTGGAAAATTTTTAATGGAATATTTGGCAGATATGCCTTGTGAAGTTGATTACTCTTCAGAGTTTAGATATAGAAACGCAGCCGTAAATAACAGCGTTTTAACTATTGCAATATCCCAATCAGGTGAAACAGCTGATACTTTAGCTGCCATGAGAGAGGCTAAGAAAAGAGGTAGTTATGTTTTAGCTATTACTAATAGATTGGGTTCCACTGCAAATAGAGAAGCAGACTTTAGCATATTAACAAGAGCTGGTTTGGAAATTGGCGTTGCTGCTACCAAAACTTTTACTTCTCAATTGGTTACTCTGTACATTCTAGCTCTCTATATGGGCAGTTGTAAGAGGAGTATTTCCAAAAAAATATTGGATGAGACACTTAGTTATCTTCTTGAGGTACCCAAAAGACTTGAAGAATACTTTCCAAAGTTCTTAAACGATATTGAAAAAAGTGCAAAAATTTATTCTGGTTATAAAAATATGATTTTTATGGGTAGAGGCATTAATTACCCAGTTGCCCTTGAAGGTGCTTTAAAACTTAAAGAGATTTCATACATTCATGCTGAAGGATACCCTGCGGGTGAGATGAAACATGGACCCATAGCGCTTCTCGATCCTACTACACCTGTCTTAGCTATAGCTACAAGATCTGCTGTTACTTATGAAAAAGTTCTTTCAAATATTGAAGAGGCAAAGAGTAGAAGATCAAGAGTTGTGGCTCTGATTAGTGAAGGAGATAAGGATGCTGTTAATCTTGTAAACGATATCTTATATGTACCTGATGTACCTGAAATTGTTTCGCCAATTTATAATGTTGTTCCTTTGCAACTCTTTGCATATTATGCGGCGGTGTGGCTTTCTAGAGATCCAGATAAGCCAAGAAACCTTGCAAAATCAGTTACGGTGGAGTAATAAAAGTGGATGAGTCTCATCATTACCATCATCATGAACACGTTCATGATATATCTAATGTAAAAGCTATAAATTTATATTTAGTTATACTACTAAATTTTGGAATAGCTTTTTTTGAAATAATCGGTGGAATTTTTTCTGGAAGTGTCTCTCTTTTTTCTGATGCAATGCATAATTTTAGCGATGGCATCTCAGTGTTTATTAGCTATATTGCATTGAAGGTTCAAAACAAGAAAAATGATGAAAAGAGGACGTTTGGGTATAAAAGATCTGGTATTGTTTCGGCTTTTATTAATTCACTGGCTTTAATACTCATATCTTTATTTATTTTTAAAGAAGCCTATGAAAAATTTTTACATCCATCAAATATTAATAGCTCAGTTATAATTTCTGTTGCTTTTCTGGCTATATTTGCCAATTCTTTAGGAGTTTTTTTGCTTTATAAGGGATCTAAAGAAGACATGAATATCAAGTCTTCTTACTTACATCTTTTAGGGGATACGCTTTCATCTATTGGAGTTGTGGTAGCTGGAGTTTTAATATTTTTCTTTCACATAAATTGGGTTGATCCTTTAATAGGTGCATTAATTAGTTTATATATCTTAAAAGAAAGCTTTGATATTCTAAAGAGATCTACAAACATCTTATTCGAAGGCGTTCCAAACAATATAGACGTTTATAAAATTGTTGAAGAATTAAAAAAGATAGATGGAATTAAAGACATTCATCACGTTCATATATGGTGCTTGAATGAAAAGAATATTAATTTTGAGGCACACGTTAATATTGAAGATGTGATGGTTAGCCAGACAAAGAAAACGCTTGTTGAAATTGAAGAAAAGCTAAAAAAGTTTGGCATTAATCACGTAACAATTCAATTTGAACATAATTTTTGCAATGGTATTGGGGTAATTAAAAATTGAGTTAATGATACAATAACTATATATAAATTCCAAAGGGGGCTTTGAAATGTTTGTTTTGAGCTCTTCAGATATCAGGTTTGAAGAGGAAAAGCTTTTCTCTATGGGGCAGACTCCTTTAGCTCTTATGAGTATTGTAGGGGCAATGAGTGCATTAAAGTTTATAGAAGATTTTAAAAATGTGTGCAAAGTTGTGGCTGTCTGTGGTAAAGGCAATAATGCAGGAGATGCGCTTGCTTTGCTTTATAATTTGAAGCTAAAAGGCTATGATTGTTCTATTTACCAACCTTGGGGTGCAGCAACTGAAGAATGCAGAGTTCAAAGAGAACTTTGCAGATCCTTGGGTATTGAAGAAACTTCGGATTTGAAAAGTGCTGATGTGATTGTTGAGGGGCTTTTGGGGGTAGGCTTCTATGGAAATCTTAGAGAAGAGACTCTCAAATTAATAAGAGAAATAAACAACTTAAACAAGCCAATAGTTTCTATGGATATACCAGCGGGTCTAAATTCAGATACTGGAGAGCCACAACCTGATGCAATTAGAGCTGCATATACTTATTCTATAGGCTTTCTTAAAAGAGGCTATCTTTTCAGACAATCTTATGAATATACGGGTAAAGTAATTGTAATAGATATAGGATTTCCTCCTCCAGAAAACGGTTTAAAAATTTTTACCTCTTCTGATGCAAAAACTCTAATTAAAAAGAAAGATGATTTTTCTCATAAAGTAGAAAAGGGTTCGCTTCTTGTTTGGGCAGGTTCGAAACAATATCCTGGAGCGCTAAGACTTTGTTTGGAAGGTGCTCTGAATATGGGCGTCGGCATGAGTTTTTCTATTGTAGAAGACGAGTTTTCAATTTTACCCCCTGAAACAATTCCTATTGCTGAAAGAGATTTTATATCCAATGAAATTGATGAAAAAATATCAAAAAAATTTAGGGCTGTATTAATAGGTCCTGGACTTACAAACAAAAGGGAAACCTTTATAAAGGAGTTTGTTTCAAAAACAAGTTTGCCATTAATTTTGGACGCAGATGCCTTATTTCCAGATATAGTGGATTTGATAAAGGATAAAGAAGTGGTTATAACACCTCATGAAGGAGAATTTAGAAGAATATACAAGAATGATTCAGATAGAGTTGAAAGATTTGAAGCATTTCTTGAGCAATTTCCTAATATTACTTTAGTTCTTAAGGGTCCAAATACTCTGGTAGGGAAAGGCTCACAAAAATATGTAGTACCTATTGCGGATTGCGATCTGGCGGTAGCTGGCTCTGGAGATGTTTTAAGTGGCATGATAGGTGCACTTCTCTCCACTGGGTACGATACGCTTACCGCATCTCTTTTGGCAGTCTTTGTTCATGCAATAATTCCTGAAATTGCCAGACAAAAGAATATGAGAGTGACGAGATCTTCTGATTTAATAAAGCTTCTAAAAGCTTTGGGCGGATTTGAAAATATTATAGAAAGTTGCGACTTTATCTAAATAAATAACTTATGGAGGAATATTTATGAAAACATTTTCTAATGTAGCGCCAAAGTCTCTTATCAGAAAAGATTTTGAACACCTCAAGTCTACAGTTCACTTAATAGTAAACGATAAAGTAAAACCCTTAATATTAATTCAATCAATAGAAGGGCACTCCCATGAAGGGCACTCTGTTTTTAAAGGAGAAAAATTCCCGAATACATGTATGGAAGACATCGTATTGGCTTTAAATATGGATGTGGATGTAATTAAAAGAGAAAGACAGATGTTGATTGATGATATCAGAAAATGGTTTTTGGAATTGGAAGAGAAAGATTTAGATACTAGAAAGCCGTTATTAAATTCTTATGGAGAACCGCTACTTGGAATAACAATGTTTGAGAATATGCAAGTTTCTGTAAAGAGTGCTGTATTGGGATATATTTTAGCTGGTTTGATGGATGATATAAAGTATAGAGAAAAGGCTGAAGCAAAGTATAAAGTAAATATTGGGGGTGGTGATATTTATATCGTTGACAGAACAAAGATGGAAGAATTGGGTATCACTGGAGATATGTTAGCAAAGGGAGAGAATGAGAAAAATATTGAAGATTACAAAAAGAAAGGTTTGATAGTCTCAAGTGATAAAATTATACCAGGTTCTAACGTAATAGTTTCTCACTATATCAGACATAAAAAAGGACCAGGTCTATCGGATGATGCAGCTTTGCTCTCTGCAGGTTTTTTGTCTATATTCAAAAAAAGAGACGTATCTGCGCTTATTGGTGCTTTTTTGGCCGATTCGGTAGATACCTTAGATAAATTTTCTGATAGGATAGTGGAGCTTGGTCAGGATGAAGAGCTTGCCTTTGAGCTTATTTCAAAGTTTAAACAATTTGATCTTCGAGAAGACTTGCTTCTTAAATTTATATACTTGGCCAGCATTCCAGAGGATTTGAAGGGTAACGTTCCAGACAGTTCTATGAGACATTTTTTGCAAAAGGACGAAAAGGCAAAGATTTCAGAATTAGAAAGCCATATTGCATTTTTGCGTGGGGAAGAGGTTCCATCTATCCTTTTAGCATTTCAAGAGGTGCCAAGTTCTAAATTTTATAGTTATTACACTGAAAGACTGAAAGAGCTTGAGAAATAAATTTTCTAGATTAATCTAAAATTTTGCGTCATATAAAATTTGACAAATTTAAAATTTATTAGTAATATATTTATCCGTAGCGGGTCGTTAGCTCAGTTGGTAGAGCAGCTGACTCTTAATCAGCGGGTCAGAGGTTCGAATCCTCTACGACCCACCAAGTTGTGGAAGTTCCTCGGTAGCTCAAAGGTAGAGCAACCGGCTGTTAACCGGTAGGTTGTAGGTTCGAATCCTACCCGGGGAGCCAGGATATAATAGTTGTGAAAAACTCCTTTAAACTCCCTTTGGTCTTGTCCGTGCAGGAAATAATTTAATGGAATTAAAAGGATTTCTTTCCTCAATTCTTAATTGATTGCATGGAGCTTTCCATACCCAACTCAAAGAATTTTTAAAAAAGCTTGACCTTTTTGTTTTTTTACTACATATTATTATGTAATGTTGAGCAATAATAAATCTTGATATGTTAAAAAGGGGTCAAATCTTTGATGGAGGGCTTCGAGAAATAATGAACATTAAGGAAACCGAAATCGCCCGAACTCTAAATAAAATAAAAAGTTGGAAAGATGAGTATGATAGATAGATACCTTTTAATGAAACCTTCTATTAGAGGTATATTTGAATGGGGCGTATTTATATTGGGAGGGTATTTAGCAGATTTCTATTTTCATATATTGTTTTTACCCTTTAAGATATTTTTCACAGTTTTTGGTATTACACTTTTTATTTGTGGCATGCTTATTCATTGGTTGTCACATAAAGAACATAAGCAAGCTCATATGAAGGTGGAACATATAGAGAAAATAGTAACAGGAGGCATATATTCAAAGATAAGGCATCCAGGGTACTTAGGATTAATCTTAGCATATTTTGGTTTATCATTTTTGTTTATCAATATGATACCAGTCGTTATTGCGATAGTATTATCAACTCTATACATTGTTACTGCTTTAAAAGAAGAAGAATATTTAATTAACAAATTTGGAAAAGATTATGAAGAATATATGAGGCGAGTACGGTGGAGATTTATACCAAAAATATTCTAATGATGAGGCTTCAAACAACTTTCCTCTTCGCTTCGGTGTTATTGCACTCGGACAATATACAGGTATCTGGTTCTGGCTTAGAGCCCTCACCCAAATTCTTTGCATGGCTCGGAAATTCAGATATTTCTAATCCATTAGGCGAATCCTTAGAGGAGATGACTAGATGTGCAAGTAATATTTATGGATGAATCAGGTTATTCATTTAACTGGGAAGAGGATTCGGATAATTAACGTTACTTTGTGCTAAGTGCGGTTTGTTTTCCCGTGTATCTTTCTGATATTAGTGATTATGGTATTTGTATCTGGGATCAAAATAAACGGATTGAGGATGATCTCCAAAGTAGTGCTATTAACCTTTTTCGAGAAGGAAGTGACTTCATTTCCTTCTAGATGAAGATTGACCGAATTATCGAATTTCATTCGGGTCGATCAAAAAACTCTATTGGTCTACAAATCACCGATTTCTTTGCAACAATGACTTATTCTTATAATAAAGATGGGAAACCATCGCCATGTGAGTGGTGGGATAAGTTAGAGTTATCACTATATCGAAAAGATGGGCAGCTTCAAGGTGTTGGATACAAGTACTTTCCATAAAGGTGAATATACAGGTTCGCCTAACGCAGCATAAAAGGTTAGTGCCTGCTAGCACCCATCCAGATTTTTGCTTCAAAATAATTTTTTATGATAGAACCGTTAGGCGGCAAATTATTGAGGATAAAATATGAGAATTAATAAATTAGAATTGGAAAATTTTAGAGGTAATAATGTTTAACCTCTTTAGGTTTTAAAATTCTCCAATTTACTCAAAATTTTTTCATATCATAATGACAAAATCATCTTCTTATTATGGGGTAAGCACTGTCCCTTAATAATAAAAAAATTAACTGTTTACAAATTTTTAAAAAATTGGTAGAATTTTAATCGCAGTTGGGGAGGTACCCAAGTGGCCAACGGGGGCGGACTGTAAATCCGCTGGCACCGCCTTCAAAGGTTCGAATCCTTTCCTCCCCACCATGAGCCCACGTAGCTCAGTCGGCAGAGCACTTCCTTGGTAAGGAAGAGGTCACCGGTTCTATTCCGGTCGTGGGCTCCATAGCTTTAGAAATTTAAAAAAATAATACCATTTTGAACGGGGGATGTTCAATGGCAAAAGCGAAATTTGACCGAACAAAGACACACCTTAACGTTGGTACCATTGGTCATATTGATCATGGAAAAACTACTTTGACTGCAGCTCTTACAATGACTCTTGCTGCTGCAGGAAAGGCTCAGGCAAAGAGATATGAGGATATTGACTCTGCTCCTGAGGAAAAGGCAAGAGGCATTACGATTAACATTGCTCACGTTGAGTATGAAACAGAAAAGAGACACTATGCACACGTAGACTGCCCAGGACACGTGGACTACATCAAGAACATGATTACTGGTGCAGCCCAGATGGACGGAGCAGTTCTTGTAGTAGCAGCAAACGATGGGCCAATGCCTCAGACAAGAGAACATATTCTTCTTGCAAGACAGGTAGGAGTGCCATCTATTATAGTCTTTATGAACAAGATTGATATGGTAGATGACCCTGAACTCCTTGATCTAGTAGAGATGGAAACAAGAGACCTTCTCTCTTCTTATGAATTTCCTGGAGACGAAATACCTATAATAAGAGGTTCTGCACTAAAAGCTATTGAAGCCCTTCAAGCAAACAGCTCTCTTCAAAGAGGACAAAATGAATGGGTAGACAAGATATGGGAGCTTGCAGATGCTCTAGACTCCTACATCCCAGACCCACAAAGAGACATAGACAAGCCATTCATCATGGCAATTGAAGACGTCTTCACAATCACAGGTAGAGGAACAGTAGTAACAGGCCGTATTGAAAGAGGCCGCATAAAGCCAGGAGATGAAGTAGAGATAGTAGGATTTTCCATGCAACCAAAAAAGACAGTCTGTACATCTGTAGAGATGTTTAGAAAGATATTAGACGAAGGCATAGCAGGAGACAATGTAGGGTGTCTTCTAAGAGGTATTGACAAGGACGAGGTAGAAAGGGGACAAGTCCTTGCAAAGCCAGGTTCAATCAAGCCCTTCACAAAGTTTAACGCAGAGGTATACGTCCTTAAAAAGGAAGAAGGCGGACGTCATACCCCATTCTTCAACGGATATCGTCCACAGTTCTACTTCAGAACCACAGACGTAACAGGTACAATAAAACTTCCAGAAGGCGTAGAGATGGTAATGCCTGGAGACAACATAAATATGCTTGTAGAGCTTATATCTCCAGTAGCAATTGAAGAAGGACTTCGTTTTGCAATACGTGAAGGCGGCAGAACTGTAGGTGCTGGCGTTGTCACTAAGACACTCGAATAAATTTAAGGATATTTGAAAAGTTTATCGAGATTTTACTTTATTTTGGGTTTTGTAATATTGGTACCAATTATAGGGGGTGTAATTTTTGCACCCCTTTTAACTTCTTATTCGCCGCAAGCTTTTGACTTTTCTACACTAGGAACCCCGCAACCACCATCTTTTTTGCATCCTTTAGGTACGGATATTTATGGAAGAGATATTTTTTCCAGACTGCTATATGGAGGGCGAGTATCATTAGGCGTTGCTCTAGTTGCTGTAAGCATTTCTGTTTTTTTAGGTACATTTTTAGGCAGCATGTCTGCTCTACTTGGCAAGACATTTGACTTTTTCTTTATGAGATTTGTTGACGCAATGCTTTCCTTTCCTTTGATTTTCCTTCTGCTGGCAGTTCAATCTGTGTTAAAAAGGCCGGAAATTATTTATACAATGGCTATTATAGGTTTTACTAGCTGGATGGGAATAGCAAGACTTGTTAGAACACAAACTTTGTCGATAAAGACTTCCAACTTTGTTCTAGCAAGCAAGATGTTTGGTGCAAGCAATTTTTGGATTTTAAGGAAGCATATTTTGCCAAATGTGCTTAATATAGTTTTAGTTTCTGCTGTTTTAGGAATGTCCAGTGCAATTATGACTGAGTCTGCACTCTCTTTTTTGGGTTTAGGAGTACAACCACCCTATGCAAGTTGGGGCAACATGCTTGGTGAGGCACAGGATTATTTTCTCGAATATCCTTATCTTTTAATTTTTCCTGGTTTATGTATTACTCTAACTATTCTTGGATTTAACTTTTTAGGAGAAGCCCTAAGACTTTATATGAGTCCAAAAGAGAAGTAAAGATAATGAGCAGTTTTAAACTATTTGAGCCCTTTAAGCCTGCCGGAGATCAGGAACGAGCGATAGATCAATTGGTTGAGGGAGTAGAAAAAGGCTATAAGTATCAAACTTTATTGGGTGCAACTGGAACTGGAAAGACTTTTACCATTGCAAATGTGATAAATAGAGTAAAAAAACCTACATTAATTATGGCTCCAAACAAAACCCTTGCTGCACAACTGTGTTCTGAATTGAGAACTTTTTTCCCTGAAAATGCAGTTGAATACTTTATTAGTTATTATGACTACTATCAACCAGAAGCCTACATACCTCAAAGGGATCTATATATAGAAAAGGATGCATCGATAAATGACGAGATAGATAGATATAGACACTCTGCTACTCGCTCGCTTCTTGAAAGAGAAGATGTAATAGTTGTAGCAAGTGTATCCTGCATTTATAGCCTTGGTCAGCCAGAAGAATATAAGACTAATTCGTTTGTTATTAGAGAAGGTGATAAGTTAAGTAGAGACGACTTTATTGATCAATTAATCTATATGCTTTATGAAAGAAATGATTATGAGTTTAAGAGAAACAATTTTAGGGTAAATATTAACGTAGTTGATTTTATACCTTCTTTTGATGAATATGCATATAGAGTTAGGTTTGATGAAGATTCTATAAGAAGCATCACAAAGCTTCATCCTGTAAGTCTCGAACCAGTTGAAAAGATTGAAAGCCTGTGGATTTTCCCAGCATCTCATTTTATTTTGAGAGATGAGAAACTAAAAAGGGCAATAGATTCGATTAGAGTTGAGCTTGAAGAAAGAATTAAGTACTTTGAAAGTCTAGGTAAAGTTGTAGAAGCCAAAAGGATCGAACAAAGAACTTTGTATGATATAGAGATGCTTCAAACTATTGGATATTGTAAAGGAGTGGAAAATTATTCAAGACATTTTACTTTTAGAAAGCCAGGAGAACCTCCTATTACACTTCTAGATTATTTTCCTAAGGATTTTCTCGTTATATTAGACGAATCTCATTTATCTGTTCCTCAAATAAGAGGAATGTATAGGGGAGATGAGGCAAGAAAGAAAAATCTCATTGATTTTGGCTTTAGATTGCCATCAGCTTACGATAACAGACCTCTTAGGTTTGAGGAATTTATTGAAAAAGCTAATCAAATAATTTTTATGTCTGCTACGCCTGCCTCATTTGAAAAGGAAAACAGCTCTCAAATTGTGGAACAGATAATAAGGCCAACAGGTATACTAGATCCTATAGTAGAGGTAAGGGATTTTGAAAGTCAAGTTAATGATTCTATAAATGAAACAAGGGAGAACGCTAAGAGAGGTTTTAGAACTCTTATAACGACTCTTACAAAAAGATTGGCTGAAGACCTTGCAAACTATCTAATCCAGGAAGGAATAAAGGCATATTATTTACACTCTGAACAGGATGCCATTGAAAGGCTTGACGTTCTTCATAATTTAAGGCTTGGAAAATATGATGTGGTGGTAGGAATTAATTTATTAAGAGAAGGATTAGATTTGCCTGAAGTTACCAGAGTTCTTATTCTGGATGCTGATAAGGAAGGTTTTTTGAGGTCATCTACTTCTTTAATCCAAACTATTGGAAGGGCAGCTAGAAACGTAGAATCAAAGGTAATACTGTATGCATCAAAAATCACTGAGTCCATGAGAGAGGCTATAGATGAAACTAATAGAAGAAGAAAGATTCAAATGGAGTATAATTTAAAACATAATATAACGCCTACTTCAATATCCAAGCCAATATCAGATATTGTTGATAGAGATTCCGAAGGAAACTCGATTGAAGAAGAACTTAGATCTATAATTAAATCTAATAAGAATGATTTAGAATTAACTGAGAAAGAAATAAGAACAAAAATGATAGAATATGCTAAAGAATGGAAGTTCGAAGAAGCTGCAAAGTATAGAGATCTATTAAAATTATTAAAAAATATCTTTGAGGACAAGGAGGTCGATTTTGCCACTGGACTGGAAGAAAAAATTGCAAGAAAACGTTCAAAAGGTAAAAGAACGCGTTCAAAAGGCTAAAGAAGCAGCCAAAAGAAAAGATGAAGTTTTTATATTGCCTGTTACAAAAACAAAATCTACTGAAATAATAAGAGCTCTAATTGAGATGGGCTTTAATGTTTTTGGAGAAAATAGGGTTAGAGAGGCAAAGGAAAAGATTAAAGAGCTAAGCAACGTTAAATTTGAAATGATTGGACATCTTCAAACCAATAAAGTAAAAGATGCTCTTGATATCTTTACCAGGATTCAATCGGTAGATTCATTAAAACTGTTAACCGAAATTAACGAAAGGGCTGCTAAAAAGAAGATTGTGATGCCAGTTCTTGTAGAAATAAATATTAGTGGTGAAAGTCAAAAATACGGATTTTTGCCTGGTGAGGTCATGAACCTTTTTAGAGTTACCTCGTCTTTAAGATTTGTAAACATTGAGGGCTTAATGGGCATGGCTTCTCTAACCAATGATACAGATAAGATAAGAAAAGAGTTTTCTACTCTTAGAATACTCTATGAAAGATTGAACGCAGAAGGGTATAACCTTAACGTATTATCAATGGGCATGACTGATGATTTTGAGGTAGCCATAATGGAAGGCTCTAATATGGTTAGAATTGGTAGAGCATTTTTTGAGGGATTAGAAATATGATAAAGATAGGAATTTTAGGTGCAGGAAGAGTTGGAGAGGCCTTTTTAAAGGGTCTTAAGCCTCTTCATGAGGAAGGAAAGATATTTGTTGCTGCTAGTCATAGAAGGCTTGAGAGGAGAGAAGAACTTGGTAGAAAGTATTCTCTTAAAATATTTTCTTCCAACGATGAGCTTGTTCAATCGTCAGATATTGTAGTTATAACTTTAAAACCTGATCAATTCAGATCGCTTGCAGAATCTATGAAAAGAAAGGCATTGTTTAAAGATAAAACTGTTATTAGCGTTATGGCAGGCATAACTCTTAACGAGCTTTATGAAAAAGGGGGTATAGAAAGAGCGTTTAGAATTATGCCGACATTAGGTGTAATAAATCAGAATGGTTTGATGGCAATGTGCGCATCAAGTCTTATTCAACCTCAGGATTGGATGGATGTTGAGTCTATTTTGTCGGCTTTAGGTGATGTTGTAAGACTAGAGGAAGACAAATTTGCTGCATTTACAGCCCTTGGAGGTTCGGGCCCTGCATATGTAGCTCTATTAATGGAATCTTTGGTTGATTCAGGAGTTACAATTGGGCTTTCAAGAAGTATATCGAAGAAAATTGTTGAACACCTTTTCGAATCACTTGTTGGTTTAGTGGAAATATACGAGCATCCAGTTCATCTGAAAGAAGCTGTTATGTCGCCAAATGGCACAACAGCTCAGGGACTTTTGTATTTGGAATCTACTGGTGTGAAGGGAAATATAATTCAGGCTGTTATAAAAGCATATCAGAGAGCGAGGGAAATGGAGTGACTTTTAAACCTGGTATTACTCCTTTAGACATTCAGAACAAAGAATTTAGCAAAGGATTAAGAGGTTATAAAGAAGAAGAGGTTGACAAATTCTTGGATGAGTTGTCTGAAGTTGTTTCTCAAATGATTTCTGAAATCGAGAGGTTGGAAAAGGAGAATGACTATCTAAGATCTCGTATTCAAACAACTCAAAAGAAGAGCGAACTTGAAGCCTCCACTAGCGATTTTCTATCGTTGATTCAAAAAAAGGTTGAAGAAGCAAAACTTCAGGTTGAGAAAGAAGTAGAGCTAAAAAGGATAAAATCAGAAGAAGAATGCAGGGCAATGATACAAAGAACAAAAGAAGAACATACAAAGCTTTTTGCAGACATAGAAAGAATTAGACAAGAAAAGAGAAGAGAGTTAAAGAATCTTGAAGAGTTTATTTCGAGACTTCAAACCCTTGTAAACAGAGAAATTCAGAATATGGAAAGAGAAAGTTCGGTTTCTCAATAGGCATGGATTACAAAATTGAACTTAAAGTTACACCAAATGCAAAAAAAGAATCTATTGAAATAAAAGATGGGAAGATTTATTGCAAAGTAAGTGCTCCACCTGAAGACGGAAAAGCAAATAGAAGAGTTATAGAACTAATTTCAGAATTTTTTGATTGTAAAAGAAAGGATGTTGAAATATTTTCTGGAGAAAAAAGCAAAAACAAAATCTTACTAATAAAATCAGAAAATATTTTTAAAAAAATAAAAGGATGGGAGCAATAAAAGGATATGAAAAGCTATTCGTTTTTAAATGAATTTGAGTTTAAGGCAAATTGTGAGGCTGCATCAAGGTACTTGAGAGATTATTTGCCAGAGAAAATAGAAGGGATAATTGAACTTGGTTCCGGATTTGGAAAAGCATTTGATAAATTGAAAAAGGATCTGATAATCAAGTACGATAAAATTCCGTTTTTTCCTAAAGCATCTGCGCCATCTCATCGCTCTCAATTGAGTCTTGTTTACATAAATTCAAAACCATATGTAATTTTAGAAGGCAGGTTTCATCTGTATGAAAATTATGGTGTGTGGGAAGTAATATTTCCTATAGTAGTTCTATCTAGATTTAAGCCCAATATAGCCTATCTTACTAATGCTTCTGGTGGAATCAATAGCAGTTTAAAAGTTGGAGAAGTAGTAATTGTGAAGGATCACATTAATTTTACAGGTTATAATCCTTTGATCGGGTTGGCTGATATATATTTTGGCGAAAGATTTGTGGATATGAGCGATGCTTATAACAAAAAATTAAGAACGTTAGCAAAATCTGAATCAGTGAGCGTTTTGGGATACGAGCCAAAAGAGGTTGTGTATGTGGGCGTTTTAGGTCCTAGTTTCGAAACTCCTGCAGAACTAAGAGCTATGAGAACTATGGGTGCTGATATTGTTGGGATGTCTACTGTTATGGAAGTCATAGCCCTAAATGCGTTAAAAATAAAAACGCTTTGTTTTTCTTTAATATCTAATATTGCAAGTCCAGACAATCCTTTAAAGACTTCAGCAGAGGAGGTTATAGAAGTAGTTTCAAATAACAGTGACAAATTAAGAGATCTAATAGTTGATCTTGCAGGCAAGGTCGATGCAACCAAGATTTGATCTGTTTATTTGGTCTCAAATTGCTTATTTAAGAGGACTTGCCAGGGCAAAAGGTGGCAATATAAGTTTGTTCAAGGATAATAAAATATATATAAAGCCTTCTGGATATTCATTTTTTGACGTATTACCATGGAAAATTAGCATAATGGATATTGATGGGACTTTCAAAAACAATTATAAGCCATCTTCTGAATATCCAATGCATCTTGAAATTTATAGAAAATTACCATTTGTTAAAGCAATTTTCCACACACATTCATTTTATGCAACTCTTTTTGCTTTTTTGAAAAGCGCCATTCCAGTGTTTACTGAAGAAGCGAGGATTTATTTAAAAGAAATTCCACTGATACCCTTTGCTCAGCCTGGAAGCTCAGAGTTGGGGAAAAGAGTTGTTGAACATCTATCAAATGACATTCAGGTTGGAATACTTGAGAATCATGGAACGATTGTAGTTGGTAAAACTCTTAAAGAGTGTTATTATTTATCTGAACTTTTAGAAGAGAGTGCAAAATTAGCATGGCATTTGAAATTATTTGAGAAATAATGTTAATTTAAGGAGTTACGATTTTATGCACAAACATATATTTGAAGCAATGAAATTCAAGAAAGATTCTTTATTGCTACTCGATCAGACAAAGTTGCCATTTGAGGAAGTATGGCTTGAATTATCTAACGCAGATATGATAATTGAGGCCATACAAAATCTTAGAGTTAGAGGAGCACCCGCCATTGGCATTTGTGGGGCTTTTGCTCTTTATTTATCTATTTATAACGACAATAAGCTTTTAGTTGATGAGATATCCCTTAAAAGGGAGGCTAATAGAATTAAAGGCTCTCGCCCTACAGCTATAAATCTTTCATGGGGTGTAGATAAAGTAGTAGATTTTGTTGGCAAATGTATTAATTTAAATGAAATATTTGATTTTGTATATTCTTTATATCTTCAGGAAATTGAAATAAATGAAAAAATTGCTATAAATGGTGCAAAGGTTTTGCCAGAGGGAAGTATTTTGACTCATTGTAACACTGGCTCTCTTGCAGCTCCGGGTATCGGAACTGCACTTGGAGTCATTAGAAAGATGTTTCAAATGAGAAAATTAAATTTAGTTTATGTTTCTGAAACTAGACCACTTTTACAGGGTGCAAGGCTTACAGTTTTCGAACTTGAGAGAGATGCTATTCCATATAAGTTGATTGTAGATTCGGCATCTGGAATGCTAATGAGAAATTTTATGGTTGATGCTGTAATAGTTGGAGCTGATAGAATTGCTGCAAATGGTGACACAGCTAATAAGATCGGCACCTTTATGCACGCATTAGCGGCCAACTTTTATAACGTTCCTTTTTATGTGGCAGCACCTATGAGCACTATTGATTTCTCTATAGCAACTGGTGAAGAAATTCCTATAGAAGAAAGGGATAAAGCTGAAGTTATTAGATGCATGAGTTCTCTTACATGTAAAGATGATACAAGCGCTTTAAACTATGCTTTTGATATTACTCCTGCAAAGTTTATTAAAGCAATTATAACTGAAAATGGCGTATACAGTCCGAATGAGATATTGACTTTGCTTGATTAATTTTATATTTTTGAGAATGTTAATTTTTGATATAAATAAAAAAGGAGTTGTATGATGGTTGAGTACAAAAAAACCTTAAAGCTACCAAAAACTAATTTTCCAATGCAGGCTAGGCTTACACAAAGAGAACCAGAGCTTTTGAAAAAATGGCAAAAAGAAAACGTTTTTGAAAAAGCCGTAAAATTAAGGGTTAATAATGAATTCTTTTTGCTCCATGATGGTCCTCCATATGCGAATGGAGATATTCACCTAGGTACTGCTTTTAATAAAATTTTGAAAGATATGATAAACAAATATTACATGATTAAGGGAAAGTACACTCCATATGTACCTGGATGGGATTGTCACGGTCTACCCATAGAATTTCAAGCCTTAAAGACGTTGGGCAAGAGTAAGAAAGAATTTACTGTAACAGACATTAGAAAGATGTGTCAGGAGCATGCTTTGAAGTTTATTGATAGACAGAGAAAACAGTTTATCAGACTTGGAGTATTTGGATACTGGGATAAACCTTATATCACAATGGATCCAAAATACGAAGCAATGCAAATTAGAATATTTTGGGAGATGTACAAAAAGGGATACATTTATAAGGGTTTAAAGCCAGTTTTTTGGTGTCCTTCATGTGAAACTGCATTAGCTGAAGCTGAGGTAGAATATTACGATACTACTTCTCCATCAATTTTTGTAAAATTTCCTGTTGTTGATGGCAAAGGTGTGTTGGATAAAGGCGATATGATACTCATCTGGACTACAACGCCCTGGACATTGATTTCGAACAAGGGGCTTGCTGTAAAATCGGATTCGCTTTATGATTTAGTTCAAGTCAAAAATGAGCGTATACTTGTTGCAAAAGAAAGGCTGAAGGCACTTGAAGAGATTTTAGGCACTTATGAAGTTGTAAAAACGGTTAATGGAGAAGATTTAGAGGGAATAATAGCATCTAATCCGCTTTTTCCTGAGAAGAGATCAATTGTTGTGACTGCTCCTTTTGTAAGTATGGAAGATGGTTCTGGAATCGTTCATATGGCTCCAGGTCACGGTCCAGAAGATTATATAATAGGCATTCAGAAAAATTTAGAAGTTGAGTCCCTTTTAAACGACCAGGGCGTTTTTACTAAAGAAGCTCAAAGATTCGAAAATCTTTTTGTTCACGATGCAAGTAAGGCAGTAATTGAAGATCTTGAAAAAAATGGATTTTTGCTTTCTAAAAGTGAGGTTGAACACTCTTATCCGCATTGCTGGAGATGTAAAGGAAAGCTTATATATAGAGCTACTGAACAGTGGTTTGCATCGGTAGATGCTTTTAGAGAAGAAGCATTAAGGGCTACAAAAGAAGTCAGATGGATTCCAGAAAGTGGCCTTGAGAGAATGAGTGCTATGATATCCAACAGAACTGATTGGTGTATTTCAAGGCAAAGATCTTGGGGGTTGCCAATTCCAGCTTTTTATTGTGAGAAGTGCAATTCAACAATAATTAATGAGGCTACAATAAATAAAGTTTGTGAAATATTTTCCAAAGAAGGTTCAGACTCTTGGTTTAAAAAAGATGCTTCTCAAATTTTGGGAGACTATACATGCCCTATATGTGGAGGAAAACATTTTAGAAAAGAAACTGATATTATGGATGTATGGTTTGACTCTGGTTCAAGCCATGCATGCGTATTGAAACAAAGAGAAGAACTCAGATGGCCTGCTGATATGTATCTTGAAGGCACTGACCAGCACAGAGGTTGGTTTCAGTCATCTTTACTTACTTCAACAGCTGTTTTTGGGAAGGCACCGTATAAGAGCGTTCTCACTCACGGCTTTATTGTTGATGAAGAGGGTTACAAGATGTCAAAATCAAGAGGGAATGTAATCGCACCTCTTGAGGTTATAGAAAAAAGTGGAGCAGATGTTTTAAGGATCTGGGTGGCATCTTCTGATTATACGGGGGATGTAGCAATCTCAGACAGAATATTGGAGCAGCAATCCGATACTTATAAAAAATTAAGAAATACTATAAGGTATATGCTTAGTTTACTGAATGACTTTAATCCAAAAGACTCAATATCGCCTGATAGATGGCTTGATCTTGACAGGTATATTTATTCTGAATTTAACGACCTTATACAGGAGATAGATCAATACTTTTATAACTACCAATTTTATAAGATGCTTTATAAAATAAAATCTTTTATGACAATAGATTTGAGCGCTTTTTATTTAGACGTTTTAAAGGATAGGCTTTATGCAGGATTTGATAGTGAAAGAAAGTCTGCTCAAACAGTTATTTACAGGATGTTAAAGGATCTTCTAATAATTCTTTGCCCAATAATATCGTTTACTTCAGAAGAGGCATGGGGATATTTGAGGGAGTTTGACAATACGCTTCCTGAAAGTGTTTTCTTTGCTTCATATCCTGATGTGTCGAAAAATCTGGAGGGAGTTGAAAGACCTGTGGATTTTGATGTTCTGCTTGAAATTAGAGATGAGGCAAAAAAGGTTCTTGAAGAGGCAAGAAAGGATAAGCTAATAGGATCTTCATTGGAGGCACACGTAAATATTTTTCCAAAAAGCGAAAGATTAAAGAATACTTTGTTAAGGTACAAAGATATATTGCCAGAAATACTAATTGTTTCACAAGTTACTATTGATAAAATGTCTAATTCCAAGTTTTCACTTGAAAACGATGAATTTGGAATAGAAGTATTTCATGCAAAAGGGGAAAAGTGTGAAAGGTGCTGGCAATATCAAGAAAGCGTAGCAAGTAACGAACTAAAAATTTGTGATAGATGTAGGAGGGTTTTAGATGAACTATCAAATTAAAGACATCGGCTTGGCAGATGAGGGTGCAAAAAAGGTTGAGTGGGCATATCGTGAAATGCCAGTTCTTGATATCCTCAGAAAAAAATATAAGAATTCAAAGCCTTTTGCTGGGAAAAAGATTGCTGCATGTTTGCACGTAACAACTGAAACTGCAAATTTAATTACTACTTTTAGAGATGCAGGTGCACAAGTATATTTATGCGCATCGAATCCTCTTAGCACAAGTGACGAAGTAGCAGCTTATCTTGCAAGAGAAGGAATTTTTGTCTTTGCACAAAGAGGTGAAGATTCTAAGAGTTATTGGGATAATATCAGAAGATGTATTGAATCTGAACCAGATCTAACAATTGATGATGGTGCTGATTTAACTGTTACTCTTCATAAAGAATATCCTAGACTTGCAGATAAAGTGGTTGGAGGTTGTGAAGAAACCACCACAGGCGTTCATAGAATTGAAGCCCTTAACAAAGAAAAATTATTAAAATTTCCATTCATAGCTGTGAACAATGCAATGACAAAACACTTCTTTGATAATAGATATGGTACTGGTCAAAGCACTCTGGATGGCATTATTAGGGCTACAAATATATTATTTGCAGGAAAAAGAGTAGTAGTTGCAGGATATGGCTGGTGTGGAAAAGGCGTGAGCATGAGGGCTAAAGGAATGGGTGCAAGGGTAATAGTTACAGAAGTTGAACCGGTAAGGGCTCTTGAGGCAATAATGGACGGTTTTGATGTAATGCCAATGGATGAAGCTGCAAAAATAGGGGATATATTTATTACTGTTACAGGCAATTGCAACGTTATTAGATTTGATCATATTTTAAAGATGAAAGATGGAGCAATATTAGCAAATTCAGGCCACTTTAATGTTGAGATTGAAGTAAATAAGATGGAAGAGCAAAAGGTTTCAAAGAGAAGAATTAGACATGAATTGGATGAGTATACTTTCAAAGATGGGAAAAAGGTGTTTTTGGTTGGAGAAGGAAGGCTTGTAAACCTTGCAGCTGCCGAGGGACATCCCTCAAGCGTAATGGATATGAGCTTTGCAAATCAGTTTTTAAGTTCACTTTATCTGTTAAACAACAAAATAGAAATAGGAGTTTATCCCGTGCCAATAGAAATTGACAGGGAAATAGCCAGATTAAAAATTGAATCAATGGGCATGAGCATAGATACCTTAAGTGAAGAACAGGAAAAATATATGAAATCTTGGTAGTTTAGCCAAAATAACTAAAATATTGAACCTAAAAAACCTCTTTTATTTAACTTTAACTTTAGTTCTTTTTTTGCTCGATAGATTGACAAAATTTTTTGCTGTAAAGATTTTGTCAGAGGGAAGTTATGATCTATCTTTTATACGCTTTACTCTGGTAAAAAATTTAGGGGGGGCGTGGGGAATTTTTAGTGGTCAGACATATTTTTTTATAGCTGTGGGCTCTCTTTTTTTGATATCTTGCGTGATTTTGTGGTTTAAATCTCCAAATCTTAGAATCTCTTTGTCTTTTATAATTGCTGGAGTATTTAGCAATTTACTGGATAGGGCTTTAGGATCTCATCAGGTAATTGATTTTATAGATATTCATATTTTGCCAGTTTTTAATCTTTCAGACGTATATATAGATATAGGAATTTTATTGTTAATTTTTTACAACTTTAAGAGTTTTAAAACACAGGACAGGCTATAAGCCGAGTTCTGTATCCCACAAAGGGATCGCAACCATTTATCTGGGACTGAAGTTTCCCTCAGTCTCTTGCGGCCTACCCGGAAGTAATAGCGACCTGGGCAGTCTCCTTCCCTATTTGGCCTTGCTCCGGATGGGGGTTGCCTGGCCAGAAGATCGCTCTTCTGCCGGTGAGCTTTTACCTCGCCTTTTCACCTGTACTATCAAAAGATAGTAGTTTTTTTCTGTGGCCCTATCCAGAGGTTTCCCTCTCTGGCAATTAACCAGCATCCTGCCCAGTGGAGCTCGGACTTTCCTCAAGTAGTTAGCTTGTAAGTTGCGCGCCTGTCCTGTGTTATTTAACTTAACTTAATAATAACACTTTTGCTTTAAAAGTAAACCTTCAAAAATAGGTTACGTTCACTTTGTAGAAATTTTTAAAATGCTGTAAAGTGCACAATAACCTGTGACAGCTGTAAATAGAAGAACGATTCCAATAATAGTTAAAATTATCCCAACAGTATTAAATTGCATTGAAAAGCCTAGATAAATAAGAACGAGTCCTAAAATGAACCTTATGATTCTGTCTACTGTTCCTTCGTTTTGTTTCATCCTTTCCACCTCCTTTGATATTTATTCTATTATACAGCTAATATAAAGTTAGTTTAATATATTTTTCTATCTTCCTAATTTAACAATAGTTGAAAATTAACTCTTATCAATTATTTTGGCCATTGTAAATAGCTTTTGATTTTGATAAAGTAAATGAATGATTATTTTATAATATTCTATATCCGATATTATAGAAAGTTGAGGCAGAAAACTTGATAAGTGGCGATTTTTTGGATAATTTTATCAATTCGACGATATTTGGTGTATGTATTTACCAAAATGACGGAAAGATAGTTTTTGCCAACGATAGATTTTCTCAAATAGTAGGATATGATGTAAATGAACTTGTGAGGATGAGTTTTTTTGATTTTTTTACTGAAGATGAAGATTATCTGAAGAGATTTTCAAAGAAGAGTTTAAATAAAGATTATTTTTCTAAAGAATTTGAATATCACTATTACAAGTGTAAAAACGGCTTAGTTCCGGTGCAAACGTCTACATATCAAATCCTTTATAAAGGTAAATCTTCTGAGCTTGTAATAGTTCTTGACAAAACAAGAGAAAAGTCAATTGAAAAGCTTTTTTATACACTAAAACAAATAAATCAATTAATTATAAGAGAAGAAAATGAAGATATCTTGTTAAAAACTATATGTAAAATTCTTGTAAACGAAGTAGGATTTACTCTTGCAAGCGTTGGATTTATCGATGAGAACAGCAGAAGATTTAGAGCAAAATTTATAGAATCAAAATCGAAGGAGCAAAAAATGGCTTTTGAAAATCTAATCATCGGTATTGATCCAAATGTGCCTTATGGAAGAGGGTCAATAGCAAAAGCATATAACACCAAAAAGGTTGTTGTTCTCTCAGACGTGATGAAGAGCAAAACTTTAAGATATTGGCATGAATATTATAAAGAATTTAATACACAATCAATTTGTTCTGTACCTATATTGAAAGATAATAAAGTTAAATATTTATTCATGATTTATGATTCTATGAAACTGTCTGAATCGAGGGAAGTTATAGAACTTTTGGAAGAGGTAAAAAATGACATTTCTTTTGCTTTGGAAAAAATAGAATATCAAAACAGCTTAGTTTTACTTCAAAAAGCCAGCGAAAAAACACATGAATGGTTTCTTGTTATGGATGAAAATGGATATATTTTGTTTGTAAACGAAGCAGCGCTAAATATCTCAGGTTTTTCAAAAAATGAACTTATTGGCAATGATATTAAAATATTTCAATCAGAATTCGATAGGGCTGATTTTTTTGAAAATATGTTAAAAATTTTGAAAAAAGGTTCTACCTTTCACTCTAACATGATAGGAAAAAGAAAGAATGAATCCTTGTTCTATCTTGATACGATGATCTTTTCTGTAACAACAAGTGATAAAAAACGAAAATATGTAATGTTAGGAAAGGATATTTCCGGGAACTATTTTGACAATTTGACAGGTCTTTTAAACAGAATTTCATTTTATTCCGAAGTTGATTTATTTATAAAAAGGTCTTCGCCTGAAAAGCCGATTTCGGCTCTTATAAAGATAAACCCATTAAACTTTACAATTATTAACCAGGCTTTTGGCTTTGATAAGGGTAACGTAATATTAATTCAAATTGCACAGAGATTGAAGTCATTTTTTGGTCCTGATACTACAATAGCCAAGCTTGAATCAGATAGATTTGCAGTTTTTATAAAAAATAAAAAATCAGAGGAAGAAATTTTAGATCTTTCTTATGAGCTGTTAGATCTTCTTACAAAAAGCTATCTTGTAGATAATAATCAGGTAATTTCTGTATCCTTTAATATTGGGATAAGCATCTTTCCTAAAGATGGCGAAAATGCTGATCAATTAATTAACAAAGCTCTAATAGCGCTTTTAGATGCAAGGCAAAAAGGTGAAAATTGTATTGGCTTTTTTAGAAATGATCTTGGTCAGAGAGCTAAAGAAATTTTGATCTTAAAGAGTGGGTTGGAAGATGCTATTTCAAAAAAGGAATTTGTACTATACTATCAACCTTATGTAGACAAGAACTTTAATATTGTAGGAGCAGAGAGTCTTCTTCGATGGGAAAAAGGAAGTGAAGTGATTTTTCCTATGAAATTTATTCCTTATCTTGAAAGCACAAATATGATAATCTATGTTGAAGAGTACGTTCTTGACATTGCTTTACAGATTATTTCAAGACTTAATTTAAAAGGTATTAAAATACCACTTTCAGTTAATTTTTCTTATAAAACTTTAAGCAGAGAGAATATCATTGATATTTTATACATGAAGATTGGGAAGTTTAACATAGATCCTGATATGTTGAGAATCGAGATCGTTGAAAGAATTTTTATTGAAAATTTAGAGTATACAAAAAATCTGATAGAAAAGTTATCAAGTATTGGCATTCGTTTTATGCTAGATGATTTTGGTACGGGATATTCTTCTCTTTCATACATATCAAAGCTTAAAATAGATTATCTTAAGATTGACATCTCTTTTATAAGAAATATCTTTGATGAGTATACGAAAAGGGTTGTCGAAACAATAATTTTTCTTTCAAAAAAATTAAATATAAAGACAATAGCTGAAGGCGTAGAGACTATAGAACAATTTGAAATATTAAGAGACATTGGATGTGACTACTTTCAAGGTTTTTTATTTTCCAAACCACTTCCTGAGGCTGATTTTGAAAATTTCATATTAATCAATAATAAAATTTTGCCTATTGACAAGACTAATCCTTAGTGGTATTGTTAACTTACTTTATAAATGCTAAATAAGCTCACATATTTTTGTAAGTTTTTTTGCATTGTGGCTACAAAAATATGTGGGTTTTTAGTTTTATAAGGATGTATTATTTCTTAGGAGGTCAAGATGAATAAGGGTACGGTAAAGTGGTTCAACGCAGAAAAGGGATACGGTTTTATCTCTAATGCAAATGGAGGAGAGGATGTATTTGTTCACTTTTCTGCAATAGTTTCTGATGGATTTAAATCTCTTAACGAAGGTCAGCAAGTTACTTTCGATATAGAAAAGGATCCCAAAAACTCAAAAAAATTAAGAGCAGTAAACGTTAAAGCACTGTAATATCTCTTAAAATTAAACCCACTATTAAAGTTTTAACTTCTAATAGTGGGTTTTTATTATTAATTAAATAAGGATTTTTTATTTTCTTAAATTCTATTTGAAAAGTCAAATTTTTATAAGATTTAAAAAGTTAACTATAAGTAAAGAGATTCCTAAAGAGAGTATCACATAGCCTTGATAGAGCCTAAGAGTTTTTGTATTTGAAGTTTTTGAAATATATGCGCCTATTTGTGAGCCAAAAATTGCACCTAGAGTTAAAGGTATTAGATATGCGATCCAAGATGACAAATTTAATCCTGCACTTTCAAAATGCACAAAAAATCCAAATAATGATGTAATTGTCATCACCATAACAAGTGTTGAAAAGGCTATTCTTGCCGAAATTTGTTCTACTGCTACCAGATAGGTTCCCATTACTCCACCTATACCTACTCCAAAAAAACCTGAAACAAAACCTGAAATAAACGATACAATTTTTGTAAGCTTGCTGTGTTTAATTGAGTCATTTTCGGAGTCTTTCATATTCTTTAGCGGGTGTTTTTTGGCGGTAACTAAGGAAAAAATTCCTATTGTAATTACCCAAAGTGGCAAAATTTCTTTAAATTCTTGCGTATTTACAAATTTATTGGCAATAGAGCCAATTATTACACCTGGAATTATTAAACTAATTATTGTTGTAAACAGCTTGTAATTAATTGTTTTTTGCCTTATAAAGGCAAATGTACCCCCAATAGTGCTTATAACAATTGTAAAAAGACTTAACCCGCTAGCAGCTATAGAATTTAGATGTAAATAAAAAATGAAAAAGGGCAGTAACATAACGCCGCCTCCAATGCCCACTATGTTACCTATAATAGCGACTATCATAGAAAAAAACAAAGTGACAACACTACTGATTATTATGGATAAAATGTGCATACTTTGAGTTCACCCAATCTTGTTTAATCATATTGTCTACTCAAAACATAAATAATATTTTAAAACCTTAGAAGGCTTTTGAGAAGTATTAAAGATTGCAAAGAAACAATTTTAAAAATTAAATAAAAAACCTATTTGTAATTTTTTGGTTTTTTATTGATAAAATTTAGTGTTTAGTTTTATTTAATATCAAAAGGTGTTTGGGATGCCTTTAGAATTTAGTTAAGTAATAAAAGATTGGTTTTACAATTCCTTTTAAAATTTTAATTTGACATATTAACATAATATGGTTAAATAATAGAAATAAAAGTCTAGGGGATTATTGTGAGAATAAAATTAGAATTTATTTCTGATAGTGAAATAAAACTTCGCTCGGGGTATAATTCTCTTATTCAGGGCTTAATTTATGATTTATTAGACTATGTGGATGCAAAAAAGTTACATGATGAAGGGTTTAAATTCGAAAAAAGGGAATTTAGACTTTTTTCTTTTTCTGAAATATTAGAAAGGGGGTATGTTAATAAAAGTGAACATGTTATAACTTTTGACAATAAAATTAGTTTTTTAATTAGTTCGCCAGTAGAGTGGATATTAAAACAAATAGCCTTAAATTCTATTGTAGGTGACGATTTTAAATTGGGTGGCAACTCATTAAGGATTAATGCTGTAAGTGTCTTAAAAAGTTTTGAAGAGTTCATTGCAAAAGGTTCAGTAGTAGTTAAAGCTTTAACTCCAATTGAAGTACATTCAACTTTTATAACTGCTAATGGTGCTAGAAAAACTTACTTTTATACTCCTTTTGAAAACGAATTTTCAGAACTAATTAATAAAAATGCAAGAAAGAAGTGGAAAGCATATTTTGGATGTGAATGCAGTTATGAACTAAGTATAAAACCACTTTTTAAAGATAAAAAATATGAAACAATTAGATATTTTATAAAAAAGGATAAAAAAACCATTATTAAAGGATGGAAGGGATTGTACATGTTAAATGCTAAACCTGAATTTCTAAGGTTTATTTTAGATGCTGGTTTGGGTAGTAGAAATAGTCAGGGATTTGGTTTAGTTGAGATAGTGAGGTGAGAAGGTGTTAGCTGCTATTAGAGAATTGGGTAAATATGTTTCAAAAGGAACAGTTGAAGAAAAGGTTGATATTGAAGGTAAAGTTTTAACGATAGTGTTTGATAACTATGACTTTTCGTTTAAGGGTATTGAAATAGAAGATTTTGATAGCCTGAAAATCGAAAGATACTTATATGACAATAAGAAGGGAAACAACTCAAAGGCTATTAAAAGAATATATAAAAAATCATCTCAAGATGAACAATATAAAGAAATAACTAAAGACTTAGGGATTATAAAAAGTTTTTTTAATGGAGTATTAAAGCTTGAAAAAGCACAAAATAATATTTCTTTTATTAAGGGCATTATAAAGATTATAAATCAAGAAGAGGTCTTGAGGAGTATTGCTGAAAAAATAAATGATTTTAACAAAAAAGATTTAATTTATCTAACTTTAAAAAGTTCAGATGGTAAATATCCTGGTGATTATTCTTTTCTAAAAGATGCTAATGATAACAAATCAATTGAAAAATATAAGAAAACTGCTTCAACAGGAGCTAAATGTTCTTTGTGCCTTGAAGATAAAGAGGTATCTGGAATAAATGATATTTTTACTTTTTATACTATAGACAAGCCTGGCTTTATTTCGGGCGGATTTGATAAGAAAGATGCATGGAAAAATTATCCTACTTGTGCTGAGTGTAGAGATTTGCTTAAAAAGGGCAAAAGTTTTATGATGTCTGAACTCAAATTTCAATTTTATGATTTAAATTATTTTCTTATACCTAAATTAGTAATAAATGACAATAAAGTTTTAAGTGAGGTTATTGATATAATCTCACAAACAAAGAAAAAGATTTCGCTGAAAAAACAAGTTGTAAGGCGTTTGACAGATGATGAAGAAGAGGTTTTATATAACCTATCTGAACAAAATGATCAGATATCATTTAACTTTTTATTTTTAAAAATAAATAGTAATAACAATGCAGAAAGAATACTCCTGTCTCTTGAAGATGTGTTTCCTTCAAGATTAAGGGCTATTTTTAAGGCAAAAGAGGATGTTGATGAGATTTTTGGAAGAGATTTTAATTTCGGCAGATTAAGGAAATTTTTTAAAAAATCTGATGATCTTAAAAGAAATAATGATCTGGATAGTTTTTTTCTTGAGATAGTTAATGACATCTTTATGAATAAAAAGATAGAGCTTTCTTTCTTATCGAAATTTTTTATGCTTAGGATTAGTAAAGAATTTATTGAATCTAGAGACAATTTTAGTAATTTTTTAAATACTGTAAATGATGCGATGATGGACGTTTTATTTTTAGAAAAGTTAAAACTTATTAAATCAGAGGAGGCAAAATTAGTGGAAAATAGCATTTTTAATGATTTGTTTGCTCGTTATGGACCTACTCTAAATACACCTGTAAAAAGAGGTATTTTCTTACTTGGGTCCCTTACTCAGATGCTATTAAATAAACAAAAAGATGACAGGGGTTCAACCCCCTTTATAAAGAAATTGAAAAATTTAAAGATGACGCAGTCAGATATTAAATTTCTTCTTCCAGCAGTTCAAAACAAATTCATAGAATATGATTCTTTTGGTTTTGGTAAAAGAAAATTGGCAGCTGAGATTTCAAAACTGTTGCTTAGCGATGATAATTGGAAAATGCCAGTTCAAGAAATTAATTTTTATTTTGCTTGTGGTATGAATCTTTACAAAGAAGTAGGAAACATACTCTATGAGGACAAAGAAAATGAAGAAGTCTAAATAGAGCATAAGATTTTTAATTATCTAACCTAAAAAATTTTATTCAAGGAGGATAAATAAATATGTCAGAGCTTCTAAAGAATCGTTCTGAGATCTTATTTTTGTATGACGTTAAGGATGCAAATCCTAATGGGGATCCTATGGATGAGAATAAACCAAGGATTGACGAAGAAACAGGCATTAATATTGTTACTGACGTAAGGCTAAAAAGAACCATAAGGGATTATCTGGCTGATTATAAGAATTGTGACATTTTTATTAAAAGGATTGAAGATGAGAATGGGAAACCAAAGACAAAGGAAGAAAGACTTGAGGAATATGGCACTGATCCTATTGTAGACAGATGTATAGATATAAAATTGTTTGGTTCAACTGCAGCTATTAAAAGCAAGAGTGTAGTGAAGACAGGCCCTGTTCAGTTTAAATTTGGAAGATCACTTCACAAAGTTGATTTAACTTATATAAAGGGGACAACAGTTATGCCTTCAGAAAAAGGGAAAGCACAAGGCACCTTTACTGAGAAGTATATTTTGCCATATTCATTAATTGCATTTTACGGTATTGTAAACGAAAATATAGCTAAGATTCAAAATATCAAGTTGACTGATAGTGACGTGGACTTAATGTTAGAAGGAATGTGGAATGGAACGAAAAACTTAATTTCTGCATCTAAGTTTGGTCACATGCCAAGATTTCTGTTTCAAGTTATTTACAAAGAAAATGAAATTTTTCATATTGGAGAACTTGATAAGTTAATCCATCTTAAATCGGAAATTAATGAAGAAGAAATAAGGGACATATCTGATGTTAAGATTGATGTTACAGATCTCTTTGTAAATTTGAATAAAAATAAAGATAAAATAGAAAAAATTCGTTTTAAAACAGATGATAGAGTTAAAGTTGTTTTCAACAATGAAGAAAGCACAATTGATAAAGTTTTTCAAGGATTTCCAAAAGAAAATTTCTCCTTCTTAGAGTAATACTTATGAAAGTATTGTCATTTGAAATTTTTGGCGATTATGGCCATTTTAGAAAATTTTATACCACATCTTCTCCTCTAACCTTTGCTTTTCCTCCTTTTTCTACCATCGCAGGGATGTTAGGTGCAATTTGTGGAGTAGACAAAAACGATTATCTTAACGTATTTGGATATGATAAGTGTAAAATTGGACTTAAGATTGTAAATCCTATAAGAAAGGTGCGTCTTGGCATAAATTATATAAATACCAAAGATAATTTATGGCGTCCTATAAAGAAAGGGAGGCATGAACCAAGAACCCAAATAAGAGTGGAGTTTTTAAAAAATCCAAGGTATAGAATTTTTGTCTACCATGAAAATGAAAAATGGATGGATAAATTATCAAGTTTTTTGAAAGAACATAAATGTTTTTTTACTCTTTCTTTAGGTTTAAGTGAATTGATAGCTAATTTTATGTTTAAGGGATATTATAGTGCAGAAAGATTTTCTAATCTTAAAGATGAAATAGCTACACCAGTTGGTCTAAGTAAAGTAGTAAACAATGAATTTATTTTTGAAGAGAATAAAAAATATTTTAAAGAAAGAATACCTATAGAAATGAACCAGGAAAGGATAGTAAAATTTTTTGATGATTTTATATTTGAGCCTAACGGTAAAACTATAAAATGTAAAGTACAAGAGTTTTATAAGCTTGAAAGCGGTGAAAACATTGTCTTCTTCTGAGCTTTTCTCTCATCCTGGCAGACTTTTAGAAGATCATCTGATTAGTGTTGCTGATTTTATTGAGACTTTTTTAGATGAAAAACCTAAAGATTTGGTTGAAGAGTTGAAAGATTTAGCAATAATTGTTGCACTTACTCATGATATAGGCAAAGCTACTTCTTACTTTCAAGAATATATTTCATCTGAAAACAATAAAATTAAGTTAAAAAATATAGAAACAAGACATAGCCTATTTTCTTCTATCTGTTCTTTTTATCTTGCAAAAGATATTCTTAAAGATAATATTCTGGCTATTTTTGCATATATTGTGGTAAAAAGGCATCATAGCAATCTTATTGATATTTTAGATGAGTTATCAATAGATGAAAAAGAATTAAAAGTTCTTAACAAACAAATTGACAGTATAGATGATAAGAAATTTAGTATTTTGTGTGAAAAAATAAAAGTTAGAGGGCTAAATCGTCTATTAACTAAGCACGTGCTTTATGATTGGTTTAATAATTTTGAAAAAGAATTATCTTCTTTGAGACCTAAAATCAGAAGATTAAACTCAGATCCAAGAAATTATATAAAACTTAATTTTCTTTTTTCTTTACTAATTGATGCTGATAAAAGTGATGTTGTAATAGGTAATTTAGATTCGTTTACAAAGAGAAATAATATTAACCCTAATGCTGTAGATGTCTTCTTAAAGGGTAGAAATTTTTTGCCCAGCCCTATAAACGATCTTCGAATGAAAGCATATAACGAAGTCGTTGGTAAAATAGAGAGCTTTAATATTCAAGATAAACTTTATATGATTAATTTGCCAACCGGAATGGGTAAGACGTTAATTAGTTTTTCCTTTGCTTTAAAACTTAAAAAAGTTTTAAGAGAGAACAATATCTTTTCTAGAATTGTGTACTCGCTTCCATTCTTGAGTATTATTGATCAAAACTCTAAAGTTTTCGAAGATGTGTTACAGAAAAATAATGTAGAAACAAGTTCAAATATTATTTTGAAGCATCATCATCTATCTGAATTATATTATAAAGTTGATTATACTGAATTTGAAACAAATGAGGCAAAGATTCTTATAGAAGGCTGGAATTCTGAGATTATAATAACCACATTTGTTCAATTGTTTCATACTATTTTTTCAAACAAAAATGCTTCTTTAAGAAAATTTCACAGATTTTCTAATTCTATAATTATTTTGGATGAAATTCAGGCACTACCTTTAAAATATTGGAATGTTATAACAAATTTATTTTTATCATTAACAGAAGAATTAAATATATATTTAATAATTTCGACTGCTACCAAACCCTTGATTTTCAATGATCAAAGAGTAATCAATCTGGTGGATAAGAAATTTTATTTTAATTCACTTGATAGGATTACAATTGTTCCTAATATAACTCAAAAAATTACTTTAGAAAAGATGAAACAAAAAATTAATTTTGATTTGGAAAAATCAATTCTTTTTATCTTTAACACAATTTCATCTGCGAAAAAATTCTATTATTTAATAAAAGATGTACCTAATAAAACATTTTTATCAAGCCATATTCTCCCTGAAGATAGACAAAATAGAATAAATGATATTAAGAGAGGAAAATACCAAATAGTTGTTTCTACTCAGCTTGTAGAAGCGGGAGTAGATGTTGATTTTAACCTTGTAGTGCGCGATTTTGCACCAATTGACAGTATTAACCAATCATCTGGCAGGTGTAATAGAAATGCTTTAAATAAAGGCAAAGTAAGAATTTACTATCTAAAGGATGATAATACTGGTAAAAGCTATGCTTCTTATATCTATGACCCTGTGCTGCTTGATATTTCAGAAAAGATATTGCAAGAGTACAAAGAGCTTAAAGAAGCTAATTTTTTAGAAGTTCTTGATAAGTATTTCTCTTTAATTAAAGAAAAAAAGACTCAAATTGAGTCAGATAAAATATTTGAATCTATGTGTAAATTAAAATATGATTGTGGTGACAATAATGATAGGTGTATTTCAGTTTCTAATTTTCACTTAATTGAAGAAGACTATCCCAGAGAAGATATTTTTATTGAATTAAATTCTGAGGCTGAAAAAATTTGGTTAGAATATAGTGAGCTTATTAAAATTGAGGATAGATTTCTAAAAAAGCAGAAATTTGAAGAAATCAAATCTAATTTTTATAAATATGTTATCTCTGTGCCTTCTTTGCACCAAAATGCTTCAAATTTACCTTCTATAGTGAATGGCTTTAGATATGTTTGTAACGCAATGTTGGATACGTATTATGATAGAGAAACAGGCTTTATTTTAGATTCTAATAATTTTATGTTTGTTTAATGAGTTATTTGAATTACAATCAAATTCATATTTCTCCATCAGTTTACAATGCCTTTCTTATTTGCCCAAGACAAGCATGGTTGATGTCTCGTCAGATGGTTGCTGATCAGGAATTTACTTACCTTGATATAGGCAGACTTATAAGCGAAGAATCATTTTCTAGAGAGAGAAAAGAGATATATATTCCTGATTTATCTGCCAAGATTGATATGATAACGCTTAAAGATGGAAAATATTTTGTAGCTGAAATAAAGAAGTCTTCAGCCACTATGCCATCGGGGATTGAACAACTGAAATATTATATGTATCTTCTTAGACTAAAAGGAGTAGAAATTAAGGGGATGATAAAAATACCGCTTGAAAAAAAGAGCTTCGAAATTACTTTAAGCCCTTTAGATATAAATAATATTGAAAAAAGAATTTGTGAAATTAAAGAAGTATTAAATTCTGAAAATTCACCTCCAGTAAAGAGAATTAAATATTGTTCAAAATGTGCGCACTATGAATTTTGCTTTGTGTAGTTAATAAAATGAAAGAGACTGTTTATATTTTTAATAGCGGTAGAATTCAAAGAAAAGATAATACTTTATTCTTTGAAAGCGAAAATGGAACTAAAAAATTTTTGCCAGTAGAAAATATTAAGGAAATTTTTGTATTTGGAGAGGTAGATTTTAATAAAAAGACATTAGAATTTTTAACAACAAAACAAATAATTGTTCACTTTTTTAATTTTTATGACTATTATGTAGGAAGTTTTTATCCACGGGAGCATTATAATTCTGGATATATGATATTAAAACAAGCTTTAGCATACGAAACAACTGGTAGAAGGCTTAAGATTGCAAAAAGCTTTGTAGAAGGTGCAGCAAAAAATTCATTGAAAATTCTCAAATATTACAATAGAAGGGGGCAAAATTTAATTAGTATTATTGAAGAAATTGAAAGTTATGTGCAAGAAATTGAGTGCCAAGAAAGTATTGAGACATTGATGCATGTTGAGGGAAAAATAAAACAATCTTATTATGGTGCGTTTAAAAATATTATTAATAATAGCGATTTTACGTTTGAAAAACGTACGAAAAAACCTCCTAAAGATTACTTAAATGCTTTGATTAGCTTTTCTAATTCTTTGATATATACCTATTGCCTTTCTGAAATATATCAAACTCATCTAGATCCACGAATAGGCTTTTTGCATTCAACTAATTTCAGAAGGTTCTCTCTGAATCTGGATATAGCAGAAATATTTAAACCAGTAATTGGTGATAGAACCATATTTGCTGTTTTGAACAAAGGAATAATTGACAGTAGAGATTTTGATAATAATTTAAATGGAATTATTTTGAAACCATCAGGTTGTAGAAAGTTTTTAGAAGTATTACAGGAAAGATTGAATCAGACAATAAAACATTCAACTTTAAAAAGAGAAGTTAGTTATAGAAGATTAATAAGATTGGAGTGTTATAAGATTGAAAAGTTTCTTATGGAAGATTATGAATATAAGCCATTTGTTATGGATTGGTAATGTTTATAATCTTGTACTATGATGTAAACGAAAAACGATGTTCAAAGATGTTAAAAAAGTGTAGAGCATATTTACAATGGGTCCAAAATTCAGTTTTTGAAGGGAATTTAACTGAGTCACAACTAAAAAGATTGATTTCTGATCTAGCAAAGATTATAAATGAAGAAGAAGGCGATAGCTTAATTATTTATAAGTTCGAATCTCAAAGATATACAGATAGAATCGTCGTTGGAAAGGATAAGAAGACAGATATTAATTTTATTTAATTTATCTGTCGATTCCAAATAATGACAAATATATGATATATAGACAGAATTTCTTTTAAAATAAAAGCATAAATATTCAGCTTTTTTATTATTTTAAGTTTGGAACTTCATGTTTAATATGCTAAAATAGTAAGTTAAGTCTAGTGGTTTTTACGATACCTATGAGGAATTGAAACCAGGACGAATATAAAGAAGATAATCTCAGACATTGAGAGTTTTTACGATACCTATGAGGAATTGAAACCGCTATTCGCTCAAGCTCACTAGTCGACATAAGCCGTTTTTACGATACCTATGAGGAATTGAAACAAAAAAGAAATAAGTTTGTCTTCTTCTGAAATATCGTTTTTACGATACCTATGAGGAATTGAAACCATTTCCATCTATACCAAGCCAGTTGTTCAGGAGTAAGTTTTTACGATACCTATGAGGAATTGAAACGCGTAAACTGTAATAAGTTTACACTCGTCGTCGTGTTTTTACGATACCTATGAGGAATTGAAACTGGGATGGTCTGGGTCCAGCCCACACCAATCCCAGGTTTTTACGATACCTATGAGGAATTGAAACGCAGTTGGGACATGCGATGATGCCCACAATAATTTTTGTTTTTACGATACCTATGAGGAATTGAAACAATGACAATATAAATATTTTGTTTGATAGATTTGTCACAAGTTTTTACGATACCTATGAGGAATTGAAACTGTAATCGTTAATGATATTTTCAATATCGATTTCTAAGTTTTTACGATACCTATGAGGAATTGAAACAAAGTTCTTTTTATTTCTCTTACAAAGTCGTTATCGTGTTTTTACGATACCTATGAGGAATTGAAACAAATTTCTTTAAATTTTTTGATGTCTTCTGTTACGTTTTTACGATACCTATGAGGAATTGAAACGAAAGTATACGAAATACTTTCTGAATTGAAATTTCTCGTTTTTACGATACCTATGAGGAATTGAAACAGCTTTTTCACAAAAATTTTCATCATTTTATCCACGTTTTTACGATACCTATGAGGAATTGAAACGTAGAAGAAGCTGCTTGTCTTGGTTTCAAAACAACCAGTTTTTACGATACCTATGAGGAATTGAAACTGAATAAAGTGCTTGACAGAAAAAAAGAAAATGTAAGTTTTTACGATACCTATGAGGAATTGAAACTAATCTTGGAAGAACTGGTGGAGAAAGCACAGTTTCAGGTTTTTACGATACCTATGAGGAATTGAAACAGAAAGATTTACTGGTATTTCTGTTTTTGAAACTTTTTGTTTTTACGATACCTATGAGGAATTGAAACAGGAAAGTGTAAAAGACATATAAAACATCGTCCCTATAGTTTTTACGATACCTATGAGGAATTGAAACCTAAGAAAGAACTCCCTCAACCCCCAAGATCACTACTAGTTTTTACGATACCTATGAGGAATTGAAACCAATTTTGTTATTTGGTTGTGTTACAATTGTTTTTTGTTTTTACGATACCTATGAGGAATTGAAACGAACTCTATAATATAGGCGACATGACAATATATGTTGAGTTTTTACGATACCTATGAGGAATTGAAACCTAAACAAGATATTAACGATATAGCAAATGCCTTAGTCCAGTTTTTACGATACCTATGAGGAATTGAAACAGTTCCTTGTCAGGGCAGGAAGTGTCCTGAAAAGGAAAGTTTTTACGATACCTATGAGGAATTGAAACTGGGTAAAACACTTGACAAGAAAAAAAGAAAAGAATAGTTTTTACGATACCTATGAGGAATTGAAACGTCGATAAGAAAAATTTATAAATATGAACAAAAAGTTTTTACGATACCTATGAGGAATTGAAACTATACGTCTTCTGACCATGACTGGCATGTGCATATATATGGTTTTTACGATACCTATGAGGAATTGAAACAAGGTAGCAACGTCTCCATTAACAAACCCTCATTGGGTTTTTACGATACCTATGAGGAATTGAAACGGAGCGCAGTTGTGGTTTCGAACTCTTCTTCGTCCAGGTTTTTACGATACCTATGAGGAATTGAAACACGAGCGTGCAAGAAAGAAACCAAGATGGTGGTGCGGCTGGTTTTTACGATACCTATGAGGAATTGAAACATGAAACTTTTAAAAAAGGAGTGATATAAATGATGAGTTTTTACGATACCTATGAGGAATTGAAACAAAGCAATGAAAGAATATAGAGAAATTTCACTTCAGAGTTTTTACGATACCTATGAGGAATTGAAACTCGGATACTTCAAGTTATATAAAAAATTTCTTTAAGTTTTTACGATACCTATGAGGAATTGAAACGTTTTTGAAAAAACTGTAAAAGAACTTCTGAAAGGTTAGTTTTTACGATACCTATGAGGAATTGAAACTCTATTTTCTAATGCTGAAAAGGTATTTTCCCCTTGTTTTTACGATACCTATGAGGAATTGAAACACAGAAGAAATGAGATTAGCATTTAGAACTATTCAAAGTTTTTACGATACCTATGAGGAATTGAAACATCGTTCCCTTCACTATCAGATTTTGCAAATAGTTATGTTTTTACGATACCTATGAGGAATTGAAACAGTCAATCTGGGTCAACAGCACCAGTTTTTTCAAATGAGTTTTTACGATACCTATGAGGAATTGAAACTTTCAAATCCGTCACAATAGAAAGGGTCTGCTCCAGTTTTTACGATACCTATGAGGAATTGAAACCAACATTTTTTTCTAACATTGCAATATTTATTTTAGTTTTTACGATACCTATGAGGAATTGAAACCAGTTTTTTCAAAAATTAATTTCATTTTACTCCTTCCGTTTTTACGATACCTATGAGGAATTGAAACACGAAAGAAGAGTATCAGGACCTCCTCGTCCTGAGTTTTTACGATACCTATGAGGAATTGAAACACACAGGCGCAAAATTCTTCAAATAGAGGCACTTCAAGTTTTTACGATACCTATGAGGAATTGAAACGGACTAAATCCAGCACCCGGCCTTCTAGTAGATTTTGGTTTTTACGATACCTATGAGGAATTGAAACAAAGTCAATATAGGTACTATAAGCATATAATATATTGTTTTTACGATACCTATGAGGAATTGAAACGTTGATATGTCTATATAGACTTGAAGCATATAATATAGTTTTTACGATACCTATGAGGAATTGAAACCCGGCGATGTTGATGACCCGCAAAAAGAGGGGTTCGAGTTTTTACGATACCTATGAGGAATTGAAACAGAATACACGAGGGGGTTCTACCTTCCCTATTTTTTTGTTTTTACGATACCTATGAGGAATTGAAACGGGATTTTGAGGGGGTGCTCTCATATGAGAGACTCCGTTTTTACGATACCTATGAGGAATTGAAACAGTTTAATGCTGATAACCCATATACAAAAACGCTGAGTTTTTACGATACCTATGAGGAATTGAAACAGACTTCCTTGTCCTGCTTAGGCAGGCAGAAGAAGTGTTTTTACGATACCTATGAGGAATTGAAACGACGATAAGAAAAACTTATAAATATAAACAAAAAAAGTTTTTACGATACCTATGAGGAATTGAAACCGCAAGTGAACTCCCTGAAAAATATCTAAGGGGGTTCCGTTTTTACGATACCTATGAGGAATTGAAACTGGGATGGTCTGGGTCCAGCCCACACCAATCCCAGTAACGTTTTTACGATACCTATGAGGAATTGAAACATACTGTTATAAAGCGCTATTCACAATTACAAAGCGAGTTTTTACGATACCTATGAGGAATTGAAACTCATTTGCGCTCCGACGAAAGTCTTTTCATCGACGAAAACCCCCGTTTTTACGATACCTATGAGGAATTGAAACAACAATGTTGTAGGATAAGGAATTGTTCCATCCAAGTTTTTACGATACCTATGAGGAATTGAAACTGTTTTTTTTAAATACGAGCGTTTTTTAAGCAATTAGGTTTTTACGATACCTATGAGGAATTGAAACGCACTTTTCAAAGAACTTTTAATTATCAATACCAGTTTTTACGATACCTATGAGGAATTGAAACAAGATTTTCAGGGAGCTTTTTACGCAAGTGAACTCCCGTTTTTACGATACCTATGAGGAATTGAAACATAATAGATGGTTCGTGCATTTTCCCGTCCTCTAAGTTTTTACGATACCTATGAGGAATTGAAACCAAAGAGGGAGTACAGGCAAATCCTCGCCCTCTTGAGTTTTTACGATACCTATGAGGAATTGAAACTGTCTAAGCTAAGAGTAAAATCTAAACTAGCATTAGGTTTTTACGATACCTATGAGGAATTGAAACCGTTTCCAATAGTATTTGTTCCTGCAGGTAGTGGTTGAGTTTTTACGATACCTATGAGGAATTGAAACTTGCAGGCGATGCACAATCAGGCATTTATAAGTCAGGGTTTTTACGATACCTATGAGGAATTGAAACCATATATACTACCATAAATATGAGTATATATAAACAGTTTTTACGATACCTATGAGGAATTGAAACAGTAGAAAGCCATTTGATATAGGGGGGTCAATGTTTGGTTTTTACGATACCTATGAGGAATTGAAACGCTTTACAAAAAGAAACAGACCAAACCAATTTAGCGTTTTTACGATACCTATGAGGAATTGAAACAACTCTTCTTCATCCAGGAATTGGCCCTTTTTGAGCCAAGTTTTTACGATACCTATGAGGAATTGAAACCTACAATGTTTTTTGCTGCTAATCAAATGCCTTATGCATGTTTTTACGATACCTATGAGGAATTGAAACATAACAGCCCTAATACATTAGACATCTACAACGATATGTTTTTACGATACCTATGAGGAATTGAAACTATTGATATCCTAACTGAGCAAAAATATTTTTAAGTTTTTACGATACCTATGAGGAATTGAAACTATTGCTTTTAGGGTTGTTTTTTTGTTTTTTGTTTTGTGTTTTTACGATACCTATGAGGAATTGAAACTCGTTCAAGATATATAGCCTAACAGATTATCTAAATGAGTTTTTACGATACCTATGAGGAATTGAAACTATATTTTTTATTTTTTTTATTATTATTATATATAGTTTTTACGATACCTATGAGGAATTGAAACTTTCAATCATGTCTCTTTGAACGTTGCCACCTAAGTTTTTACGATACCTATGAGGAATTGAAACAGATTAAAGTTTGTAAAGGAAACGTATACAAACAAAGTTTTTACGATACCTATGAGGAATTGAAACAAGGAAAGATATGGCATTGATGTACATACTATAAGAGTTTTTACGATACCTATGAGGAATTGAAACTTTTCAGATACATCAATACCATATAACATAATTTATAGTTTTTACGATACCTATGAGGAATTGAAACCTAAAATGGGCATGGTTTTTGAGCCTTGTTTACCACCGTTTTTACGATACCTATGAGGAATTGAAACTGGGATTGTTACAGAAGTAGAAGTAAGAGGGGATGAGTTTTTACGATACCTATGAGGAATTGAAACTGTAATTGTTTAGTGCTTGTTCGTTTTCAATTAATTTTGAGTTTTTACGATACCTATGAGGAATTGAAACAAGAACCTGTCTTTTTCTGTTGGTTCTTGTTCTTTTTCTGTTTTTACGATACCTATGAGGAATTGAAACACACTTCTTTACCATCCACTAGGATGGCAAGTTGCGTTTTTACGATACCTATGAGGAATTGAAACCATTTCCAGCGATACCAAGCCAATTGTTCAGGGGTAATACGTTTTTACGATACCTATGAGGAATTGAAACTTTGGTGTATTTGATTCTGTATTTATGGTTGTTTTTGGTTTTTATGTAAATTTTCATGTAAAATAGACCCAGTTTTTTCATGAAAAATGACCCACCTTAATATAAAATACCCTACAAAATTTTTTGTAGGGAGGATAAGAGGTGTTAAGGATGGAAGATTGGGTAACAATAATTAATCTGAAGAAACGTAATCCAAGTATGGGAACAAGAAAGATTGCAAAGATTCTGGGAGTATCTCGCAATACTGTAAAAAGGGCTCTTAAGAGTGAAACCTATCCTTCCTATGAGCGGGGAAAGATGGTTTACAAGGAACTTGAATCATTTCATGAGTTTATCAAAGAGGCTTTTGTCTTTAAAAGACAACGAGTATCTGCAATCATATCTAACCTGAGATCTAAAGGCTACAATGGCTCTAACATAGCTGTTTACCGTTACATTAATGAACATTTCAAAGAGTTAAAAGGATATTTCTACAAAAACATAACGAGCCATATGAAACATCTCCTGGTGAACAAATGCAATATGATTGGTCTGAATATACTGTAAGTTTTGGTTTAGAAAAAATAAAGGTTTATTTACATTCATTGATATTTGGTTATAGCAGAAAAAAGTTTCTTGACGTGAGCCTTAATATTACTCAGGGTACAATATTCACTATTTTACAAGAATCTTTTAAGGAAGCTGGTGGTATATGTAGAAGGATACAGGTGGACAACGCTAAACAGTTTGTATCAAATCCAAGTCGTAACAATTTCAAGTGGAATGAAGCCTTTTTAAACTTTTGTGGATACTATGGCATAGAGGCTACCCGTTCAAGACCATATTATCCTGAAAGCAAAGGAAAGGTAGAAAAACCATTTGACTTTATTGAGCACCACTTTATCAAAAATAATAATTTTGATTCGTTTGAAGATTTTTATTTTAAGCTGAAGAGATTTCAAGAGGAATTTAATAATCTTTATCACAGCACTATTAAGGGAGTCCCTAATCAGTTCTTTGAAAGAGAGAGAGAACTCTTAATTTCTTTGCCTGAAAAAGAGCTATTTTTATCATCATTTCTTGAATCAAGAAAGGTAACTTCAGATTGTCTAATAAGCTACAATGGTAACAGATATTCTGTACCGCATTATTTTTCAGGTAAAGATGCTTGGGTTACAACCTATAAAGGAATAAAGCTTTATATATACTCACAGACTAAGAAATTAATAGCTGAGCATACAATACCAAAAAACAAAGGAAATATTGTAATAAACAAGAGCCATTACAAAAACTATAACAACATGGTAGAAGAGAGTTCCTTTGATAGTTTAAGTCACAGGTTTCTGGAGCACTTTTCTATGTTTAATGACAAAGATCTATTTCTAGATCGCATTAAAAACAAGAAAGGCTTAAATCCAAAATATCATTTAAGACATATTTTATCTCTTTTTGGATACTATGATACCTTATCCTGTATTTCAGTCATGCAGGAATGCATAAAATATGATATCTTTAACTACCATTTTGTTAAAGGTGAACTGCAAAAATATAGTCTTAAAGAAGATTCTTTATCCCTAACAATAAAAACAACTCAAATACCTTCTAAAAATGTAAAAAGGTCACTACAGGAGTATGCTTATGCAAAAGACTAACAATCTTACAGAGGCAATAACGTATTACTGCAAAATATTATCTTTGCCTTTAATAAAGGATATATTCATAAAAGAAGCAGAAGATGCAGCAAAGAGCAAAATAAGCTATCAGCAGTTTTTGTACAACGTATTAAAAATTCAAGCGGATTCAAGGGTAGATAATTCTGTCAAGGCAAAGTTAAAAAAGGCAAAGTTCCCATTTATAAAGACTATAGAAGAGTATGACTTTAGTTTTCAGCCTGAAGTAGATGAAAAACTAATAAGAGAGCTGTGTAATCTAAATTTTATGGATGATGCAAAAAATATCATATTTGTAGGACCTCCAGGAGTAGGTAAAACACACCTTGCAGTAGGGATAGGAGTAAGGGCAGCTCTTCAGAGAAAGAGAGTATTATTCTTTACAGCAGAGGAATTGATGACAGAACTAATAAGAGCTAATATTAGCGCTAAGATAGCTGAGTATGTAGAATTACTGTCAAGAATAGACTTAATAATAATTGATGAGCTTGGCTACCTTGAAGTCAACAAGTCTGCTTCATCTCTGTTTTTTAAACTTGTGTCAAAGAGATATGAAAAGAAATCTATAATATTGACCACTAATAAGCCATTTGAAGAATGGGGTGAAATATTTGGAGATGATGTAGTAGCATCAGCAATATTAGACAGGTTGTTACATCACAGTTATCCCTTTTTGATAACTGGAAAGAGTTATAGAATGAAAGAACTCTTCAAAAAAATAGAAAGGGATAAAAAAGATTAATTTTATGAGCAACAAGGGTGGGTTAAAATTCGTGATAAAAAAGGGTCAGTTTTCATGATAATTAACAGTTTTTACGATACCTATGAGGAATTGAAACACAAATGGAAATTTGCAGGGTTCTGGCCAAGCAAGTTTTTACGATACCTATGAGGAATTGAAACAGTAGTATTTGCAATAATCAATAGTTGATAAATTTAATTAAATATATCTACTTTGGGAGGTTTAAATTATGGGATATAAATGTTTAGTATTACTTATAGGCACAAATCCATTGCCTAATTATGTTGTTGGGAGTTATTTAAAAGATAAGTATAATAAATTTATATTTATTTATTCAAAAGAAGACGAAAAGATTAATCAGAGCAGTACAAGTGAATATGCTGAAAAGTTAAAAAAACATTTATATTTAAATAATAATGATTGTTCCCTATTGCCTCTTTCTGATATATCTAATCCAAATAGTATAAAAGATGATTTAAAAAATAAATTTCCAAAGGGAAATATTGATGAAGTTCATTTGAATTATACTGGTGGTACAAAAACTATGGTTGCACATGTTTATAATTTTCTAAAAGAAAAGTTTGGTGATAAATTTAATGCCTCTTATTTAGATGCAAGAACTTATAAACTTATATATGATAATATCGAAGAAGATATAAGTCTAAAAGATAAAGTAAAAATAGACATAAATACACTTTTATCAATTCATTTATATGATAAAAATGTTAGCTTTGAAATTTATGATACATACAGTTATAAATCAAAATTCAAAAATGGTTTTGATGAAATATCACAGGAAATAGAAAAGGCTGTTAAAGATGGAAAAAGTGAAGAATTTATAAAATGGCTGGAGGATCCTTTTAGAAAAATTTTTAAAGGACCCGATAAAATTTTAGAAAATAAAGGCAAATTCAAGCAACACATTGATAATCTTTCCAAAAATAATGATTTATCACCTATAAATAAATTTAATGACAATACTCCTGATTTTATTTGGGATATTTTAAATGCATTTCCTGAAGATAAAAGAATAAATGATGAGCAAAAATTATGGATACCGGATGACAGTATAACAAATAATAAAGCATTTTCTGAGCGTATAAAAGATACTGTAGAATTTTTAGATGGAAAATGGTTTGAATGGTACATTTACAATGAAATAAGAAATGAATTATTGAATAGAGGATTAAAAGAAGAAGAACATTTAGGTATATCATTAAAAGCACAAAAAGGAAATTCGCCTAATTTTGAATTAGATATTTTCATAATAAATGGTTATCAGCTAGTAGGTTTGTCACTAACAACTTCAAAAAGACAAAGAGATTGCAAATTAAAAGGGTTTGAAGTAATTCATAGAGTAAGACAGATTGGCGGTGATGAAAGTAAAGCAATATTAATAACAGGACTAAAAAAAGAATATAAAGATGATAGTAATAGAGGCACTAAAAAATTGCAAGAAGATTTATCCTTTGTAACTGGAACAGCAGAGGATAAGATTATTGTTTTTGGTATAGATGATTGGGCAGATATTGGAGATAAAATTTGTAAGGAGGTATTTAGATGACATTAAGTGCACTATTGATTGATACTGTATCAATACAGGAATATATTTTTTCAAGTAATAAGTTAAAAGAAAATATCGGCGCATCATTTTTGGTTAAAAAAATATATAAAGATGTTCTAAAAGAAGCCTTAAAAATAACATTTGGCAGGGATATAGACATTAACGAATGGAAGAATAATCCTTCTTGTATCAAAATAATCCAAGCAAATGATAAAGTTGAGATAGGATATATAGGTGGAGGAAATGCTTTAGTTTTATTTAAAGGTAAAGATAAAACAACAGAATTTATAAAAAATTATACGAAGCTTCTTTTAGTTAAAGTACCAGGTTTAAAAACAGCTTTTGGGATAATACATGAATTTGATTTAAAAGACTTTAAAAATTCTATGAAAAATTTACACGAGAACCTAAAAGAAAATAAAAACAAATATTTTCCTAACGTTACACTACCTAAATATGGTTTTACACTTGATTGCCCAAGAACCAATGAAAGCGCAGAGCCCTTTAAAGATGATGATGGAAAGTTTGTATCATCAGTAGCTTTGGCTAAATTAAAGTTTTCAGACAAAGCAAAAGATATACTCAATGATAAATATACCTTAACAAACGACATTGAAGAATTAGGTCAACAAGAGGGCAGAGACTATATTGCAGTTGTGCATATTGATGGGAATAAAATGGGTGAGAGATTTTCAAAATGCGAAAGTCTTATAGAATATAGAAATTTGTCGATTGGTGTGGGGAATGCTACAGAAAAGACATTTAAAAAAATGATAGAGATTTTAATAGATAAAATTGAGAAAAGTAAAACTTTTGATTCCAAAGATGGAGAATTTAAATTAAGTACGGAAAATGGCAAAACCATATTGCCAATAAGACCAATTGTTTTAGGCGGAGATGATATAACTTTTATTTCAGATGGAAGATTGGGGGTTTGGTTAGCTGAAATATTTATTAAGGAATTTGCTACTCAAACTATAAACAATGAATCTTTATCTGCATGTGGAGGTGTATGCATAACAAAGACGAAATATCCTTTTTATAGAGCTTATAAATTAGCAGAAGATTTAATTGACAGAGCTAAAAAGGAATCGAGAAAAAAGGAAGGTTCTTATATTGACTTTTTTATCTCTTCATCTGGATGGAGCGGCAGCTTAGATGATATTTTTAATAAACATTTATCTACTGTAAATGGTAATCTTCATTTTGGACCTTATAGAGTAGATTCGACGAATGATGAAAAGGCAATAGATAATTTGAAGAATATTATTAAAGAATTCAAAAATATTCCCAAAAATAAAGTAATGAAACTAAGAGAAATGCTATTTGAAGATAAAGATAATGCGAAAATTTATGTGGAAGAATTAAAAGATAGTGGAATAAAATTGCCAGAGATAACAAACAGATCCTATCATTTAGACATATGGATAGATGGTAAAACACCATATTTTGATGCTATAGAGCTTATAGATTTTTATCCGGAGGGATTATTATGAAGGTTAAAATAGAATTATTATCATACACGCTAACAGGTTCTGGGGAAGGTGCAGGCATAATAGATAGCGATGTAGTATTAGATGGCTTTGGATTTCCATATATTCCTTCAAGACGTGTAAAAGGTGTATTAAAAGAAAGTGCTCAAGAAGTTTGTGATATATTAGGTGTAAAATATAGTATTGTAGAAAGCATATTTGGGGAAGATGGTTTTACAGAAGGAAAGCTGCATATAGGCAATTTATATATAAATAATTACAAAAATATAAGAAAAGAAATTGAAAACTTAAAAAATGATAAAAATAAAAAATATAAAACTTTTATAAATCCTTCTCAAATTGCATCTTATTATACATCCATAAGGCAGCAAACTTCTATAGATGAAGATAGAGAAATTGCTAAAGAAGGCTCACTTAGGACATTTAGGGTTTTAAAGCCTGATTTAGAATTTGAAGGTGAACTTTATGAAATAACTCCTTTGAGCAAAAAAGAAAAAGCTCTATTGTATTTGGCTTCAATTAATTTAAAAAGAATTGGTACATCAAGAAATCGCGGATTTGGTGAAATAAGTTGCTTTATTGAAGATATTAAAATTAGCAGTATTGATGATGCTATTAAATATTTAAATAGTGATAATGATAAAGACATCAAAGAAGAAATTAAATCTTCTGATTCAGAAAAATTTAATGCTAATAAAAAAGAAAATATAAAAAAAATATCTTACAAGATAACTACATTATCTCCGATTGTATTAGCAAAAGAGATAGGCGAGCAAAATACAATTAATACGGAAAAATATATACCATCTACAACAGTTAGAGGTTTGTTTGCAAGTAAATTTATTAAAGAACTTAACTTGAGTAGGACTGCCCATGAGGATGATGGTTTTCATAACATATTCTTAAAAGGCGAGATTATATTTACTCCTGCATATCCACTTAAAAATAATAAAATTTATTATCCAGCTTTATATTTGCATAAAGAAAAAGGAAAAGATTCTAATTCAGTATACAATATTTTAGAAGAAGTTCCTGAAAACATAAAGACAAAGCCAGTGAATAAAATGGTTTGTTATAGTGCTGATAAAATTTATTATCATGACGTCCCAACAACATTTTATTTCCATAATGCAAGAGACAGAGAAAAAGGACATAGTATAGGAGAAGAAATCTTTTATTATGAGGCAATAAACGAAGGAGAAGAATTCAAGGGGTTTATTATAGGGGATGAAGGCTATCTTGAAGAAATAAAAAGAATATTTGGCGATAAATTTAACTCTTTTATTGGTAGATCAAAAAGTGCACAATATGGCTTAGTAAATATAGAATTTGGTGATTTAGAAGACACAGACGATTTAGAAGATGTGGAAGATGAGTTTATTATAGTAGCAATTTCTCCTATTATTTTATATAACGAATGGGGTTTTTCTGATATATCTGTAAAAGCATTAGAAAATTATCTAAAAAAACATTTTGATTGTGATATTGATGTAGAAAAAATTATTGCAAGAACTAAATATATTGAAAACTTCATAGGTGTTTGGAGAATGAAAAATACACGTGAATTAGCTTATTCAGCAGGTTCAGTATTTAAAATAAAAATTGAGGGTTGTAATGATTTAAAAGAAAAATTGAATCATCTTTCAATATATGGTTTTGGTGAAAAAACAGAATTAGGATTTGGCAAAGTTAGTGTATATTTCTCTTTGAAAAAAGATTATGAAATTGACTATGATGATAGCGATAAAAACGAAGAAATAACTCCCAAATTCTCAAAAGCTATTTTAGAAGATATAGTAAAGAAAAAAGCAGAGGAAATTTTAAAATCTAAAGCTTTTGAAAGAGCAAAGGATTTCCATGATAAATATAGGAACAAAGAAATTATTTCTAATAATCTGATAGGACGGCTTGAAGGGATGCTGTTTGAAACTAATAAATTTGATGACTGGAAAACAAAAAAATTAAAAGAACTGGATAAAAAGCCTGCTGGTGAAACCTTAAAAAATTTAAATCTATGGGATGATTTATATAAATTAGATATTTCTGATAAATATGAAAACAGGTTTTATGATAATTTATCAAAAGCTATTCAAGAGTTAGATGTGCAGTTGGATAATTTTGAGTTATCAAAAACATACTGGATTAGCTTTTTTAGATACTTGAGATTATTAAATAAGCAGGGGGAGAAGAAAAATGAGCGATAATGCCAAACTTATAAATACTATAATCATAAAAGGTATTTTAGAAAACACTTCACCTTTTGTAATAGGTACAGGTAAAGGAGATATTATTGATATAGAAATAATAAAAGATGAGATTGGTAACCCTTATATTCCTGCAACTTCTTTTGTAGGAGCACTAAGACATCACATTTCAAAAAATTTTAAAGAAGAAGATAAAAAAATATGGGAGTATTTTTGGGGTTCTAAAAATGCAAATAACAGTGAGGCTGTTCAAAGTCATATTATTGTCAGCGATGCAAAGATTAAAAATGGAAAAGATAAAAGCTATATTGCTGTAAGAGATGGAGTAGCAATAGATGAAAAAAGAGGAATTGCAAAAGATAAAGCAAAATATGATTATGAAATAGTTAATAAAGATTTAAAATTTGAATTTAAGGCTGAAATTAAAATAAGAAAAAATTTTAAAGATAAGGAAGTTGAGATTCTAAAAATATTAAAAACTATACTTACTGAGTTGGGAGCCGGTAAGGTTCAGTTTGGTGCATTTACTACTAAAGGATTTGGAAGGTTTAAGTTAAAAAATCTTCAGATATTAAAATTTGATTTTCCCGATGATGGAGTAAATTATTTGAAATACTTACAGCACGGGGATTTACAAAAAGATAAATTAGATTTAAGTAAAATAGATTCGCTTCCTTTAAAAGATAATAATGATTGCATTATTACTGCAGATTTTTCAATAAAGAGCTCACTTATTATAAGTTCATATACAACGGACCCCAAAGATCCGGATAAAGTACACATAAAATATGATGACAAAAATGTTTTAACTGGGACTTCACTAAAAGGCGCGATAAGGTCGAGAGTTTTTAAGATTGTGAACACATTATGTAAGAATAATCAAGAAGAAAATAATGATTTAAGAAAATTATTCGGTTGGGCTGATACAGAAAATAAAGAAAAGACTAAATATAAAAGCAGAATAATTATCGACGAGAGTATAGTTGAGGATGTGATTGAAAAAGAACAGACAAGAATAAAGATTGACAGGTTTACTGGGGGAGTAATGTCTGGAGCTTTATTTCAATCTAAACCTCTTTGGCATAACGATGAAAATGTACAATTAAAAATAAAAATTAAAGATACAAAAGACTGGGAAATTGGACTTTTACTTTTGGTATTAAAAGACTTATGGAACGAAGATTTGCCAATTGGAGGAGAAAAAAACATAGGCAGAGGAGTTTTAAAAGGTAAAAAGATAGAAATTGTGTATAAAGGACAAAAATATATTATTGAAAAGTCTACAAATGATGACGAGGCAGATAAGATAGCAATTAATGATACAAATAAACAAGTATTAGAAGGTTTTGTTAAAAAATTCTTAGAAAGAGTGAGGGATTGGGATGTTAGATGATATATATAAAATTGAAGTAACATTCTCAAAAGTTGAAGCAAAAGATATGGATAATGAATTTATCGAAAAAATAGAAAAAATACAAAATGGTTATGTTGTATGCTGGCTTGATTACGCTGTTTTGTTTGGAACAGTACAAAATGGTGAAATCAAATTTTACAATAATGAATCACCTAATTTTAATAGATATCTTCAAAAATTACGAGCCTTTAATGAAAAAAAAGAAATATATATTTGGAGGTCTGGGGATAAATTTAGATTTAGATATAGAGAAGATGAAGATAGTAGTGGAGGGGATATAAAAATAGAATATATTGATGCAGAACAGATAATGTCTGGATCTGAATTTAAAGTTAAAGGTGAATTTATTGAAGTTTCTGAAAAAAGAGGAATTAGATATATAATTTCAAAGGAATTTATAGGTAATAAGTCAATAGAAGAACTAAATAATAAAAGATTAGTTTTACACACAAGAAATTACATAGGCTACAATGAAATCGGACAGGCTGGTTTTGTTGACAGTAGATTTTTAAAAATATCAGTTATTTAAAATTTGGAGGTATTATTATGGAAAAAGCTAAAATTAGCTTACAAAAAACAAAAAAAGGGTATGATTATGTACTAACTTTTGAAAATGGGAAAAATCTAAAAGCTCAAGGGTTTAACCTACCTCATAATATTGATGGAAAAGAATGCGAAGTTGAAAGAATAAAAGGAGTTATTGAGAAAATAGTGATTAATGGAAAAGAATATAATAAGTCAAATTCATCAAAAAACTTAGATCCTCAAAAAAATGTAAAGACCGAAAATCACCAAAAAAACCATGAAACTAAACAAAAAATACAATATAGACCAACTGCTAAAGCTCCTTATAATTTTATTCCACTAAATGAATGTGTAGTAAAAGCACAAGATATTCCTGAGTTTAATAAATATCATAAAGATAGATATTCAGGGTATATAGACCTTTTAATTACTACAAAAACGCCTGTATATATAAGACGAGATAAAGAAGAAAGTGAGTTTTTTTCTATAAAAGATGGTAAACCAATAATCCCTGGTAGTTCTTTAAGAGGGATGAGCAGGACTTTGGTGGAGATTGTTTCTTTTGGGAAATTTGTCTTGTTTGATAAAGATAAAAGGTTATATTATAGAGATGTTGCTGGCAAGAGGTCTACTTTAAAAGATATATATTCTTCTAAAATTAATAATGATAAAATAAAAGCTGGATATCTTATATATGATAAAGGGAAATATAAGATTATTCCAGCGAGCTATGATAGATTTAAAGATACATCTAAAAAATTTATGATAGAAATAGATAATAATGATTATAAAGTTTGGTCTGGAGGTATGCAGGGGAAAAGGAAAAATTGGATTGTGAAATCTATTAGTAATTCAGGTGATTTTATAAAATTATCTGAAAATGACTTGAAAGATTATAAAAACGACACAAATAGGAATATACCCGAATACTATGACATTTTAAAAATGGCTAAGGATAAAGAGGTTACGTTATCAAACAATGAAAAAGTAGAATTACCCAATGGTGTTCCTGTATTTTATGTTGAGTATGAGGATAAAAATAGGAACAAAAAATTAGCATTTGGGCATACGGGATTCTTTAGATTGCCTTATGATTTAACAATAGGTGCTCATGTATCCGAAAACTTAAAATCAGACGATATAATAGATTTTACAGAAGCTATTTTTGGGAAAGAAAGCAAATGGGCAAGTAGAGTATTTTTTGAAGATGCTGTTTTAGATGAAGGTCAAAGTGATATATTTATGGAAGAGACTTCGCCTAAGATTCTTGCTTCACCAAAACCTACGGCTTTTCAGCTTTACTTAGAGCAGCCTGAAGAAGAAAATACTGATTTAAATAAACTTAAACATTGGGATGATAAAGACGCACTTATTAGAGGCTATAAACTTTACTGGCATAGGAATACACCAGATGATTCAACAGAAAAATACAGTTGGAGTGAAGGAAAAGCAATAAATGATACTCAGCATACTACTGTAAAACCTATCAAAAAAAATGTTAAATTCAAATCGCGTATACGTTTTGAAAATCTCACAAAAGAAGAGTTAGGCACTTTATTATTTGTATTAGATTTACCAGAAAATTGTTGCCATAAGATTGGTATGGGTAAACCATTAGGTTTGGGAAGTATAGAAATAAAACCGAGTTTATTTATAATAGATAGAAAAAAAAGATATTCGTCATTATTTAATAATGATAAATGGAACTTAGGGGATGAAGATAAAACAAGTGAAAAAAATGAGTTTAAAGTAGCATTTGAAAAGTATATTTTAAAGAATATTTCTCATAAAGACAGAAATAATAAAAATTCTCTTTGGGACACACCAAGGTTAAAACAATTAAAGGCAATGTTAAATTGGGATAATACTGATATTCAAAATTGGCTTGAAAAAACAAGATATATGATGATAGAATGCCCAAAAAACGAATATGATTGTATTTGTTCTGATTTTAAAAGTGATAATAAGTGTAATGAATATAAAAATAAAAAAGTTTTGCCATATCCCAATAAAATATGTAATCTTCTGTAAAAGTAAGATATTACAATAATTTTCTGGCTTAAAAATTAGAAACTTTTACTCGCTTCCTCCTTCTCTATGCCAGCTAGACTTCTTTTCTACTATAAATAAGCTTAAAATAAAAGAGACACAAAATAGTAAACAAAGCGTGAAAAATACGTTGTTAAAAGCCATTATTAGAGCCTGCCTGTCTACAAAATTGCTAAGCATTGTATAAGCCTTGTTTGGAAGATCTGCTGCGCTTGCTCCCTGCATCAGAAGTAGCTGATTTATCCCGGCAAAAAAGTTGGTGATTGCTGGTGAAGTTGTATAAGGACTTAGAAGCGTTGCTGGGTTTGTCATAAAACCCTGAACGCTGTAGGGGCTGTTTGTTATAACGTGTTCTGTCAAGTAAAATCTGTTTATGGTCTGATAATTTTCAAGTTCTGTGGCAAAAACTGCAGTGCCTATGCTTCCGCAAAGGACTCTAACAAGGTTGTAAAGTCCAGCACCTGAAACTATATCTTTTCGTTCAAGAGCCATAAGAGCTACAGTACTTAGCGATACAAATATAAAAGCAAAAGCAATGCCTTGAACGAATTGAGGCCAGAATAGATCCCAGGCAGATGTATTTAAACTCATAAAACTAAGCGGTAAGAAACTGAGTGAAATTAAAGCTGAAGCAAACATTATCATTTTTTTAGCACCTGTTCTATTATAAAGTCTTCCAGCAATAGGCATAAACATTGCCATTGAAATGCTTCTAGGTATCATTCCAATTCCTGCTTCAGTAGCGCTGTATCCCAGTGCTTCCTGGAATAAGATAGGAATCAAAAATAACCCCGCAAAAAGTCCCATCCCAAATATTCCCTGAATGACTGTAGGATTGGAAAAGCCAAAATTTTTTAATAATTTTAGATTTACTGCAGGTTTTTCGCAGGTCAATTCTCTTATTGTAAATAAAGTAAGAAAAACTACTGAAGTAATAGCGAGATTCACTATGAATTGTGAACTAAACCAGTTGTTTTCCTGTCCTTTTTCAAGCATTACCTGAAGTGCTCCAAGACCTATTGCCATTGTAATCAAACCTATATAGTCGACTTTTATGTCCTTTGAAAATTTTTCTGATCTGTTTAGTATAAAGAAATAAATTAAGATCAAATCGATGATTACAAATGGAATATTTATGTAAAAAATCCAGTTCCAACTAATATTGTCGGTTATCCATCCGCCTATAGTTGGTCCCAATCCAGGACCAAGCACTATACCTATTCCAAAGAAGCTCATTGCCTTTGCCTGTTCGTGTGGCGGATAGTTTTCCCTTAATATTGCTTGAGATAAGGGGATTAAAGCTCCCCCGCCAATCCCTTGCAAAGCTCTAAAAATTATAATTGATTCGAGATTCCATGAAAGACCACACATAAATGATCCAATTCCAAAGAGCAACACTCCTGCAAAAAAACATCTGGTTTTGCCAAACATTGATGTAAGGAAGTTAATTGCTGGCATTACTATAACGTTTGCAAGCATATATGAAGTAGAAATCCATGTAGCTTCAGAAATTGATACTCCTATTGCACCTCTAATGGTAGGAATAGCTACGTTTACGATGCTGATATCAAGTGAGGACATAAAAATACATATCATTACAGCAACAGTTATCATTAGCTGACTAAAGCCCATTTTATCACCTCTTTGTAATATTTTATACCAATTTTTTGTTTTGATGATAAAAATTTTAACTAGATTTTAAGAAAGCTAAATTCAAATAAAAATTTAATTTTGGATAGTATAATATTCTTATGAAACGAAGAGATTTTATTAGATTAACTTTTGGTCTTTTTACATCTGTTGCATTATTTGAATTTCCAAATAAGCTTTTTGCTCAGGAAGATAATCTTTATTTAAGATCTCTAGAACTTCTAAATAATAGAGATAAATTTTTTGGCAGGGATTATTTTTCTTTTATAGTAATGGGGGATAGCCACAAAAATGATAAGGTTCTAAAAAAGGCTTTTGAACTTGCAAGGTCTTATGATCCTATGTTTGTGCTCTTTACAGGTGACATGACAAATGATGGATATGAATTTGAGTATAAAGATTTTTTGAATATGTGTAATATACTGAAAGATGTTCCAATTTTTCCGATAATAGGAAATCATGAAATAAGAAATTCTACTAAAGCTTTATATGAGAGATATATGGGACCACTAAATTATACAATATCTATTGATAAATTAGATTTAAAGCTTGTGTGTATAGATAATTCTGAAGGCATTGTAAGAAAAGATCAACATTATTTCCTGGATAAAGAACTTACAGATGGTTGCAAGATTCAATTTGTAGCTATGCATGAACCGCCATCTTACGAAGATTGGTGGATTCATTCGTATTATAAAGGAAATAAGGAAGTAATAGATATAGTTTCAAAACACCAGGTAAATGCAGTTTTTCAGGGTCACATTCATCTCTATGATCACAAAGTTATCAAAGGGGTTAATTATTATATCTCAGGTGGGGCAGGTGGGAGGATTTATGCCTTAAATTTTGGAGATCCATCATACAACATTCTTCGCGTAAAAGTAACAAAAGGCGTAGTTTCTGTTGAGGAACTTCAATTGAGAAACTTTTTTGATGCTGATAAATTGTTAACCTGATTAACTTTAGAAATTTCAATTAAGCTAAATTATATATTCTTTCCAAAGCCATAGCACTAAGTCTGGTTATAGCGTCGAGTGCTATTCTATCATCAATTTTAAAATTCTTTTTATTTGTGATTTTAATAGCTATTACTCCATAAGAATCTTTTGCAGTAAGCATTGGCAAATAAAGTGAGTTTGTGTTTGAAAAGGTTTCAGTTCCAAGTCCTGCTGCTTTTTTGTTTATTAAGCACCACGATGCTATTCCTTTGATTTCAGGGCTAATTTCGAATTTTTCTGTTTTTGCGCCGAGCTTTATCTTTTCCTTTTCTCTTATAAATATCGCTGTTTCGAACAAAAATAATTTTTTAATATGATTTATGGTTAATGATAAAACTTGATTAATATTTCTTGCCATCACAAGATCTGTACTAAATTCGTACAATCCGATTTCTCTCTTTTGACTTTCTTTTAAAGTTTTAATTATAGTTTTGAGTTTTGACGCTAATATATTTATAGTTAAGACTGCTACTGAATATACTATGAATGTAAGAAAATAATTCAAATCTGATATTGCAAAACTATAATAAGGTTGTATAAATAAAAAATCAAAGATTAATAAACTTGCAAAGGTGGATAACAACACAGGTAAAAATTGAAGAAATAAAGCGTTAAAAATTAATGCTAAAAAAAATAGCGAGATCATATTTATGTTATTTAGGTATTCTCTTAAAATATACCCAAAAATTGATACTACAAATATGTTAAATAGAGCTATTACATATTGATTTGAGTAAATAAATTCAATTTTTTTCTTCTTAAGATTTATTTTTTCTTCTTTCAGATCGAGCATATATATATCAATGTTTTTGGTTCCTGTAATTAGTTTTTCGGGTATGCTTCTTGAGAATAAACTAAACTTCTTAGGTTTTCCTATAACAATTTTTGTAACGTTATGGCTTTTTGCATAATCAATTATTTCTTTTGCTGCATCGTCTCCCTTTAACCAAACAATTTGACCGCCAAGTGTTCTAACTAAATCAAGTGCTCCGTTAAGCCAATCAATCTCTTCTTTTGTAAAAGTCTTGTTTTTTTGTGTTTCTACGTGGAGAGCAATCCATTGAGCATCTATTTCGTTAGCAAATCTATATGTAGCTCTAACGAGCTGTTTTGCATAAGGGCTTGCAAAGACCCCTACGAGTACTTTTTTCTTTATTGACCAGGGACCTGCTATTGCATGCTGTATCATATACAAACGCATTTTTTCATCTACGCTATCTGCTACAACTCTTAATGCAATTTGCCTTAAAGCTAAAAGATTCCCAACTTTGAAATATTGATCAATTGCACTCTTTGCCATATTTTCAACGTATATTTTGCCTTCTTTTAGCCTCTTCAAAAGTTCTTCAGGGGTAATGTCAACGAGTTTTATCTCAAAAGCTTGTTGGAAAAAACTATCTGGTACTGTTTCTTTTATAGAGATTTTTGAAACCTGTAAAACAATATCCTTAAAGCTTTCAATGTGTTGTACGTTAACAGCTGTATAAACGTCTATTCCAGCATTTAGTAATTCTTCTATGTCTTGATATCTTTTGGAATTTGTAAAGCTTGGAGGATTGGTATGGGCAAGTTCGTCTATAATAGCTATTTGTGGCCTTCTTTTGAGTATCTTTTCAAAATCTACTTCTTTTAGTTTTATACCTTTGTATTCTACTATTAATGGAGGAATAACCTCCAGGCCTTCTAAAAGTTTTTCTGTTTCGGGACGATTGTGGGTTTCAGCATATCCAACTACGATATCAATGCCTTCATTTTTTCTTAAATGCGCGTCGCTAAGCATAGAATATGTTTTGCCTACTCCAGGAGCATATCCAAGATAAATTGTAAGCTGTCCCTTTTTAGCCTTTTCTTCGCTCTTGGCTACTTGAAGCATTTCTTCTGGTGTTGGTCTCTTTAGATCATCATCTTTCATATTCTTTCTCTAATTCAAGAAGTTTTAGGTTCAAGTTTAAAACATTTACCCTTTTGGCACCCAGAATGCCAAACTCTCTTGGTTCAACGTTATTAATTACAAGCTTTTTTAAGGTTTCTTCAGGTATATTGGTAGCTTTTGAAATTCTCGGAATCTGAGCTAAAGCTGCTTGCGGTGTGATATCAGGATCTAGTCCGCTAGCTGATCCCATTACCAGATCAGAGGGAACTGGCAAATCCATTTTATTTTCCTTTAGGAAATTGATTCTGTTTTCTATTTTTGAAATAAGCTTTGGATTAGTAGGGCCTAAATTTGAACCCCCACTGGAGGTTGCGTTGTATGGGTGATCAGGTGTTCCTGAAGGCCTTGACCAAAACAAATCAGACCTTTTATTAAAGAACTGACCGATCAAGGTAGAACCTACTACAGCATTGTTTCGATATATTAAACTTCCATTGGCTTGCCAAGGGAAAAATATTTGTCCGATGGCTGTAATAAATAAGGGATAGACAATTCCAGTAATAAAGGTTAGAATTATAAAAATTATTATGCAGCTTTTTAAATTTTTCATATATACCTCACTTAAATAAATAAACTTAATGCTAAGTATATTAATTTTATGCCGATAAACGGTGCAATCAAGCCACCTAAACCATAGATAAGTAGATTGAAAATAAGCAAGTTTTCTGCTTTCATTGGTCGGTACCATACTCCCTTTAATGCTAAAGGCGTGAGCAAAGGAATAACTATAGCATTAAAAATAACTGCAGATAAAATAGCTAAGTATGGATTAGAAAGTTGCATTATGTTTAGGGCGTTTAACTGAGGATAAATAGAAATTACAGCGGCAGGAATTATTACAAAGTACTTTGCTATATCGTTAGATATGCTAAAGGTTGTAAGAGCACCTCTTGTCATGAGAAGTTGCTTTCCTATATCTACAATATCTAACAGCTTTGTAGGACTAGAATCTAAGTCTATTATATTTGCTGCTTCTCTGGCGGCTTGTGTTCCTGTATTCATAGCAACTGCCACGTCGGCCTGGGCAAGAGCTGGTGCATCATTTGTGCCATCTCCTGTCATAGCAACCATTAGACCTTGTTGTTGATATTCTTTTACAAGTCTGAGCTTATCTTCTGGTTTAGCTTGAGCCAAGAAATCATCTACTCCTGCTTCCGCTGCTATAGTGGCAGCTGTTAGAGGGTTGTCTCCTGTAATCATCACAGTCTTTATTCCCATTTTGCGCAGCTGCTCAAATCTTTCCTTTATGCCAGTTTTTAATATATCTTTTAGATTTATGACCCCTATAACTTCGTTGTCATAGGTAACTACCAGTGGCGTGCCACCAGATTTAGAAATCTCCATAACAACTTCTTCCATGTCTTCAGGAACACTTCCGCCGTTTTGTAATATATAATCACTTATTGCGTCTGCAGAACCCTTTCTATATCTATGAGAATCAATGTTTACTCCACTCATTCTGGTTTTAGCGCTAAATGGTATTGTTTCAGTATTAGAAGGTAATTCTTGAAATCTAAGGTTATACTGATTTTTTGCCAAAACTACTATGCTCCTGCCTTCTGGCGTTTCGTCTGTCAAAGATGACATTAGTGCAATTCTTGCACATTCTTCCTTTGTGTGTTTTCCTATTGGTATGAAGTCTACTGCCTGCCTGTTTCCAAGCGTAATAGTACCAGTCTTATCAAGTAACAACACGTTTACGTCTCCAGCTGCCTCAACTGCTTTCCCAGACAAGGCAACTACGTTTTTTCTGAAAAGTCTATCCATTCCTGCAATGCCTATCGCCGGAAGAAGTGCGGCAATAGTTGTGGGGGCAAGGCAAACAAACAGAGCTATAAGTATTACAATTGAAATAGGTGAGCCATGTCCCGAAGAATTGATGCTATAGGTTGAAAGTGCTTTTAGATTGATCACTACGAATATAAACACCAAAGTAAGCGCTATCAATAAAACCTCAAGCGCTACCTCATTTGGAGTTTTTCGCCTTTTTGCGCCTTCTACCATTGAAATCATTCTGTCTAAAAAGGTTTCTCCAGGATTGGATGTTATTTTTACAATAATACTATTTGAGATTACTAATGTCCCTCCTGTAACTGCACTTCTATCTCCTCCTGCTTCTCTAACAACAGGGGCAGATTCACCGGTTACTGCAGATTCGTTTACCAGTGCAGCGCCAGATATTACCTCCCCATCACCAGGTACTAAATCATCTTGCTCAACAAGAACTATATCGCCTTTTTTTAAATCTGTGGACGGTATTGTAATGTATCTGCTATCAAATGAAGCGTTTTCAAGCTTTTTTGCCATTATTTGAGTTTTTGATTTTTTTAATGATTCAGCTCGTGCTTTTCCTCTACTTTCAGAAAAAGCTTCAGCAAAATTTGAAAATATTACAGTAAACCATAACCATATTGAAACCCATCCTGTAAACCAGATTGGTATATTACTTTTAAAAAATATTTGGCGTATAAACTCAAGAGTTGTAAGTATGCTGCCAATTTCAACAGATAACATAACTGGATTTGAGATTAATTCCTTTGGATTTAATTTTTTGAAGGAATTAATAAGAGAAGTTTTAAATATTTCAGGGCTGTAAAGATCTGATTTTTTTACACTCATCTAAAAACCTCTTTGCATAATTAAGTTTTCAAGAAATGGTCCTAATGCTAGCGCTGAAAAGAAAGTTAGAGCTCCAACAGTAATTATTATCAAAACAAGCCAAATCATAAACGGGACGCAATCAGTTGGAAGGGTTCCAATGCTTGGAGGAGTATATTTTTTTTCTGCAAGAGAACTTGCCATATAAATAGCTGCAACTGCAGGTACATAACGTCCTATTAACATAGCTAAAGCTGTTGAGATATTATAAAAAGGGGTATTTGCATTTAAACCTGCGAAAGCACTCCCATTATTATTTGCAGTGGATGCATATGCGTATAGTATTTCAGACAAACCGTGAGGACCAGGATTTAAAATGGAACTCAAACCTCCCTTTGTGACAAGCGCAATAGATGTAAATATCAATACTAAAATACCTGATGTAAGCACTATGATTATCGACATCCACATTTCCTTTACTTCTATTTTTTTCCCTAAAAATTCAGGAGTACGGCCTATCATCAAACCTGCAACAAAGACTGCTATTATTACAAAAGCAAGCATCGTATACAGTCCTGAGCCTACTCCGCCAAACACGACCTCTCCTAAGAGCATTAGAATCATTGGTATCATACCTCCAAGAGGTAAAAGTGAATCATGCATGGCGTTTACTGCACCACATGCGACTGCTGTGGTTGTTGTTGAAAATAGTGTAGTGCCGCCTACACCGAATCTGACTTCTTGACCTTCTATATAAGGGCCACTTACTCCTAAATTTGAAATAATTGGATCTTTTCCAGTATTAGCGCTATATTGAATGCTTAGAAAGATGGCAAACAAAAATAACATCACAAAATATATTGCCCAACCTTGCTTTTTGTTTTTTATCATAGTTCCAAACGTATATGTGAGTGAAGCTGGGATAATAATTATCATAAAAGCCTCTAAAAAGTTTGTTAAAGGGGTTGGATTCTCATAGGGATGTGAAGAATTTGCGTTGAAAAAACCTCCACCATTGGTACCAATTAACTTTATTGCTTCCTGAGAAGCTACTGGTCCCATCGGAATAATCTGAGAAGAAACAAAGTGAACTATTTGATAATTATTAAAATTTTGAATAACTCCCTGACTTATTAGAAAAACAGCAAAGATTATTGATAATGGTAAAAGAATATATAAAGTTGTTCTCGTTATGTCAACCCAAAAATTCCCAATAACTTTTGTTTGTCTGCTTGCAAAGCCTCTAATTAGCGCAATAAGGATTGCGATGCCTGTGGCCGCGCTTAAAAAATTTTGCACTGTAAAGCCAAGCATCTGAGTTAAATAACTTGTAGAAGACTCTCCTGAATAAGCTTGCCAGTTTGTATTAGTAATAAAGCTTATAGCACTATTTAGCGCAAGATCAAGAGAAAAACCTTGAAAGTGTTCAGGATTTAAGGGCAAAAGTTGTTGTGTTAAAAGCAGTAAGAAAAGAAATATAAAGCCAATCATATTAAAAAGTAACATTGACACGGCATATTCTTTCCAATCCATTTGATTTTCTGGATTTACAAAGCTCAATTTGTAAACAAACTGTTCAATTGGTGAGATGATTTTCGAGATAAAAATTTTCTCTCCTTGAAAAACTTTAGCTATATAAAGACCAAAGGGTTTTACACAAAGTGTTAAAAGTATAATGAAAAGAGCAAATTGTAAGAGATCTAAAAATAAGTTCATTTCTGCCTCCTGAAATTTTACAAATCTGCTATTACTTAAAAAGTAATTATAACTTAAATAGAGGTGTTATTAAATTAAAACGATATATATGTTGTATTAGCTTTAATCATGAATTTCCTTATAAAAGGTTATATTATTTGTTTGATAATACGCGGTTTCGTTGTGATTTACTACTATCAAACTAAATTCGTGTTTACCATTTGGGAGGTCTTTTATGCTCACGTTAGAATTAAATCCTGAAAATTTGAACTGGGGAATTTTGAAAAGTCTAACGACGTCTTTTCTTGGGAAGCCATAAGTCAATGGATAAAGTTTGCCATCGATATCAGCGTACAAAAATGATGCTGTATTCAGCGCGAATGGATCAACTGCCCAGCCATATAAATTTATGCTGTCGTATACATTTATCACTAATTTATATTGTTTATTTTCAAATGGAAAGGGATATTGATTGAAATAAGTAAGTACGAGTAAAGGGGGTGCACTATATTTTCTGAGCTGTTTTATATTTTCTGCAAGGTAAAATTCTCGTTTTGTTCTTTCATAAACATTTTTTTGGGGGGTAAACCACCCCTGATTTTTGGCAAATTTAATGTTTTCAAACGCTTTGTCCTGATATGGATAAGACATCAAACTGTTTAACATATGTTGCTTGTCAGATAGTTCTGAATAGGCTGTTGGTACCCAGGATACATATAAAACAATAGCTAATATAAAGCCAAAAAGAGCTATTATTTTTCTGTCATTTTCAACTTTGGCATTTAAAAAAAGTGAAATGTATGATAAAGAGAACATGAAAAGAGAATACATTGTATATCTTGAAAACATTGCGCTATCAAATCCTAAAAAAATTCTATTTAAGCCAACTACCAAAGATGTCAAGAATATAAAGCTAATGAGTAATATTAAAGAGTGATTATTTTTATTTAATTTTCTTCGCAAGATCCATAAATAATTTAATACCAAAAGTATTGCCAGAATAAAAATTAAAGCATAGTTTTTGGCAGCTGATGCTATAAAAATCAACATATAGCCTAATAGTGAGGCGGGGTTTTTTAAACAAAAAATTAAGGTATCCTTTATCGGAGGCGAGATGTAGTGCAGAAGAGGAAAGTAAATATAAAAAATTATGATAGACACAATCAAAAAAATTGAAAATCTTTTGTATTGCCTTGTTAACAATAGATATAAAAGAATGACAGGAGATACGAATAGACCGCCTCCGCCAGTAAAGACTGCTATTACAAAAAATACTATTCCAAATATAAAGCCATATCCTTCACAAGTAAATGCTGTGATAGAAATAATCGAGAAAAGAAGCTCATAATATTGCTGAATGGAAGCCATTGGAAAGTTCGACATTAGCTCCCACTGAGAAAAGGAGAGCATTGCTATGACTACTGGCAATAATTCTGATATTTTCAAATTATATTTTTTCTTAAAAAAGATAAACAAAAATAATATTATAAAGAGAAGTCCAAAGTTTCCAACAATTGATAATATTTTAAAATCTATCTTGCCAAAAATATTGAAAAAAAATAGTGTAATAAGTCTGTCAAAAACAATTCTATGCTCGTGAAATTGAGAAAAAAATAAGTATAGCCTGTAACCAAAGTCGTTATGAGTATAAAATTTGATTATGAAGTCTAAAATTGCATCATAATCATCTGAATATGGCATATTTACAGAAAATTTTATGCTGGTATAAAAATAAAAAATAATTGCTGCTGCAACTAATATAAGTGAAGAAAATGTATAAATTTTGTACGCCTTTAAAGGTAAACTTGATGAAAAATCTTTAATTTTTTGAAAACAACTGATGAGCTTATTTTTCATTCAAAAAAAATTATTGATGGGAGAGCAATATGAATCTATATCTTTTCAACTTGCCAATTTTCATTAACCCAAAGCCCTATAATTTCAATTTCGAACCACTCTTTGATTATATTTATACACTCTCTTATCTGTTTTATCTGTACATTCTTGCTTTCTGGATTTTTGGCACAATCATAGTGCCCAACTATTGCAATAAGTTTAGAACCATGAGCTTTTATGGAAATGTCTAATCTTTCTCTAATAGAATTTATTATGCAACTATCTGAATTTTCAGAGATAATTTTAATTGGACCTGCTTCAGTAATCATATCAACATACTTAACACCATAATTTGCTTTTAACCAGTTAATAACTGGTTCTTGAGTCCTTCCATCCATGCAATTTATTGCGCTTGCAAACTCCAAAATTATCACCTCTTTTTCTTTATTATTTTAGCAGGAGAATTTAAAAAATTGAGAATCGTATCATGTATTCAGAAAACTTTAATTAAATAGTATTTCTGTTAATGTCAACTTAATTTTTTTCTTGAAAGTCCAGCACTAAACATAGCTTTTGAACATCATTACGTATAAACGTAATTCTTTACCTCTCTGGCAAAATTGATGATTTAAAACCATTATCTCTTGTTCTTGGAGTATCTAAATTTATTTTTCACAATATTGTCTTTGAGTTCCTATTAATTATACGATACCATTAACTGATGTTAATTTATTTGTGGTATGCAAAATTTTTTTATATCATATAAAATAAGGTTAAAAATCCATTGTTATGAAAGGAATTTCAAAAAGATTGAAGAAAAAAACTTTTTTAATTATTGCTACATTTCTTCTTATTCTTACAACTATCCCTGATTTGGTTAAGGTGTTTGCTCCAGTTGTTGATACTCAGGATACCTCTTGGGCATGGCTTCTTGGATATGCATTTTTAAATAATTTGCAATGGGGAAAAGAGATAATATTTACCTTTGGTCCTCTTGGCTTTTTGGAGAATACTTATTTTTATAGCAATCATTTGTTGTGGTTTATAACAGCTATTGCAAATATTTTTGTAAGATTAGTTTTTTATGCTTTTTTTATTTATTTTGTATATTTGTGCGTTTTCAAAGAAAAAGATTCTTCTAATAGTCAAAGTTCTATTACTTTTTATTTTTTCTATGTATTAATATCTGCAATTTCCATCATAGTATCATCTTCTATTCCTATCTCAATGCTTCTTTGCCTGATGGCGACCCTTATAATTGTTGATACTTTTAATTGTGACTTTATAAAAAATAATAAGATTATCTTGATAAGATATGTCTTGTCTGGGGCTTTGTTCGCATTTAGCTCGCTTATTAAATTTAACGTTATTCCTTTTGCAATATTATTTCTTCTAGTATATCCATTTTTGATGGTATATAGCTTCAGGGATAAAAAAATTTTCTTTCAAGGCTTTGTCGGATTGATTTCATTCATATTAGTTTTTCTACTTATCTATCTAATTATTGGACAAAATTTGTCTAATTTACCTGCTCTCCTTATGGGAATATATGAAATAATAAAAGGATATACTCCAGCTATGTTTTTAAATGGTAAGATTTTGCAAACACTAGTTGCAGTAATTACGCTTTTATATTTTGTTTATTTAATTTTAATTTCTTATAAAAAGAAGAAGAAAATTCTTTTTTCTCAACTTTTTTTACTTTTTCTCTTATTGTTTTTTGTGTTTAAAGAGGGCTTTGTTAGACAGGATAATATAATAACTGGCGGACATACTTTATCCTTTTTTACAGTTTGTCTAATTTTATTAGCTTTTATTATCTTTCTTTATTCAAGAATGAAATTGTCAAATAGTTTTATAAATTTTGTTTTCTTGATTATATTCTTTTTTAACGTTATTGGTGGCATAATTTACATAAATGGTGCAAGAAATATTGTATGTCTGAGCAATCTTAGTTTTAGCAAACACAAAAGAATTGAACTTCAGCAATCAATAAATAGCGCTATCCGCAACCAATTTAAAGTTGATCCATCAATTCTTCAGTCTATTGGAGATCAGCCTGTTACAATAATCCCTTGGGATCTTATGATGTCTCAAGGCTATAATTTTAAATTTATTCCACAAGTAGTCCCACAAGCCTATTCTGCATATACTCCATATCTTGATGAGCAAAATGCAAAGCAAATTTTGAGCGATGTGGCTTTACAAAAAATAATTTACACATTTGAGGATATTGATAACAGATATCCTTTGTTCTCTGAACCATATACTTTTATGACGATCTTGTCTTGTTATAGAACTGAAATTGCTGGAAATAAGTACAGCCTTCTTACAAGAAAAAAATCATGTCATGATTTAAATTTGACTTCTATATCAAGTATAGAAACTGGCTTAAACCAATGGATAGATTTGCCTTCAAACGCTGATTTTATGGATATTTATATTAATCCGACCCTTATATCTCATATTATAGATATTCTTTACAAACCTTTTAGTCAAATATACATATCTTTTAAGCTTTCAAATAATCAAATAGTTGGTCCGTACAGATTTATTCCTGGTGTATCAAAAGATCATTTATTCGTAAAATATTTTATTAGAAATCAAAGGGATTTAAACGATTTAATGAGTAAAGATGCTTATAATCTTTTGAAAATAAAATCTTTTACAATTACCACAAAGGGAATAAACTTAGATTATGATAAAAGCTATAATGTGATTTTTTATAATTCTAGTTTTAGCTAGGGATTTAATCGTTAAGTAAAAAAATTTTTAACCCTAAGAATAGTAAACTATGATGAAACAGGCTATTATGATTCTAAGCCAATAGAATTAAATATTGAAAAGTAATGTAGAATAATTGTGAATTACCATATAACTGGAGGCTCCATATTAAAGACTTAGAATTGAATGCTGATAAAACTTTTCTCTCGCATAAAGAAAGAGTAATCAGGTTTATCCTGATAGGCTTAATCTCTGCTGCTTTCAACTTTCTTCTGATATATATCTTTATAGATCTCTTCAAGATGAACTCTACTTTTTTAAAAAACGCTTCAAACTTTATTGCCTTGGTTTTGAGCATATTGTTTGCATTCTTCCTGCACAGGGCCTGGACCTGGGGAGACTGCGCTTTTGAAAAAGGCTACAAGCTTTTCAAACAATTAATTCTTTTCTACTCTTCCAACACATTTGCAATTGTCATCAGAACTGTTTCTTTTGCCTTCTTTGACTACTTTTTTAAATTAAACTATATATTAAACGTTGCAATTGGAATCGGAATAGCTTCACTGTTAAATTATGTAGTCTACGACAAGGCAATCTTTAAGAGATAAATCTTACTTAACTAAATTTGGAGGTTAAATTGAGCTTTAAGTATGACGTATGTATAGTTGGCGGTTTAGGTCATGTGGGACTACCACTTGGTCTATCCTTTGCAAACAAAAATCTAAAAACTATCCTGTATGACATAAATAAGGATGCAATAGAACTGGTAAAGAATAAAGTAATGCCCTTTATGGAACAGGGCGCTGAAGAGATGCTAAAAAATACTCTTGATAAAACCCTTTTCGTTACTGACGAAAGAGATGTAATTAAGGATTCAAAGTTCATCGTCATAGTAATAGGAACCCCAGTAGATGAGCACCTGTCCCCTAACTTTGTCTTATTTAGAGACTTTCTATCACGATTTATAAATCTATTTTCAGATGACCAGCATATAATCTTGAGAAGCACGGTATATCCTGGCACTACTGAAAAGATTGTTGATTACCTTAGAAGAAACAATCTGAAGACAAGGGTATCCTTTTGTCCTGAAAGAATTGCCCAGGGCTATGCTATAGCTGAAATATCTAATCTTCCTCAGATAATCTCATCTGATGACGAAGAATCTTTTTCTGAAGCTGAAAAGCTATTTAAGACTATTACGTCAGAAGTAATAAGGCTCTCCTTTATGGAAGCAGAATTAGCAAAGCTCTTTACAAACGTCTACAGGTATATAAAGTTCTCTATTGCAAATCAGTTCTATCAGATTGCCCTTCAAAACAATCTTGACTTTTACAAGATATATGACGCTATTGTATATAACTATCCCAGAGCAAAGGACTTTCCTAAGGCAGGCTTTACAGCAGGGCCATGTCTTTTCAAGGATACAATGCAGCTTGCTGCCTTTAGCAAAAACAACTTCTTCTTAGGTCATGCTGCTATGCTTGTAAATGAAGGGCTGCCTTACTTTCTTGTTGAGCAGCTAAAGCAAAGAGTATCTCTTGATAACAAAGTAGTAGGCATTCTTGGCATGGCATTTAAGCCAGATTGCGATGACAAGAGAGAGTCTCTTGCGTACAAGTTAAAACACATCTTAGAATTTGAAAACTGCACGCTCTTTTGCTCAGACCCATACATAAAAGATCCTAGGTTTTTGCCTGAAGATGAACTAATAGAGAAATGCGACATCATATTCATAGGCTGTCCACACAGCAGATACTCTAGCCTAAATATACCTAGTGAAAAGATATTAATTGATCCATGGCGCAGCAAACAAAAATAATTCCTGTTAAAATTAATAAAAAATTAACTAAAAAAATAAATTAAAAGCTTTAAATCTTTAAAGCTTTAAATCAAAGAGGAGGCTAATTTAATGAAGATACTTGTAACTGGTTCTGCTGGTTTTGTAGGAGGATACCTTGTAGAAGAGCTCTTGAACAACGGTCATGAGGTAGTAGGAATAGACAACTTTTCTAAGTACGGGGAGTTGTCAAAAAGCTATGATAACAATCCTAATTATAGGTTTGTGCAAGGAGACGTAAAGGACACTGAGCTCTTAAAGGATCTAATCTCTGACTGCGATCAAGTAGTAGCAGGAGCTGCCATGATAGGCGGCATATCATATTTTCACAAGTTTGCATACGATCTCTTGGCTGAAAACGAAAGAATAATAGCATCTACCTTTGACGCTGCAATCTGGGCATTTAGGAACAAGAAGTTAAAGAAGATAAACGTTCTTTCATCCTCTATGGTATTTGAAAACACGTCAATCTTTCCTACTCCTGAAGGAGAAGAGAGAAGATGCCCCCCTCCATCCTCTACCTACGGCTTTCAAAAGCTTGCCTGCGAATACTTTGCTCAGGGTGCATGGGAGCAATACAGATTGCCATATACCATCATCAGGCCATTTAACTGTATTGGAATAGGGGAAAGAAGAGCCCTTTCTGATGAGAGCATTATGTCTGGCAACGTAAAGCTTGCTATGAGCCACGTAGTGCCAGATCTGGTTCAAAAGGTCCTAAAGGGTCAAGATCCTCTTCACATACTGGGTTCTGGCAACCAACTAAGACATTATACCTATGGAGGAGACCTTGCAAGGGGCATTAGATACTGTATTGAAAACGAAAATGCTATAAACGAGGACTTTAACATATCTACCTCCAAAGCTCATACTGTCCTTGAACTAGCTCAGATTATCTGGAAAAAGGTTTACGGCGACTCAAAGCCTTTCAGATACGTATCTGACGAACCCTTCCCATACGACGTTCAAAAGAGATCCCCTGACGTATCCAAAGCAAAGAGACTTCTAAACTTTGAGGCAAAAGTTACTTTAGAAGATGCATTAGACGAGATAATCCCATGGATAAAAAAACAAATTGAGCTAGGTAAGATTTAATTGAACCGTGAAACAACTTTAGCAATTGTAATTCCTGTCTACAACGAAGGAAATAACATCCTAAAAACCTTAAGAGAAATAAATGACAAGATAAGGTCCTACAACAAAATCTACATAATATATGACTTTGATGAGGATACCACTTTAAAGGCACTAGAAAGCGTTAGCTTAAATGATTACAAAGTATCTCTCTTGAAAAATAAATATGGCAAAGGTGCTCTAAATGCTATAAAGACAGGCATAGAGGAATCTACTGAAGATGCGGTGCTTGTAGTGATGGCTGATCTATCTGATGACCTATCTGTAGCAGACAGGATGTTTGACTTGATAAAAGATGGATACGATGTGGTCTGTGGTTCAAGGTATATGAAGGGCGGTGCTCAATTTGGCGGACCAAAGCTTAAAGGCCTTCTTTCCAGATTGGCAGGCATCAGCCTTCACTACCTTACAGGCATACCTACCCACGACGTAACAAATAGCTTCAAGATGTACAGCAGGAACGCTCTAAAAAAGATAAATATAGAGAGTACTGGCGGCTTTGAGATAGGCATGGAGATAACTGTGAAGACATTCCTAAGCGGTGGCAAAATAACTGAAGTACCTTCTACCTGGAAAGACAGGTCTGAGGGCAAATCTAACTTTAAGCTTTTTAGATGGCTTCCAAAATATATTAAGTGGTATTTATATGCAGTACTTAAGAGATATTTTTAAGAAATTTGGTTTTACAGATGACTCTAAAGATAAAGTTTACTTTTTACTGGTAATACTTCCTTTACTAATTTATATTTCAGCAGTTTTAATTTTTTCTATAAATATTCCTGCTGATGATGACTATGATGCGGTTTTAGGATTTCTAAATAAATTTGTTACCAGCAATAATCTTGGCGAGAAAGTCTGGCTTTTGTTTTCTCAACACAACGAACACAGGATATTTTTCAATAGAGTAGTTGAATTGTTGCAATATTGTATTATGGGCAAGGCAAACTTTTACATACTTTCTATTATTGGAAATCTTGGCTGGATATTTTCATTTTTTGTATTTTATAGGCTTTATAAAAAGAAATACAGGCACTATAAATATCTTTTACCAATTTCAATTATATTTTTTTCATTTTTAACGCACACATTGATGTCATGGTCGATGGCTTCTATCCAGCAGTACTATCAAGTATTATTTTTACTTCTTTCGTATTATTTTTTAGTTTATAAATTTTCAATTAAAAGTGCAATTTTATATCAATTTTTTCTTACCTTAGGAGTATGGACTGGTGGAGGGGGACTCATTTTCTATATTCCTGCTGTGGTTTATTTATTTTTTAAAAAAAGAAATAAAGAAGCAATTTTTACAGCTATTTTATTTCTACTGAATTCATATTTTTATTTTATATTCTTTAGATATCATCTTGCATCTTCTATTCCTTCATTTTCATATGTTCCTATGCACCTATTTGATATAGTTATTTATAGCTTAAACTTTATTGGAAATGTAAAAATCATAACGAGATATGAATATATCGTTGGTTTGATCTTTCTTCTTTGCTCAATTTATATAGCTTTTAAAAAGCGATGCGAATTCCAAATATTGATCCTGTTGGCTGTGGGGCTTACTGCTTTTGCAGTTGCTATTGATAGAATACATCTTGGTATCTGGCAGGCATTGAGCTCAAGATATACTATGTATCCGATTATTTTACTTTCTTCTAACTATTTATCAATTTTGTCAGATAGAAACCCTAAAGCAAAGAAGTACTTTTATATTTTTTCACTAGTTTTATCTGTACTTATTTTTTCTATTGCTATGCCAAATGGAGTTAGAAATCTTATTAAATATGATTCAGATCTAAAATCAAAGTGCATTTATTATTTTGATAAAGAGGAGCATGCAGTGAATATTTATGAAGAATCTCACAGACTGGGTATTTATAATTTGAGTTGTTATAAAAAGTAATCCTTAATTTGTTACTTTTAGACTTCTTTGGCCGTATGTATAGTATACCTAAAGAAGATAATTATTAAGATGAAAGAGGGGTGAAATAAGTTGAAAGGATTTGTTGTTACATTTTTAAGTATTATAATTTTTTCACTAATGCTTTTTATTCCTGCACAAAATTCATTTGCAAATATCTTGCCTGGGGCTGTAAATACTGATGTAGAGATTATTCTAACACCTGATCATTGTTTCAATTGTCATCACGATTGGTATTGGTGGCATCATCACCATCACGAGTACTATTATGATCACTATTATGATAAGTGGCATCACTAGGCTCTTCTAGTTTCTTAAGCCTTTGAGGGCGGAAAATTTCGCCCTCATCTTTTTATTCAGTGACTTATAAATAAATTAAATGTTAATATATTTAAAAATAAAATTTTGAAGCGAGGGCGTTAAAATAACTGAAGAAAATCTAGAATCTTTAAAAAATCCCAATTTTAGATCCCCAAATCTGCATGAAATATTTAAGACTTTCTTGTATCTTGGGTTGACTGCATTTGGTGGTTTATTGATGATTGTAAATATAAATAAAAAGATTGTTAAAGAAAAACAGTGGTTTAGCGATAAAGAATTTATGGAAGGACTTGCTCTTTGTCAAACTATTCCTGGTGCTACTATAATTCAGCTTTGTAGTTATATTGGGCTAAAATTGTGCGGTATTCCCGGCGCAGCTGTAAGTCTTATTGGTTTTATGACGCCTTCATTTTTGTTTATTATCTTTTTTTCTTATTTTTATGTTGTTACAAAGGATTCAAATTTTACAAAGGAAATTTTTATGAATCTTCAAACTGTAATAGTAGCATTGATGATTCAAGCTACGTTTGTTATATCAAAGATGAATATCAAAAGCACTAGGTCTCTTTTTGTAGCTGTCATTGGAACTGTGCTGTTTTGGTTGAAATTTAGCTCATTTTTGACAATTTTTGTATCTGCCATTATAGGCTTTTTTCTCTTCAATGACATAAAAGAAAATTCAAAAAAAGAGAGTTTTTCAGAAAAAAAATATTTATTATTTAAAAATCTGAAATCAGCTTTAATTATGTTCTTGGTTTTAATTTCAGTGTTACTATTTTCCTCCTTCTACGACGAAAATCTTTATAATTTATCTTCTACATTTGCCAAAATAAGCATAGTATCTTTTGGAAGCGGTTATTCTGGAACTTCATTGATGTTTAAAGAAATAGTAGAAAAATATCACATGATATCTCCTCAAACATTTTTAGACGGTATGATATTTGGTAGGGTTACTCCTGGCCCTGGAATGGTTTCTGTGTTTATAGGCTTTGTAAAATTTGGCATGTTAGGAGCAGTAGTTGCAATGACGAGCATCTACTTGCCTGCTTTAATTGTTCTCGTTACTGTTGAGCCTATATTCAGCAGATTAAAAAATTTTTGGATATTTCAAAGGCTTATTTTGAGTATATTGAGCTCTTTTGTTGGCTTATTAATAAACGTTACTTTTACATTTGCGACCTTAATTAACTGGGATATTAAGCAGCTTGTTATATTAATGCTTTCCTTTACAGCGCTGACACTTAAGGTTAGCCCTTTGTGGGTAATTCTTGTTACTGCAATTGTTAGTATCGTGTTAAATGTTTTTATGATAATTCATATTTAGCTTATCTAAAGACTGAGTAGAGTACCCCTACTATTATTCTGTAAAAACCAAATGGTTTTAGATTGTTTGAAGATATAAATCTCAAAAAAGTCTTTACTGATATTATTGCAAATATGAGTGCAGTCAAAAAGCTCACTGCCATTGGCAAAAGATTAGGTCCTGTAATTGCTGAGTGGTCTTTTAAAAGTGCATATGATCCAGCTGCCAAAATTGTAGGAATAGCAAGCAAAAAAGAAAACTCTACAGCAGCCTTTCTTTCAATACCCAGTAGCATTGCACCAACAATTGTGGCTCCTGAACGTGATACTCCTGGTATGAATGCAAGGGTTTGGATAAACCCAATTGCTAGGGCCTGTTTGTAGCTGATGTTTGAAATATTTAATGTAGAAGGCTTAATTTTCTTATATTCAACGAGAAGTATGATTATGCCGCCGACAATTAATGAAAATACTGTTATAGTATCGTTGTATAAAAGAAAGTTTTTAACTAATTTATAAACGAGTAGCCCGATGATCCCCGTAGGTATAAAAGCTACTATTATCTTTTTTATAGTTTCGTGATCTACCAAAAGTCTTTTTGCATATAGAATCAATACTGCAATGACTGCGCCAAGCTGCATAATTATTTCATAAATCTTTATAAAATCAGACGAGGGAATTGATAAGAGTCTTCCAACAAGAGTAAGGTTTCCAGCAGCAGAAACCGGTAGAAATTCTAGCACGCCTTCGACAATGCCCAGTATGATAGCATGGATTAGATTCATTAGTTTTATTCTCCCTTACTTGAGAAATTGTTTTTATAATATTAAAAACACGTGATTAAATTTATATTAAAAACAGTTTATTGTCAAATTAGGTTTATAAGATGTGGTAAAAAATTATGCTAAGAACGTTTAAGACAAAATATTATATACTATATGTTTGTCATGGTGACTTTTAAATTTTTGAGGTGAAATGTGGATAAAAAAAATATTGAAATAAGAGCTTTTGCCCGGTTATACAAGGTTTTTAAAGATAGAGGATGGGATCAACCTTATATCTTAGATCTGGACAGAGAAATTGATGGGTATGAGCTCCTTAAAATCTTAAACCTTAGCGAAGATGATGTAGAGGCTATTTTTATAAATCACAATACCTGTGGCTTGAAGGAAAAGATTAGACCAGGTGATAGAGTAGGTCTTGTGCCACCTGGAACACCAGGTGTAGTAAGAACACTGCTTGGCATAAGAGGAGCAAAAAATTAAAAAAGTTTACATCATTCTTGTAAATTATAACAATTGGTATGATACTATTGAGTGTATTGAAAGCTTATTCAAGTTAAGCTACCCAAACTTTCAGATAATCGTAGTTGACAACCATTCGGTGAATGATTCTATTGAATGTCTAAAATTATGGGCTGAAGGAAGATTGGACGTTTGGGTAAATCCTGACAATCCCCTAAGAAGCCTTTCCTTTCCACCTGTATCAAAGCCAGTTAAATACACTCTCTACAAAGACACTGAGTTTGAAAGCATGAAAGATCTTAACGGCGATGGTTTGATCTTTATTCAATCAGGTTACAATGGAGGATTCTCTTTTGGCAACAATCTTGGCATTAAATATGCATTAAAAAAGGGCGATGCTGATTTTTTTTGGTTTTTGAATAATGACACTGTTGTGGATAGTAATGCTCTTAGTTGTGCTTTGAAAATATTTGATGATGACAATAAAATTGGCTTGGTAGGATCGAAAATAAAGTATTATCACCGTACAGATACTATTCAGGCACTATGCGGTTGCAACAAAATAATACCCTGGGACAACAAGTCTTTTAGATGGATAGCTTTCAACTCTAAAGACGCTCAAAATTTTAGAGAAGGCTTTGAAATTGAAGGTGCCTTATTTGGTGCAAGTATGCTGGCAAGGAAAGAATGCTTGAGTGATGCTGGGCTGTTTGATGAAAAATATTTTATGCAGGTTGAAGAATATGATTTTTGTTTTATGGTTAGAAGATGTGGTTGGAAGATTTTTTGTTGTTGTAAATCAATAATATATCATAAAGTTGGTGCAAGTACAGGCTATGGTACTATAAAGAGCTTTTTTGGAAGAAAGAGCTTAAGGAATAATTTTAAAAGATTTTTGCAAACTCCTTGTCTTCACTTGAGAAATAGATTTTATTTTACTAAAAAATTTTTCGGAACTTTTCATTTCTATTTATTTTTCATTATAAATTTTTATCTTGTATTAAGGCTGATACTTGGAATCATTGTCTATGACGATGAAAAATTTAAGAGAATTAGATTTCTATTAATAGCAGTTTTTGATGGAATCAGAGGGAAAATGGGAAAGCCAGAATGGATAAATTCATAGCAAGAAAAATCACATATCTAAACCCCACTTCTAAAATGACTCCTATAAAAAGATTTGTTGATTTTTTTGGGTATAGATTTTTTTGTAAAAACAAAGACAATCTTGATAATCTGGATATTAATAACTTTAGGTCTATCTGTATTGTTCAAATGGGACACATTGGTGACTTTTTGCTAAGTACGCCAATGATCAGCGAGATTAGAAAAAATTTTAATGGTAAGATTGTTCTTGCTATTAACAAGAATACCCTTGAGCTTGCGTCAAATTTAAAAGGAACAGATGAAGTAATCATTTTAGAACATCCAAGAAAAATTTATTCAAGGTCAAATAATAACTCTATTCTTTCTGCTATAAAATCATTTTCAAAAATAGATGTTGATATAGTTCTTGAGGTAAGAGGAGACATAAATATTATCCCGTTTATAAGCCTTTTTTCAAAATACAAATACTTAGTAGGTTTCAATGTGGGCGGCGCAGGATTTTTGCTTGACAAAGTGCTCGAATATCCTTATGGAGAACATATTACCGAGACCTACAACAAGTTTTTAAACTTTTTCAAAATTAAAATTCCTGAAGTTAAAAAGTTAGATAGCTATTATGATTTGAAAGCTCCCAATCCTATTAAAGAAGATAAATATATAGTAATTGCTGTGGGTCAAACTGGTGCTCGCTCTAAAGATTGGGATATTAACAATTTCATAAAGCTAATTAATATGTTTTTAAATGAAAGATATACTGTCGTATTAGTTGGCAAAATTACGCCAGATGAATCAAAAGAGTATAATAGGCTTGACAATAAAAAACTTATAAATCTAACAAATAAAACTTCTTTGATGGAACTCTTTTCTATAATAAAAAGTGCAAACTTGTTTATAGGTTTGGATAGCGGTCCCACTCATGCTGCTGCAATGTTAGGCGTAAGAACTCTTGCACTATATAGTGGAGTGGTTGATTTTAATGTATTTAGGCCAATTGAATTTTTTGGAAATGTTAGTATTATTAAGATCGACGTAGAATGTGAGAAATGCTATAAAACTAATTGTGAAAACAATATTTGTATGAAGATGATAACGCCTGAAATGGTCTTCGATAGATCGATAGAATTAATCAGAGGAAGATTATCTAATGAATAAAAGAATTTTAATAATTTCAGCCAGAAATTTTGGCGATGCTATAATCTCTACTTCTCTGATAAACTCTTTTGGGAATAATTTTTCTGATTATAAGATTGACCTCTTGACTAGATATGATTTTAAAGAGATTTTTGAAAAGAATCCTTATGTAAATGAAATATATTATTCCAATTTTCCTATGGGCACGAATAAAAACTTTAACTTTAAAGAACTTTTTAGACTTATTAAGATTATAAACCTTTTGTCTAAGAATGAATATGATTTCGTTTTAAATAACATTGGTGACATAAGAGAGAACTTGCTTGGTAAATTAGTTAGGTCAAAATTTAATATATCAATTAAATTTGATGAATCGCATCCATTTAGAAATCTGATTAGATTAAATAATTGCTTGTTTACTGATAAGTGTATCAGCATACCCGCTGAGGTTAAAAATATTTATGATATTCAAGATTTTATTTTATCAAAGCTAGGATGTACTAAAATTTTGCCTCCAGAGATATATATAAATGGCAAAGATAAAGAAACAAATAAAATAATTGGCATTCATCCAATGGCTAGTCAGGATTGTAAATTATGGGATTTTCATAAGTGGGAAAAATTAATAAATATCTTAAAAAGCGATTATACAATTTGGATTTTTGGTTCGAATAATGAATTTTCTTTACTTAATAAAGTTTTTAAGGCTGCTGTCGATGAAAAAAGAGTTTTTATTAAGACAACCCCATTAGATGAATTTTTTTTAAATCTTTCTAAATGCTCTCTCTTAATAGGTCTTGACAGCTTCTCTATTCATGCTGCAAACGCCCTTGGAGTTATGAGTATCATGATAAGTGGGGCAAATGACTGGGAAATATGGAAACCAAAAAACTGCTATGTTATTTCAAAAGGCAGGTCTGTTTGCAAATTTTATCCGTGTTTCAATAAACCGAAATGTCTAAATACATCAGATGAGTATATATGTATGAAGTCTATCGAAGTCGATGAAGTTCTAAACCTGGTTAATAAAACACTATGCTAAGCGTGATCATTCCGACATATAATGCTGAAAAGTATCTGGAAAGATTTTTTCAGAGTTTAATTGAAAATCTAAAAAAATGTGATGTGAAATCAGAAATTATAGTAATTGATTCTTCTTCCACTGACAATACTGTTAAGTTAGCTAAAGAATTTAAGGCTTTAGTTTATGTAATTCCAAAAAAAGAATTTGATCATGGCGGCACGCGTTCATATGCAGCCAAAATAGCGGCTGGCGATATTTTAATATTTTTTACACAGGACGCTCTGTTGTTTGATGAGCTTTCACTATCTAACTTGATATCGCATTTCCAAGATAGAGATGTTGGCGCTGTTTATGGCAGGCAAATCTGCTATAAAAACACCAACCCTTTTGGAAGACATCTAAGATTATTTAACTATCCTGAAGAGTTTTTAGTTAAGGAATATAAAGACAAGTCTAAATACGGCATAAAAACAGCTTTTATGTCTAATTCTTTTTGTGGATATAGAAAGACTGCTCTTGATAAGATAGGCTATTTCAAAGAAAGCCTTATAATGGGAGAGGATACCTACGCTGGCGCACTGCTTTTGAAGGCTGGGTATAAGATAGTTTATGAGCCAAAGGCAATAGTGTTTCACTCCCATAACTACACTGTATTTGAAGAGTTTAGAAGATATTTCGATATCGGTGTCTTTCACAATTCTGAAAGGTGGCTTTTGGAAGAGTTTGGCAGCGCGCAGGGAGAGGGCAAAAGATATATAAAGTCAGAGCTAAATTTCTTAATCAAAAATAGGCTATATAAATACTTGCCTGAATATATTGTAAGAAATCTTTTAAAGTATACTGGTTATAAGCTTGGCATTAACTATAAGATATTGCCAAAATTTCTAATTAAGAAATTCAGCATGCACAAGGGTTGGTGGAATAAAAAAGATGAATAAACTTATTTTCAAAATGATCATGAAAGAACAGTGGTAGATTTGTTAAACTTATTTTCTATTAGAAATATATTTAATAGCCAAGAGAAGAAACGACTGGTTAGTAATTTTTTCTCTCTTTCTATATTGCAGGTTGCAAATTATCTTTTCCCACTGATTACCCTTCCTTATCTTGTAAGAGTGCTTGGACCCTCACACTATGGACTTGTAGCATTCGCACAAGCTTTCATTGGATACTTTCAAATATTAACTAACTACGGATTCAACCTCTCTGCTACTAGAGAAATTTCAATAAATAGAGAAAGTTCTCAAAAGGTTTCAGAAATATTTAGCTCTGTTATTACTATTCAAATCCTACTGGCTATTTTATCCTTTATGATAATGGCTCTTGTTGTACTTAGCTTTGCAAAGTTTAGAGATGACTTGCTGCTTTATATCTTTACATTTGGTATGGTGGTAGGAAATGTATTATTTCCAGTTTGGTTTTTCCAGGGAATAGAGAGAATGAAATATATCACTTTGTTAAGCGTTCTAGCACGACTAATCTTTACTATTGCAATTTTCGTATTCATTCATGAAGAATCTGATTATATTTATGTGCCACTGATAAATTCGATAGGCATGGTGCTATCTGGTACGGTAGGTTTGTGGTTAATTTTTAACAGATTTGATGTAAAATTTATAATGCCAGATATAGAGAGCATAAAATATCATCTAAATGAAGGATGGCATATATTTATATCTACTGTAGCTATAAGTTTGTATACAATTTCAAACACTTTTATTCTAGGCTTATTTGCGAGTTCAGAAATTGTGGGATATTATTCTGCAGCTGAGAAGATTATAAGAGCTGTTCAAGGGCTAATGAATCCAATATTTCAAGCATCTTATCCTTATATAAGTAAATTGTCATTAAATTCTAAAGAATTAACTATAGTATTTATTAAAAAACTTCTCATTTTGTTTGGTATAACCTCTTTTCTCTTTTCTCTAATTAATTTCATATTTTCAAATATTATTATAACTTTAATTTTTGGTAAAGATTACCAAAATTCAATTTCAGTTTTTAGAATTTTGTCTTTTTTGCCATTCATTATAACTTTAGGCACCATTTTAGGTACTTTAACAATGGTGAATTTTGGATACAAAAAAATATTTACACAAATAATTATGATAGGCTCAATTATAAACATATTTTTGTCTTTGATCCTTGTTCCAATTTTTAAAGATGTTGGAACAGCTTACTCAGTAGTAATAACTGAAATATTTATTACATTAGCTGATTTTATTTATTTATTTAAAAATGAAAAACAGATATTTATATAAGGTTTTTAAATTATGAATGAACCTCTTGTAAGTATTATAATGCCAACGTTTAACAGAAAGGATGTGGTAACAAGAGCAATAAATTCAGTTTTAAAGCAAACGTATTCTAATATTGAGTTTATAATAATTGATGATTTTTCAGAAGATGGCACTGAAGATTTGATTCGTAATTTTATAACTAACAATAAAAACATAATCTATTTAAAAAATAAAAGTAACAAAGGACCTTCAATTTCTAGAAACATTGGTGTTGAAGTTGCAAAAGGAGATTTCATAACCTTTATTGATGATGATATAGAATATTTACCACAAAAAGTTGAAAAAACTATTAATTTATTTATGCTAAGTAATGAGGATGATTTTGTTATTTACACAAATTTTTATAAAATTAAAAATAATGAAAAAAAATTGTTTTTACCATTAAATGTTAGAAAAGAAGGTTGTATATATAAAAACTTATTAAAAGGTAATTTTGTTGATACATCTGGATTAACAATACCAAGAACTTGTCTACTTAAACCACTTTTTGCTGAAAATTTAAGGATGCTTGAAGATTGGGAATTAGCATTAAAATTATCACAAAAGTATAAATTTAAATACATAAATGAACCATTATATTACTATTATGATAGTCCTAATAGTATTAACAAACAAACTGGTATTTATTCTATACAAGCGTTAAGTTATATTACAGATTCTTATGGTAAGGATATGACAAATAAAACTCTATCGCAGTTATATTATATTTTGGGCAAACAATATGCTTGGATTTCAAATAAAGCATTAAGCAAAGAATATATTATTTTAGCTATAAAAAAACATAAGTTGAAAATTGAATATTGGATTTTCTTGTTAATGGTTATTGTATTCTCTCCAGAAGTACTTAATAGGATTAGAAGTATTAAAAAATTTTTTTCCAGCTTTTGGTATTCATATATTCATATAAGATTTAGAAAAATATTTATAAAAGTTAAATAGCCAATTTATTTTTTTAACTCCTTTTTATTGAGATTTTGCGTTAAGCTTTTTTTGATAAAGAGGAATTAAAAAGAGATTTATCTACTTCTCACACTCCTACAAATAAAAATTTGTTACCTTTTTGATAGATTATTCGTAATCCTAATTAAGGATTAGGTTCGATTTTCAATTAATCTAATTAATTTAGCAAAGGGTGAGCTAAAAATTAATACTAAATATAAACTTCCGAATTTTTTAATTGTAGGTGCACCAAAAGCAGGAACAACTAGCTTGTATCATTATCTCTCAAAGCACCCCCAGGTCTTTATGAGCAAGGTTAAGGAACCTAAGTTCTTTTCTTATATATCTGGGCACAGAAATTTTAATGGGCCAGGCGATTCTGAAGGGGAAAGGGATATTATAAAGACATTTGAGGAATACAAGAGGTTGTTTTTGAATTCTAATGGATCAAAAATTTTGGGTGAATGCAGTGTGGACAGTTTATATTATTACGAATCTGTGATACCAAAAATTAAAGAACATTTAGGTAAAGAGGTTAAGATTTTTATTATCCTCAGAAATCCAATTGATAGAGCCTATTCTTCATATATTTATCATCTTAGAGATGGAAGAGAGAATTTGTCTTTTGAGAACGCACTAAATGAAGAGGAAAAAAGAATAAAAGATAATTGGGAATTTATGTGGCACTATAAGTCAGTTGGTTTGTATTTCAATCAAGTAAGTGCATATCTTGAAAATTTTAAGAACACAAAGGTTTGTTTATTTGAGGATCTTAAAATAAATCCTCATTGTCTGATGAAAGAACTTTTTAATTTCTTAGACGTAGATTCAGAATTTGTTCCAGACGATCTCGAGACAAAATATAACGAATCAGGAATCCCAAGACACAGATCTCTGTACAACTTTTTAAATAAGCCAAATCCTTTTAAATCTGTAATCAAGAATTTTCTTCCGAAAAACTTTAGAATTAAGCTTAAGAATAAATTTATGCACAAGCTTCTTGTTAAAGCCGAAAGGATGAACGCTGATACAAGAAAATATTTAATAGATTTTTACAAAGAAGACATAATAAGACTTCAAAAGTTGATAGATAGGGACTTGTCAAGATGGTTAACTTGAAATTTGTTATCTAATTTTCTGACTTGTCCCTCGATTAATTGTGGGCTTTTTTGTTAACTAAGTTTAAAATAAGTCTTCTTTTAACACTAAATGTATTAAGATCATTTTTTATAGTCAAATAAGTCTTCTAACCAAATAAGTTTCATTCTATAATTAAAATAATATGCTATTAAGAATTCTTTTGTCCACAATAAAAATAAATTTAAGGCAAATTTTGAGAGTATTTATTATGAGTTCAGGCATTGCGCTGTGTATTTTGGTTATTACTTTAGTTACTTCTATCAGCCTTGGTGCAAAAGAACAGGTAAACGACCTTCTTCAAAAATTCGGTCCAAAATCAATTGTAATTCTTGCAGGAGGAAAAAGACAACCGGGGCAGCCCTTTGAGAAATCTACTACGCTTACACTAAAGGATGTAGAAACAATAAGATCTCAGATCAATGGTATTGAGTCAATATCGCCAGCTTTCAATAGCACAATGAATGCCAAGTATAAAGATCAAAATATTGATACTACAGTTTCAGGTTCCAATGCATCCTGGCCCGACACTTGGGATTGGAACGTTATAGAGGGAAGGTTTTTCACTCACAATGAAGATTTTCATGTGAGAAGAGTAGCTGTATTAGGACAGACAGTTGTTAAAGATTTATTTTTGGGTGAAAATCCTATAGGAAAGACTATTAGGATAGAAAACACGCCCTTTGTAGTTATTGGAGTATTAAGCCCGGAGGGCACATCTCCTCATGGCAATGACAGAGACAATAGAATAATCATTCCATTGAACACAATGTTAAAGAGGATGGTAAATGAAACCTATCTTTCTTCAATTAGGATAAAATTTGAAAAACAATCATATATAGCTTCTTCGGTTCCTGAAATTAGCAATATTTTAAGACGTAACCACAAAATTTTTAATGGACTTCCTGATGATTTTACTATTGTTACTCCTGATCAAATAATTAAATTCTTAAATAATATTAACTTAACTATGAATATCTTTTTGGTTGCTGCAATTTTGATATCTTTGATTATAGGTTCTGTTGTCGTATCGAACATTATGCAGGCATCTATATCTGAGAGAGAAAAGGAAATTGCTCTTAGAAGGGCGTTTGGAGCTACTAGATTTCAAATTACAATACAGGTTTTTCTTGAAATATTTGTAATAAGTTTAGTTGGTGCCTTTTTTGGCACAATATTTGGAACTATTTGTTCAGTTGTTTTGCATAAATTTACTGGTATACCTACTTCTATAAGCTTATTGCTTTTTTTGATTGCCTTTTGTTTTGCTACTTTGATTGCACTGGTCTCGGGTATTAGACCAGCCTTGAAGGCTAGCTCATTTGACCCTGCAATTATCTTGCAGAGATAAATTTATGCTTTATCACATATTTGACAATACTCTTAAAAAGTTGTAAAACTCAATTAGAGGTGAGATTGATGATACCAAAAAACGTTTTAAGTGAATTGGAACATATAGTCGGAAAAGAAAATGTTCTTACTGATTATGCTGATATTTTTGTATATTCTTATGATGCAACTCAACTACATAAAGTACCAGATGTAGTAGTAATTGTATCTAATTCGAATCAGGTTTCAAGAGTTATAAAAATAGCAAGGGAAAACAACATTAATATATATCCAAGGGGTTCAGGCACAAGTATTAGTGGAGGCCCAATACCTGCTGAGGGTGGAATAGTACTTGAATTAGGCAGAATGAATAAAATTCTAGATATAGATACAGAGAATATGATAGCTATTGTTGAGCCAGGAGTAGTAGCTGCAGTCTTAGATGCTGAGGTAGCAAAAAAAGGTTTGTTCTATCCTCCAGATCCAGGTAGCCTTTCTGTGGCTACAATTGGCGGTTGTGTGGCAGAGGGAGCAGGAGGCTTAAGAGGATTAAAATATGGAACTACAAAAAATTATGTAATAGGTTTGGAGGTTGTTCTACCTAGCTCAGAGATAATCCAGACAGGCGGTCTCTCGCTTAGAGGCTCTCCTGGGTTTGACCTGACTCATCTTTTTGTATGTTCAGAGGGCACGCTCGGAATTATCACAAAGATAATGCTAAAACTAATTTATCCTCCAAAAAAGATAAAGACTATGCTTGTGATGTTCGATGAGATTGAATCAGCTGGTCTTGCAGTGGCCAGAATTGTTGAAAACAAGGTTATACCGTCTACTTTGGAATTGTTAGATAAGGTATCTATAAACGCAATTGAAGACTTTAACAGGGTTGGTTTGCCAAGAGATATTGAAGCGCTCTTATTGATTGAAGTTGACGGTGAGCCAGAAGATGTTGAAAAATCAGCCAAAATTGTTGAAGATGTATGTTCTACTACTGGTGCTAGGTCTATAGAGGTTGCAAAAGATGAGAACGAAAGAAAGAGACTAACGCAGGCAAGAAGATCCTTGTTCCCTGTTTTGGCAAGACTTAAGCCCACTGCGATTACTGAGGACGCTACAGTCCCTAGAAGTAAAGTTCCTCTTATGGTGAAAAGAATTCATGAAATTAAAGAGAAATATAACCTTCTTGTAGGCAGTTGCGGTCATGTTGGAGATGGTAATATGCACCCAATTTTCCTTACGGACAAGAGAGATAAAGCAGAAATGGAAAAGGTAGAAAAAGCAGTTAGCGAAATTTTTGATTACTGCATAGAACTTGGTGGGACTCTTACAGGAGAACATGGAATAGGTGTTGTGAAGGCAAAGTTTATGGAAAGGGAATTTAAAAAGGAGGGAATAAAATTTTTTTCTGATATTAAGAGAGCAATTGACCCACAAAATATAATGAATCCAAACAAGATAATTATGACTAAAGAAATAAAAGTTGATTACGTGTGAAAAGATTGACGCAAAAAAGGAAAAGCCATCTGATAAAATAGATTGCTAAAGTTCTAGTTGAAGATTTTTATAATTTTATATATTTCCTGTTTTCACCTCTCCTTGTCGTGCAGATATCTGTGAAGAAGATAATATATATCTGTAAGGAAGCTTGCTGTTATATGCGCTTTGATTTTTCCCTCTGCAGCCATAATAAATATTTTTTGTGCATCTTCAGCGAAAGGAGAGCGGGAAAGCATAACGTCCAATATGACGTTGGTATCAATTAATACGTTCATGACGGCTCAAACGCTCCACTCTTGTCTACTCCAAAGAGGCGTCAGCAGGCATTATACCAAACAATGATTTTGCTACTTTAACTTTATCATGTTTTGTATTTGTAAGTTTGGCAATGGCTTTACCGTTTTTTGTAATGTATATATCCTCTTTGGAGGCAAGTTCCAAATACTTGCCAATATTGTTCTTAAGTTCGGTTGCCGTTATTCGCATAGCGATACATCCCTGTACAAAAATATTTTTTCAACCATCCATTATTATTGGATAAAAATAGCATTAAATTGTCTAAGATTATTGGACAATTTTATTTTTTACAAGCGCAAAATATATTTGTTAAAAATATCAGTGAAATGTATACTAATGCACCATTTATTTAAGAATATAAGTTAGGCAATGTTGCAAAAAATTTATGATCTATTAACGTTTTGTCTTGATATCATCCAGTTTGGGTAGATTTCCTTAACTGCACTTACTTCTGAGAGCATATCAATTTCATTTTTAGTAAGTTTTAGATCCGCTGATTTTATGTTATCTTCTAACTGATTCATTTTATTTGCACCTATAATAACCGATGTTACTCCTCTTTGGTGCAAGAGCCACGCAAGAGCTACTTGTGCAGGGGATACGCTTCTTTCTTTGGCGATTCCAAGTAAAACATCTATAGTGTCATAAGCTTTTTCTTCATTGATCGGCGGGAAGTTAAATGTGCTACGTCTTGCTCCCTGTGGTTTTGGATTGTCCCTGGTATATTTTCCTGACAAAAATCCTCCTGATAGAGGTGACCAGGTCATAAGTGCAAGACTCTCTTCTATACAAAGTGGCAAGAGCTCATGTTCAAGGTCTCTACCCAGAAGCGAATAGTACGCTTGCAGGCTGACAAATGAAGAAAGATTCTTTAATTGTGAAATTGCCAGCGCCTTCATAATGTGTCTTGAAGCTAAATTAGAGCAGCCAATATAGATTACCTTGCCTTGTTTTACTAAGATATCCAATGCTTCAAGCGTTTCCAATAGTGAGGTAATTAGATCTACACCGTGAATCTGATATAAGTCAATATAATCAGTTCCCAGCCTTTTTAAACTATTGTTGCATGCCTCTATTATGTGCTTTTTTGATAGACCTACATTGTTTAAGTCGCCTGTTCCATGTAATGCTTCCTTGCTCATAGCGCCCTTAACTTTGGTTGCGATTATTACCTTTTCTCTATTTACCGAGAGGTTTTTCAAGGACTTGCCAAGGATAATTTCAGATTCACCATACGAATACACATCAGCAGTATCTATAAAATTTATTCCCGCTTCAAGAGCTTTTGCAACCATCTGGTCTGCTAAATTTTGATCTACTGCGCCGATATTATAGAAGTTTGATCCAAAAGTCATTGTTCCAAGACATAGGGATGAAACTTTTAGTCCTGTTTTCCCAAAAATTCTGTATTCCATAAGTAATCCTCCAATTTGAAACATATTTTTTATTAAGTTTATTTTATCACTAAACTATAAATTGTTATTATAAAAATACTTGATTAATTTAATATGATATTGTTTATATGTAGGACTTAATCAAAAACTCCAAATAATGTAAAAACTAATAATAGTCTTAGAATTATCCTTAATGACAAAAAAATTGTTATACTTAAAAAATAACAAATAAAAATTTATTCAGGAGGAGTAAAAATGGCAAGTCAAATTGTTTTTGTAAATGAATTTACAAATGGCATATTAGATCCTAAAGATTCGATGTTGGGTCCTGTACAAAATGGCGGATATATAATTGCAAATACTGCTCCTGGTTGCTGGGGTCCTATGATTACTCCTGCTATTCGCGGTGGTCATGAAGTTACAAAGCCAGTTTACGTAGAGGGAGCAAAGGTTGGTGATAGTATCATAATAAGGATTCATTCAATTAAAGTTACATCGATTATTACTTCTTCAGGTAACGAGAGAGTTATTGATGGAAGATTCTTGGGTGATCCATTTGTAGCAGGAAGGTGTCCAAAATGCGGTACTTTGTATCCTGAAACTATTATTGATGGAATAGGAAAAGATGCTATTAAGTGTAAAATCTGTAATGAAAGCGTAGCGCCATTTGAATTTACAAATGGATACACAATAGTGTTTGATGAAAATTATAAAATGGGAATTACATTAAACAAATCAATGGCTGAAAACGTAGCAAAGAATGCAAAAAAGTATATGAAAATACCAGATAATTCTATTCAGAATCCAATAGCAATTTTTGCTCAAGCTGACATTGTAGGATTAACCGCACGCCTTAGACCCTTTATGGGACAGCTTGGAACGCTTCCCGGCATTGTAATGCCCGATTCTCATAATGCTGGAGATTTTGGGCAGTTTTTGATAGATGCTCCTCATGAATATGCTATAAGGAAAGAACAATTGTCTTTAAGAACTGATGGACATATGGATGTAAATAAAGTAAGAGAAGGCGCAATTGTTATAGCTCCAGTAAAGGTTGATGGTGCAGGAGTTTATTTGGGCGATATGCACGCTATGCAGGGTGATGGTGAGATAGCTGGCCATACTACTGATGTAGCAGGAATAGTTATTGTGCAGGTTGAAGTATTGAAAAATTTAGAGCTTGAGGGTCCTATTATCTTGCCAAATGCTGAAGATTTGCCATATCTAGCAAGGCCTTTTTCATGCGAAGAAAAGGAGATTGCGAAAAAATTAGCTGATATTTGGGAAGTAACTGAAGTCGAAGAGTCTTTGCCAGTTTCGTTTGTTGGAAGCGGAGCCAACATTAATGATGCTACAAATAATGCTTTGCAAAGAGCTTCCAAACTTTTAGGTATCTCTATACCAGAAGTAAAAAATAGAGCAACAATAACAGGTGCTATTGAAATAGGTAGACTTCCAGGAACAGTTACAGCAACTTTCTTAGTACCTGTTAATTTGCTAAAAAAGGTGAATTTATACGATATTGTAGCGAAAAAATATAAAATTTAAGAGCCTTTTTTATTTAGTACGAGAAGTTTTATTACTAAAACTATTTCAGTGAATCTTTAAAAAAATGAAAAACAATAATTAGTGGAAAACATCTAAAAATATTGCTAAAACTGCATAAAGAGTTGTTATTTGTAGGTGCTTAATTATTGTTTTTATTCTATGTTGAAAGATAAAATTAGTAAAACTTTTTTAGAATATTAAAGTAAAAAATGAAATTTATATAAAATTGCAGAATATTAGTTTAATCTTAGAGCATTTAAAGCTGTTTTGAATACTCTCAAGGGTCAACAACAATTTCGTTTAAATACATTTACACTTTATTAACTTTACGTTTACGCTTTATTAACAATTTCTATTTATCATATAGTTAAAAAATAAAGGGAGGTTGGGATGTTGAGAAAATCTTTCTTATATTTTGTGGTAGTTTCTTTGTTTTCGCAGTTTATATTTTTTGAATCTTTTTCTCTCGCTAAAGAATCATTGTGGATTCCTACAGATCAAAATTTAACGCCTGCAGGAAAGCAAATACTCATTCCTGGAAGACCAAATGCTATTGCTATAAGTCCAGATGGGAATATGGTTGCTCTGAATGTTGGGGGGTATCCAAACAATCTTACTCCAAATTATTATCCAATTGTATTAGTTAATTTAAAGGAAGGTAAAATAATACAAAATATTAGTTTATCTAAAGGTGAACGGGGTGGATCGTATACAGGAATAGTTTATTCAAAGGATGGATCAAAATTATATGCGTCTTTCAGCGATGGGAAAATTCTTGACTTTGATGTGGATAGTAATGGGTTATTAACTTTATCTAAAGTAATTAAATTACCCGAAAGCGTTGATGGAAAAACTTCTGATCCGGGAGGCTTATCTATCTCACCTGACAACTCTAAATTATATGTAGCATTGAGTAGGAATAATTCAATAGGCATAATAAATCTTTCGAATGATAAATTTGAAGGTGAAATTCCAGTTGGAAATGCGCCATATACAATATTAATTGACTCAAATTTAGCTTTTGTTACGAATCAGGGTGGAAGAGTTGCCACAATTGGTGATTATACTAATTATTCGAGTGGTACGTCAATAATTTCAAATCCTAGTACGGGCGCAGCTAGTACTGGTACGGTTTCTGTGGTAGATCTAAACACAAAGTCGGTGATAAAGAATATTCCTGTAGGTTTGCAGCCTACTGCAATGTGTCAAAATACAGAAGATTTATTTGTAACTAATGTCAATAACGATACAATTTCTGTTATAAACAAGAAGTCTTTAAATGTAGTAAAGACTATTAGTGTCCATCCATATCCAAATTCTATATTTGGCAGTCAACCTAATGCAATTGCAATTTATAAAAATAAATTATATGTTAGTCTTGGCTCTAATAATGCTATAGCTGTTTATGATTGGAATGGCGAAAACGAAGCAGTAAAGTTTGACGGTCTAATTCCTACAGGATGGTATCCTGGTGATATAGCTTTTGATAAAGCGTTAAATATCGTTGTGGTAGCGAATATAAAGGGTGTAGGATCCTTAGGTAAAGAAGTGCCATTTGATCGTTCTAAAGAATTTTTTGGGCATTCTGTTTATGCTTGGCTTGGAAGTATATCAATCGTAAAATACCCTGATGAAAAAGTTTTGTCTGATTATACTAAACAGGTATATGAGAATAACAATTGGAACAATTTATTGAGTGAAAACGCGCAAGCTAATAATAATTCTGGCATATTTAAAGTTCCTTTACAAATTACTGAACCTCAAAACAAAATTAGTAATTATCAATTTGGCATATCAGTCTCTATTCCCCTACATTCAGGAGAGCTCTCTGCTATAAAACATGTCTTTTATATTATCAAAGAGAATAGACCCTATGATCAGGTGTTTGGCGACATCAAAGAAGGTAATGGAGATCCAAAGTTAGTGTTATTTGGAGAAAAGGTTACTCCGAATCAACACGCATTAGCAAAGGACTTTGTATTGTTTGATAACTTCTATTGTAGCGGTTCAGTATCTGCTGATGGACACCAGTTTACAGATCAAGGGTTAGATCCTGATTATGTAGAAAGACAGTTTGGGGATTTTCCACGCAGTTATCCTAATGAAGGAGGGGATAGTCTAGCCTATCTTTCATCGGGTTTTATTTGGGAGGATGCAGTTAATCATGGTAAGTCGGTAGCTAACTTTGGAGAATATGTAAAATACTTCCGCACTCCTACGGGGGCTGGCGTAGAGCCATTAGGAAGTTGGCAAGAGTGGTACAAAGATTCACAGATTCTTGAAGGAAAAATTTCAGGGCAACTCCACATTCCCATTGGAAGATTCCAATCTGTATCCGATGTAGTTTCAAATGATAAGCTCTTGGTACGCGATTATCCACCATTTTGTTTAAACATACCGGATCAGTATAGAGTAGATATATTCTTGAGACAATTCGACTTATACTTGAAAAACAACGATCTACCAAATTTAATTATTATGTCTTTACCTAACGATCATACTGGTGGGACAAAACCGGGACTTCCAACGCCAGAAGCTATGGTAGCTGATAATGACCTTGCACTAGGTAGAATTGTTGATGCGATAAGCCACAGCAAATACTGGAAAGACTCTATTATATTTGTAGTTGAAGATGACGCCCAAAATGGTGTAGATCATGTTGATGGACATAGGACAATTGCCCTTATTATTGGCCCCTATGTAAAAAGAAATTACGTTGACCATACAAAATATACTCAGATAGATATGTTGAGGACGATAGAGCAGATTTTAGGTTTGCCACCAATGAACCAGATGGATTCTGCTGCAACACCTATGTATGATGCTTTTACTGATAAACCTGATTTTACTCCCTATGACGTTTTGCCAAACAAGGTTCCTCTAGATGAAATGAATCCAGATCTAAAATCTTTGAACGTGTCAAGCAGCAAGGTGCAATACTTATGGGCATTAGCTTCTAAAGATATGTTTTCTGGTTCTACAATTGATGACGAGGATAAACAAAGCGTTAACCTATTAAATAGAGATATATGGTACAGTGTAAAGGGCTTTGATTCACCCTACCCAGGCGACAATAAAGTGTTTTCGCCAAACGAAGCAAAAATAAAGTCCTTAATGAATAATAGTTACAATAATTAAACTTTTGAGCCCTGTGAAATAAAAGTTCCTATTTCATAGGGCTCAAACTAAATATTTAATTTTTCATTTAAAGTGGAGAAGTATTTGATTAATGCCATTGGATGTTCATATTTTTCGCACATAAATAAATATTCTTCATACAATATCTCTTTGTTAAACTTTTTTGACAGCTCATGTGCAATTTTTTCTGAAAAAGTATACACATTGATATCGTTTCCCTGAACAGTCATGTGACATAAAAATTGACCAGGTCGAATTGATCTTAATTTATAATTCTTAGAATTATTGTCCAGAAATTTATAAAGTTCATCAACACTATAGAACAAGGGCATATATTACCTCCTTAAAGCTTTAGAAATTATATTGCGATATGAAACTTTTGTATTATAATGTACACTAATAAATAATTTCTTTATAGGGGGTCAAGGCTTGAAAAAAATATTAAAAGTAATAACTTTTATTTTGCCATTTATTTTTTTGTTTTCCATTTCATATGCTGAACAATCAGAGATGTTAATTCCTCATCCCGATACAAAAAACATTTCTTCAAACTGGTTGCCTATAAAGGATTCGTTAAATAAAAATTTATCTAGTACATCAGATGGATTTTATTATCCTGTATTTTATTATTATTATCCCGAAACTATTACAGTTGATAAGGAGAACAGAACCGTTACTGTGTGGATATTGGAAGCTCCTTCAAATAATGTTATATCTCTTAATTGTGCAAATACTTCCGGCTGGTTTTCCAAGTCGTGTTTTGTAGATCATATGGAAGCCTTGTATAAATTCGACTATCTTAGGGCTACATATCAAAGAATTTCTCCTAATTATTACTATGATGCTAATAACAATCTTACAAGGAAATCAAGCGATGAAGCATCAAAAGTTGAAGATATCAAAGATGGTTCTGTGCAGCAAAAGGAATATTATTTTTTTAAACAATTTTTAAAATAAAGGGTTAAAATGTAAAGGGTTAAAATGAAAGCCTTAGTGTTAGATAAAATTTCAAAAGTTGAAGATAGACCTCTTAAAATTATGGAGGTAGAAGTACAAAGTCCAGGTGAAAGCGAGATATTGGTAGAAATATCTTGCTGTGGAATATGCCATACTGAATTAGATGAGATAGAGGGGAGAGTAATACCAAAACTACCTATAATTCTAGGTCATCAGATAGTTGGTAGAGTTAAAGAAATTGGGAAAAAAGTTACAAAGTTTAGACTAGGTGATAGAGTTGGCATTGCGTGGATAAATTCAGCATGCGGAAAATGTTACTTTTGTAAAAGGGGCGAAGAAAACCTTTGCAATGATTTTAAGGCTACAGGCTGTGATGTAGATGGTGGTTATGCTCAGTACTGCTTGATATCTGAAAATTTTTGTTATAAAATTCCAGATAACTTTTCTGACGTTCAGGCCGCGCCGCTTCTATGTGCTGGAGCAGTAGGATATAGATCGCTTAAGCTAACTAATATGAATGACTACGAGTGCATTGGTCTTTTTGGTTTTGGTGCATCGGCTCATATAGTAATTCAAATAATAAGAAAGCTTTATCCAAATTCAAAAGTATTTGTGTTTACTAGGCGAAAAGATGATACAGCAAGCAAAATGGCACAAGATATGGGTGCTGATTGGGTAGGAGCTACAGGAGACAAGCCCCCTAAAAGATTGAATCGCGCTATTGATACTACACCTGCTGGTTATGTAATAAGAGAAGCTCTAAGCATTCTTGAAAAAGGCGGTAGGTTGGTGACTAATCTTATCAGAAAAGAATCTCTAATACCAGAACTTAACTATCAAGAACATCTGTGGAATGAGAAAGAGCTAAAAAGTGTGGCCAATATTACAAGAGATGACGTAAAAGAATTTTTGGATATAGCATCTTCTATTCCAATAGTGTCAAAAGTGAACGAATTTGATTTTGAAGACGCAAACAAAGCGTTAGTAATGTTAAAACATGGAGAATATAAAGGAGCGGGTGTTTTAATTGTTAAATAGATTGAAACTTGTTCAATATAATTTATGAAAAATGCTTTAATTGCTACAGACTGTACAGGAGAGATTTTTAAAGGAAATTTTGATGAAGCTCCATTTTACTCAGTTTATAATCGCGACAACTTTTTAAAAAGAATTTCAAATAAAAATTTGTCTGGTATCGATCTAAGCCAATATATACTGATGGGTACTAAAGTTAGTGATAAATACAGAGAAGAATTAGTTAAATCAGGTGTAGACTCAATAGTCTTGGATTTCAAAAACCTAAATAGTGCTAGAGCATTTTATTTAGACTTTCTTGAAAAAGTTGAGGTTTTTGAAAAGTATTCGTCTGAATATGAATTTTGGTTTGAGGAGAACAAATTTGTTTACCTATCAGAGATAGAGGCATTGAAAATGGTAGTCCCTTCTGAAGGGAAAGGTCTTGAAGTTGGGGTGGGGAGTGGAAGGTTTGCAAAACCTCTTGGAATTTTATATGGAGTAGAACCTTCAGATAAAATGGCTCAAATCGCAAGAGATAGAGGTATAAAGGTATATAAAGGATTAGCTGAAGATCTGCCCTTTCGCGATAGTGAATTTGATTTTGTACTTCTGGCTGTAACTATTTGTTTTGTAAACGATCCAGAAAGAAGTCTATTGGAAGCAAAAAGAGTTCTAAAAAAGGGTTCAAAATTAATAGTTGCTATAGTTGACAAAGAAAGTGAGCTTGGCAAATTGTATCTGGAAAGACAATCAAAGAGCGTTTTTTACAAGAATGCAAGATTCTTTTCGTCAGAAGAAGTTATTGAACTTTTTAATAAGATTGGAATTAGGTTCTTAGGAGCTGTACAGGTGCTGTTTGAAGTAAATATTAAAGATTTGAATTATGTTCAAAAGCCAGAACCGGGTTATGGGCGGGGTGCTTTTGTAGTCTTGACAGGAGAAAAGGTATAGAATTTATGTATTATATGAATTATATGAATTTATGTTGGGAGAAATTTTGAATAGCTTTAAACTATATACAGTAATAATGATTGTTTTTTTAACTTTAAATGTAGGCTGTAAAGAGGCATGGGCAGTAAATTGGGTTTATTTTGCAACTGATAACGTATACGGAAATCAATTCTTTTATGATGCAGATAGTGTTAATTATTTGACACAAAATATAATAGAAGTTAATTATAAAGAGTTATATTCTGAAGCAGGTAAAAACGCTTATATTTCAATTTTAAAATCGCACAATATTTCAACTTATGGATACGATTTGCTTTCATATACTATCGTTTATTTAAAAGTTGATCTTAAAAATAATTTAATAATGATATTGTCCTTTACAGATTATAACAAAAATGGTGATATTCTATATTTTGACAACATAGAAAATCCTAATTGGGATTATGTGCAAGAAGGAACTATAGGAAGACTTCTTATTGAAGCTATAAAAAGCAATAAAAACAAATAATCTATAAAAAATTTTTTATATAAAGTTTACTTAAGGAGGAGAATATGTTTAGAGGAGTTTATGTTGCATCTATTACAATTTTAGATGAGAATGGTGATTTCGATCTTATGAAAATGGCTGCTCACATAGATAATCTTATAAATAATGGAGTAGATGGCATATTATTTCTTGGGAGCACTGGAGAATTTTATTCTTTCTCGATTGAACAAAAAAAGAAATTTGCATCTTTTGCCGTGAATGCAGTAAATAAAAGGGTAAAAGTTCTTATTGGAACAGGCTCTACAAATATAAATGAGGTTATTGAAATGTCAAAGTATTCCAAAGAGATAGGAGCTGATGGAGTAACTATTGTATCACCATATTATTTTGGACCATCTGAGAGTGCTGCAGAACAATACTTTGGAAAAATTGCCCAGTCAGTAGACATCCCTATTATGTTATACAATTTCCCTGCAAGGACAGGTACTGAGCTATCTGCTGAAGTAGTGTTAAATCTTGCAAAAAAATACCACAATATAGTTTCTTTAAAAGACACGGTAGACAACATCAGCCACACGAGAAAGGTAATACAAAAGGTAAAATCAATTAGGTCAGATTTTACTGTTTTATCAGGTTTTGATGAATATTATGTTTTAAATAGACTTTCAGGAGGAGATGGAGTTTTATGCGCTCTGGCTAACGTAGATCCGAAACTGTTTGTCAGTTTACATAAAGCTTATGAAAACAAAGATTCTGTTACAATAGAGAAATGTGCAAAAAAGATTTCTGTTCTTATGAATTTATATGAGTGCACAGATCTTTTTGTTACTGGCATAAAGGCTGCTGTAAAGATTAATGGGTTAGATATTTCTACATTTACTAATCCACCAGGAGTTAAAATTACTGAGGGGCAATTTGACATCGTTAAAAAAATTGTTGATGAGGTAAGAGCTATTGTATAAGAATTAGTTTTTGATAATTTAAGAAACTTTAGGGATATTTCAAAAATGAATTATTTATTTTTAGATGTTGAAACAATTATTGATGACGAACTTCTTATGAAGGCGGGCTCAGAGAAGAATATAATTCAGTTCAACAATAATGAATTTATAAGACAAAATGTATTTCATATTCCCATTTGCTTTTCGGTTATTGGAAATATTGGAGCCCAGGATTTCTATTTTAAGTCTTTTGTCAGCAAAAATGCATCTTTAATAGTTGATAAGTTTTTTTCAGGATTTTATTTACTAATAGAAAAATCGAAACAAAGAGATTCAACATATCCTATAATTGTTACCCATAACGGTCAAAGTTTTGATATGCCAATTTTAACGCTTCAGGCTATTAAATACTACGATTTGTTGTCTCAGGAGGCAAAAAATGGTTTAAAGGAGTATCTTGATGCAAATGATAAATGGGAAAATAGTAGGCCAAATTATACAAGTAGAAATACTATTTATCACATAGATACTTATCTACTTACTAACTCTTATTCCTCTTTGAAAGCTTTATGTATGCTTAACGGTATTGAATGTAAGACTCAAATGAATGGGAAACTGGTTGGCGAATATTTTAGAAAAAATAAATTAGAAGATATTGCCTTTTATTGTGCTGAAGATGTTCTCTCACTTGCAAAACTGTTTAATAAGATTAATGTTGCCCGTGGTAATGAAGCTTTGATATTACCAGAAAGTTTAAATCAGTGTGAGATAAGAGTTTTAGAATAGAAAAAATTTTAATAATTAATAAAATTTTAATAAAAAATTTGTAATATAAAAAACTTAAATAAATAGTGAGGGAGGTTTCTATGAAAAACTTTTTGTTTGGTTTATTTTTGGGTGCTGCTCTTATGTTAGTTACAGCTTTTTCTTTTAATTTGGTCTCCAATCAAAGTTCGGCTCAGGCTCAACCATTTATACCGGGATACTATCAACAGGTAGCTTGGGGAAATCATCCAGAGATGGATGCTGCTTTAAATCTTTTGATAAAAGCTAGAGAACATCTTGAGAAGGCAGCTCATGACTTTAATGGACATAGAGTTAAAGCAATTGAATACACCGATAAAGCGATTAAAGAGGTAAGAGAAGGAATTAATTTTGCAGATAATCATTAAATTTTAATTTTTGTTATCTAAAATAACAAAGTTTTCTCTGCCATTTTTTTTCTATTATGTACTTTTGTAAAAATTTTTTATTGAGTCAATTAAATTTCTAGCAGGAGAATCTTTTTCTGCAAAATACCACTTTTTGTCTTTGTAGACGTATGAGAATAAAATATTACCGTTCGAATCAAAATCTCCATACCCTAAAATAGTGTATTTGTAATTATCCATATCTAATTCAAAAATAAATATTGTAAATGAAAGATTTTCATATCCATCTAAAGATAACCCATATTTAGCTCTTAATTCTATTAAATTTATTTTTCCATTATATGAGTATTCTTCTACAACCGAAATTTTTATTTTGCCGTTTGGAATAACTACTATACCTTCCTTTGGGTATGAAAATGTATCCTCAAATGAATCTGTATAAAAATTTATAAAAGTAAAGGCATAAGCTGTAGAGGTTTGATAAACATCTGTTAGAGCAAAAAATAATAAAATTGTTATCAAAAACCTGACTAACATCATTTCCCCCTTTTTAAATTTGTTAACAATTATTATATATTTTTTCTGATTAAATGTATCGCAAGCTTAGTATTTTTTAATTCGGTATATATTTTCTCCAACAGAGTCTCTGGAAAAAAGATTTTTGGGTCCAGATATTGGCAGAAATCAGTCTTTTCAGCAAATAGTAAAGGCTGGGCATTGGTTTGGCGCTGATATAGATGATAAAAGTAGTTATTCCTTGGTTGGCTGCAGCGTTTCACCTGGATTTGACTTTGAAGACTTTGAGATGGGGAAGCGTAATAATTTGCTAAATGAGTTTCCAGATCACAAAAACTTAGTTGAGAGATTAACAAGATGTTAGATATGATCAAGCCAATTTTTATAATTGACATTGAGTTAACTCTAAGTAGTAAAGTTAACCTAAGTAAAGCTAATTAATAAAAATGTCTTCATTTTAAATTAGAGATTTAGGAGGCTTTAAAATGAAAAAACGTAAATTGGGATCTGAACTTGAGGTTTCAGCTATTGGTTTAGGTTGTATGGGAATGAGCCATGGTTATGGGCCAGCAGCAGATAAACATGAAATGATTTCATTAATTCATTCTGCAATTGATCTGGGCGTAACCTTTTTCGACACTGCTGAAATTTACGGTCCATTTACAAACGAGGAACTTGTAGGCGAAGCGCTTAAGCCATTTAGAGATAGGGTAGTTATTGCTACCAAATTTGGATTCAAGATTCAGGATGGAAAGCAGTCTGGATTTGATAGCCGTCCCGAACGTATACAAGAGGCTGTAGAAGGATCTTTGAAAAGATTGAAAACTGATACTATAGATCTTTTGTATCAACATCGCGTAGATCCAAATGTGCCAATTGAAGATGTGGCTGGGAAGATAAAAGATTTGATTCGAGAGGGAAAGGTAAAGTATTGGGGACTCTCTGAGGCTGGTATAAGTACCATTCGACGTGCACACTCTGTCCACCCCCTTGCTGCAATTCAAAGCGAATATTCAATGTGGTGGAGACGCCCTGAGGATGAATTGCTAAGCGTTCTTGATGAATTGGGAATTGGCTTCGTTCCATTTAGCCCATTGGGCAGGGGATTTTTAGCAGGAAGATTTGATAAGAATTCTACTTTTGATAGCTCAGACTTTCGAAGCAGACTACCTCGTTTTACCCCAGAAAATTTAGACGCAAATCAAGCTTTAATTTATTTAATCAAAAAATTCGCAGAAAGGAAGGGTGCAACGTTGGCGCAGATTGCGCTTGCATGGTTATTGGCCCAAAAACCGTGGATCGTTCCTATCCCTGGTACAAGGAAATTAGAACGTCTGACTGAAAATCTAGGAGCTATTGATATTGAGTTTAGCAAAGATGAGATCAATGAATTGAACCTTGCAAGCTCTAAGATCAAAATTGTAGGAAATCGCTATCCAGAGGATTTGGAAAAAGCTACTAACCAATAGCAGATTTTAAAAAATTAATTTTAAAGATAGTAATGTCATATCAGTCATTGAAGTGTGATAAATGCTGGAACTTAGAGTAAAATAAATATTATATTTAGGAGTATGGCTTGGTTCTTACTCCTAAATATTTTTTAGTCTGATTAAAATTTAGAGGAGAATTTATGACAATTTCTGAAGTAAGCAAGAAATTTAATATTTCGAAGGATACTCTTCGCTATTATGAACGTATTGGACTCATACCTCATGTTGGTCGCAACAAGAGTAAAATTAGGGATTATAGAGAAGAAGACTGCAACTGGATTGAATTTATAAAATGTATGCGAAACGCAGGATTGCCTATAGACGTTTTAATAGACTATGTAAGGCTTTTTATGCAAGGAGATGACACTATTGAAGCGAGGAAAAACCTTTTAATTGAGCAACGTAAGTATTTGATTGAAAGAATAGAGGTTATGAAAAAGACCTTGGAACGTTTGGATTATAAGATTTCAGTTTACGAAAAAATTGTAGTTGAAAAGGAGAGGTCTTTGAGAAGAGATAGTTTATATATAAAATAATCGATGTGAAATCTTACATTTAATAAAGCATATATATAAACAATTTTTGTGCATTAAGCGATTGTAAATATAAAAGTTTTGTCTTTAGTAATAAGGATTAAATTTGGGTTTTAGATTTATTACAATATGAAATCCCTTGATAAAAATTGTGATTTATTTTCTTTGACTATTTTTGTTATCAAATGTTTATTTAGGTCTGAAGATTTTGCGGCTACAAGTGTTCTGATAGAAAATGATCTTAAGGCATCAGACACTGAAAGTGTGCCGACCGCTGAGTCTTTTCTGCCAGTAAAAGGAAATATATCTGGACCTCTTTGACACTGAGAATTTAAATTTACCCTACATACCTGATTTACAAGTGCATCTATAATTTTAGCCATTTCATCTGGATCAGACCCAAAAATGCTTGCTTGCTGACCATAGTTAGATTCAGTTATGTATTTTAATGGTTCATCAATATCAGAGAATGGAACAACCGGAATAATCGGTCCAAATTGTTCTTCGTGATAAATTCTGGCTTTTTTATTAACTGGATATAAAATTGTTGGATAAAAGTAGGTTTTATTATATGAACCGCCAAATTTATTTATTACTTTTGCTCCAAACATTTTTGCATCTTCAATTAGCTCTAGAAAATATTTTACCCTATCTTCTGTTGGCATTGGGGTTATAAATACATCATCTTCAAATGGAGAATTAATTTTTAATTTTTCAATCTCATCGGATAATTTTTTGAGAAAATCATTTACAATTTCAGAATGAACAAATAGTATTTTAAGCGCTGTGCATCTTTGTCCATTAAAAGAAAGTGCTCCGAGCAAGCATTCTTTTACGGCGACGGTAATGTCTGCGTGAGACAAAACAATTGCAGGATTTTTTGCTTCAAGTCCAAGTATCATTCTTAGCCTGTGAGGCATTGGATGTGTTTTTTGGAGCGAGTCGGCAGCTTTACTTGTGCCGATAAAAGCGAGACAATTTATCTTACCTGTTGCCATCAAAGCCGATGCAACTGTCCTTCCTCTTCCATAAAGAGTATTTATAACGCCAGGTGGAAAGGCTTCTTTAAATGCTTTCAGCAAAGGTCTAAATAAAAGAATGCCATGTTTTGGTGGTTTAAAAATAACTACATTTCCCATGATTAGAGCTGGTATAAGGGTTGTGAAAGTTTCATTCAAAGGATAGTTGAATGGACCCATACAGAGCACTATACCAAGTGGAGACCTTCTTATTTGTGCAATTATTGATTCTTCTTTTAAAAATTTTGATGAATTTCTATCAAGAGTTTTTAGTGCATCAATAGTATCAATTATATATTTAACAGTTCTGTCGAATTCTTTTTCTGAATCTATATGTGATTTTGCAATCTCCCACATTAAAAGATTTACGATTTCATCTTTATTGTCTTGCATTAAATATACAAATTTTTCAACACATTTTATTCTGTCTTCAACCTTCATTGAAGGCCAGGCCCCATTTCCGTTATTATATGCATTTATTGAGCTATCAAGAATTTTTAGTGCTTCTTCTTCATCTAATGATGGATAGCTTCCAAGTATTATCTGTTCAGGTATTGAATCTTCATTTTTACAACAAAAAATGGGAGAAAGAACGGTTATTTTGTCTTTTGTCCAAGATTGTAATTCTCCATTACAAAGATATTCTGTTTGATCAATGCGATCTTTCAGAACAAATTTAGCTGGGATTTTATTTATAATGGGGAATTTGAAGTTAAAGTTAATATCATCTTTATTTTGATTCACATCAACCTCCAATTATTTCAGATTTTAAATTTGGGGCACTACATTTCAGGGTAGCGCCCCAAAAATATTTAGATGCTTTCAGCCTTTGGTATATCTGATAAAGCTGAATTCAATTCTTGAATAAAAGCATCAATGTCTTTGACTTGTTTTTGTTCTAAGAAGCTACCAAGTGTGCCAGGAAAAGCACCAGAGCATGAAAATGGGGAGATTCCTCTTTCAACAAAAAAAGTTGCTGCGCCCGGAGAACATAATACATCCTCTACGGGGGTATCTTTAGTGTACATTCTATCACCTCGAGATTTTAAATGTTAATATAGTCCAACTTTGTCATCTGAAAGGCTTATAAATATGTTTTTCTTTTGCGTATAATGTTCAAGCACCAGTTTGTGTGTCTCTCTCCCTATTCCTGATTTTTTGTATCCTCCAAATGGGGCATGTGCTGGGAGGTTGTTGTAATTGTTAATCCACATACGTCCGGTTTCAACGGCTCTGGCAACCCTTAAGGCTCTATTAATATCTTTCGTCCAAACAGCTCCCCCCAATCCATATTCGCTATCATTAGCCATTTGAATGACTTCTTCTTCGCTATTAAATTTTATAAAACACGCAACGGGTCCGAAAATTTCTTCTTGCGCTACTCGTGCCTTATTGCTAACATCTGCAAGGATTGTTGGTTTGATGAAGAAGCCTTTATCTAGTCCATTATCAGTAATTCTTTGTCCACCACATGCTATTTTTGCGCCTTCTTTATGACCAATATTAATATATGCCAAAACCTTTTCTAATTGGACTGAGCTGATTAATGTTCCCATCTGAGTGTCTTTTTCCCACGGGATACCTACTTTAACTTTTTCGAATGATTTTATTGCCTCAGCAAGGAATTTATCATATATCTTTTCCTGAACAAATACTCGTGAACCAGCACAGCAAACCTGACCTTGATTGAATAAGATTCCAATAAGCAAGCCTTCAATAGCTTTATCCCATGAACAATCATCAAAAAATATATTTGCTGATTTTCCTCCTAGTTCCAATGTAGAAGGAATCAATTTTTTTGCTGCTGCTTCGGCTATAGAATAACCCACTTCTGTAGAGCCAGTAAAAGCTAGCTTGTTAAATCCTTGATGCTCTAATATACACTTTCCAGTATATGAACCTTTACCGGATAATACGTTTACGACACCGGGAGGTAAAACCTGATCGAGTAATTTAGCCAGCTCTAAAGTGCTTATTGGAGTTAGTGAAGAAGGTTTGAGCACAACACAATTTCCAGCTGCAAGAGCAGGTGCTAATTTCCATGCCGCCATTAACAATGGGAAATTCCATGGCGTAATCTGGCCAACAACTCCCAAAGGTTCATTCAAAATAATACTCATGGTGTTTTTATCTATCATTACAGCTTTTCCTTCTTCAGTCCTGATTGCGCTTGCAAAATAGCGAAAATGATCTGAGCTAAGTGGTACATCTATAGCAGATGTTTCTCTTATTGGTTTGCCATTGTCAATTGTTTCTGCCATTGCAAGTCTATCAGCATTTTTGTCAATTAAATCGGCGATTTTTAGAAGTATAGAAGCTCTTTCTTGTGCGCTAACATTTTTCCATGAGCAAAAAGCTTTATGCGCTGCTTTTACTGCAAGGTCGACATCCTCTTTTCCAGCGTCGGCACAGATAGAAATTTTTTCTCCATCTGCCGGACAAAATACTTCAAAAGTTTTCCCATCAACGGCATCCACCCATTTACCATCAATATAAAGCTTATAACTTTTGTCAACATAATCGTTCTTTTTCATGAAAACCCCATCTCCCTTAATGTTTAAATTTTTAAATCAAAAAAAGCAAAACTTTTCTAAGGGTAGAAAAAGATGATGAGGAAGGTGAGAAAAAAAACACAGTAATCAGAATAAACAAACCTCATACAATTTCCTCCTTTCCAAATAGGGGGCAGTTTCGTTTCCAAAACTACCGTATCGGTTTGCACTCATAGCATTTAAGCTTTAGAAATGCAAACTCGGAGAAACTATATTTATAGTATAACATGTATTTTACAATTAACATTTTAAATTAATTTATTTTTCTTAAGCTTACAGTACTTAGCCCCTAAGTAAGGAAAGGTTTTAATAATAAAATCTTCAGAGGATTAAACGAAAATTTAAAGTATAAAAAGGAAGATTATTATATTAAAAATTTGTAAAATAGTTTTTCAGAACAACGAAAAAAATTTAGTTCAACATAGTTAAGTTGAAAATGCCAATAATAGCTTTCATCTCAAATTTCACTAGCTTTGTGTTATATATTTTTATGATATAATTTTTTTCATTGGATTTAATTATGGTTGTTTTTATAGAAAATAGTTGACTAATGGATGGTGTAGAGTGTATTCAATGTGGGGACAATTTAATTTAAATTTATTTAATTTAATAAAAATAAATAACATATGTTGTTTAATTCTATAAAAAACAACTTAGCTTGTTATAAGAAAGTAACTTTACCCCTTTTTGTTTTTTGTAATGTTGACTTATCAGTATCTTTAGTTGAATTTGAAATTAAACTCATAAGCTTTTCAGCCCCCCCCCCCCCCAAAGCTCGACAAAAAAATTTTTTAAAAAAATTTTTATCTATTTCAAAAATACCAAATTCGCTAGCTTTTTGTTGAACTCATTTTTTAAAGAGGTTAATATTTGTTATGGAAAATTTTAACAAGCGCTCAAAAGATTCTAAATCTAAAAAACCCACTTTTAAAAAAATTTCAATCGAAAAAACAAGAGATTTACACTTTTTTTTACAAAGTATTGAAGAAACTAAGATAAGAGACATAAGTAAAGACAGAGAGTTTTTGTCAAATTTACTAGAGTTAAACGTATTATTGACTCAAATAAATCAAATAGCTTCTCAAATAAAGGACGAAAATCTTTTTCTTAAAACTATATGTGAACTAATATTTATGCATACTGACATAAAACTTGTTTTTATTGGAACTGTAAATGAGAACGAAGAGATAGAATTTAAAAGCATTTCGGGCATCTCAGAGATTTTAGATGACGTAAAGATATCTGTTCGTTCAGATATTCCTGAAGGCCAAGGAATGGTAGGAAAAACTTTTAGAGAGAAAAAACCTTCATATTTATATCTTTTAAAGGAACCCGTATCCAAAATTTGGCAAGAAAAAGCAAAAAAATACAATTTATCATCTGGCGCTGCATTTCCAATTTTTAAGGATAATAATATTTGGGGGGTAATCTCTTTTTACCATTCTAAAGAGGACTTTTTTGAAGATGATTTAATTAGGGTGATATTGGAAAAGATTTCATACAATATAGGTTTAGGTTTAGAGCGTATTGATTTAGTTAATAAAGAAAAAGAATTGGCTCAATTAAGAGATGCTTTGTTAAACAATGCAGGAGTTGGAATTATAATGCTTAAATATCCTCAAAGAGAAATAATTAGTTCTAATAAAACTTTTGCAGTTATGATGGGTTTTGAAGATGAAAAAGAGATAATCGGGTTAAAAATAAGAGAATTTTATCCTGATGATGAAACCTATGAAAAAGTTGGACAATTTACCGAAGAGACAGTTTTTCAAAACAAGAGTACAGTGCTAAGAAACGTTCGTTTTATGAGAAAAAACAAAACAAGTATGTATTCGGATATTTCTGGAGTTTTAGTAAAGGTTGAAGACAACGTAAAATATGTGATCTGGACAGTTATAGACGTAACAGAAAGAGATAAACTAAGTGAAGAGTTAAAATATCAAGAAAGCTATGATCCTTTGACGGGGCTTCCAAACAGAGCTATGCTTGAGCGCGAGCTTGAAAGAGCTTTTTTAAGAGCTAAGAGATTTAATTGGCCTATGGCACTTGCAATAATAAACATTGATTCTTTTAGGATGGTTAATGAAAAATTCGGTTATACAGTTGGTAATGAAGTACTAAAAATAGTAGCACAAAGATTGAAAACATCGCTTAGGAAAACTGATTTTATATGTAGGTTTAGCGTCGTTGGTGATGAATTTGCAATTATATTTGAAAACTGTCAAGATAAAGATAAGCTTTCTGTGATATTTAAGAAAATTGAAAAAAGCATCCTTGAACCAATTCATTTAAAAGATAATTCTGAAGTTAATATAATAGGATTGAGCATGGGCGTATCTCTTTATCCCTATGTAAAGGTTGAAAACCAGAATGAGTTGATAAGAAATGCATTGCAGGCCCTATATGACAGCAAGAAACACAAACAAGACAGAGCTAATTTTTGGACTATATACGGTGATGCAATAGTTAAAAAGCAGAATCATTATCAGATGCTCTTGGAAAATGGTAGGGTAATAGTTTATTACCAACCAATTTATGATAACCAAACTTCTAGCATAGTTGGAGTTGAAGCTCTTGCAAGACTTTTAGATGATTCTGGGGATATTCTTTCCCCTGAGAAATTCCTTTCGAAATTCACAAATGAAAATCTTCTAGAGCTAACTCGTCAAGTGTTAACAATTGCGCTTAGAGATGTTGAAGAATTAAAAGATGATGGTTTTTCTTTAGCTGTTTCAGTGAACGTTGAGCCAGGTTTTGTTTCGGAAAGATTTGTTGAAATTGCAAAAGATATTATACAAAAGAGCAGATTAGAACCTTCAAAAATATTTTTTGAAATACTTGAAAGAACTGAATTTGCCCAAATAGAGAAGGCAATAGAGCATCTTACGAAATTAAAAGACATTGGAGTTCAACTTGCACTTGATGATGTGGGTAGTGCTTATTCTTCGTTGTTAAGAATAAAAAATTTATCAGTCGATAAGATAAAATTAGATCAAGGTTTTATCCGCGGTTTAGAAAAGAATCCTCAGGACCTTCATTTCGTAGAATCTATTTTTGGTCTTGCCAGGGCAAAGGGAATATATTTTGTAGTAGAAGGCGTAGAAACCCCCGATATATTTGATGCCTTGATTTCAATGGGAGTTCCTTTGCTTCAAGGTTATGCAATTGCAAAACCAATGCCAAAAGCTCTATTAAGAGATTTTTTGATTTCTGGGTCTTATAGATTTCGTTCTTTAAAAAGTTTATTAGGAATATATGCTAGACAATTGGTTCAACATGGTATTTTGGAAAGATCAATTTACTTTGGTTCCCACATAGAAGATATTTTATGTTTTACGAATTTTAGGAATAGTCAGCTTTACATTGACATGAAAAATATGGGCTTACCTGAGAACAGCTTAGTATTTAAATACTACGAAGAATATTATAATGCCGTAAATGTTATGAATAAAAACCCAAACGCAGAAAATTGGAATAAAATAAAAGAAATTGAAAATAACCTTGAAAAAGCTATAATAAAGGAATATCGAAAAAGTAGACGAGAGTTAAAAGAAAATTAATAACATACCCAGCTTTGTCTATCTTAAAGCTGGGTATGTGTAACCCATGTGTTGAAGAGGGACGACTTTAACAAAAAGGTGCATATTTTTAGATTTGCTTCCTCCTTTATGTATTAGCTGTTTGCAAAATCTTTTCTGATTCAAATGGGAATCTATTAACTATTACTGGTATTGGAGACTTTTTAATGACTTTTTCGGATACAGAGCACATAAACAATTTACACACAGGTGAAAGTGCTCTTGTGCCTAAAGCAATAAAATCTACTTTTTCATCTTTGGCAATTTTCAAAATTTCAGTACCTGGATCCCCCAAAACAATTTTTTCATTGATTGTAACACCTTTAGTGTCTAAACCTTTTAAACACTTTTCGAAAATTATTTCTCCGTCCAACTGCGCGAGTGCCATCAATTGTTCATCTGTAATATCTTCATAAGAAATAAATGGCATTCTTTTTTCTACGAAGACTAATATAACTTCCGCTTCTTTATCCTGGCTAGCAAATTTAATTGCCCATCTGGCAACGTCTTGGGAGTCCTTTGAATCATTAACTCCTACCAGGATTTTCATACTACCCTCCTTTGAAAATTTATTTTTGTAATAAAAAAACTTACAAAATTAATCCTTTAATTAAATAATAACACTATTAGTAAAATTTTTTTATAATAACTTTTTATATATTGATAACTATTTTAATTGAAATGTTTGATTATATTTAAATTATTTTAAAATTTATAAAATTGTGATTTAGGTTTATAATATTCCAGATACTATACTAAGAATTGGGGAGGCAATATAGTTGGGTTTATATCCTTTTGAAACAATAGAAAAAAAATGGCAAAACGTTTGGAGAGAAAAGAGGGCTTTTAAAACAGATGATGAAAAAGGGAATAAAAAAATGTACATCTTAGAGATGTTTCCCTACCCATCTGGGAATTTGCATATGGGACATGTTAGAAACTATACAATAGGAGATGTGGTTGCTCGCTATTATAGAATGAAATCTTATAATGTACTTCATCCTATGGGTTGGGATGCGTTTGGGATGCCTGCAGAAAATGCAGCTATAAAATATGGAGTTCATCCATATGAGTGGACTATAAAAAACATTGAAAACATGAAAAGACAGCTCAATTCTTTGGGTATAAGCTATGACTGGGATAGAGAAGTTGCTACCTGCTTTCCCGATTATTATAAATGGAATCAATGGTTATTTCTTCAATTTTATAAAAAGGGATTAGTTTATAAGAAAAAATCAAAGGTAAATTGGTGTCCGCAGTGTAAGACTGTGCTAGCAAATGAACAGGCTGAAGAAGGAAGATGCTGGAGATGTAAGAGTGAAGTTGAATTAAAAGAATTAGAACAGTGGTTTTTTAGGATTACAAATTATGCTGAAGAACTTTCTAAAGACCTTGATATATTGGATGGTTGGCCTCAGAAAGTAAAGGTAATGCAGAGGAACTGGATAGGTTTATCAGAAGGTGTAATGATAAAATTTAAGTTATCTGAAAAAGTTGATGGATACAAAGATGATTTTATAGAAGTTTTTACAACTAGAGCAGATACTTTGGGTGGTGCTACATTTCTTGTAGTTTCAGCTGAGCACCCAATTGTTAAAAGTATTTTAGAAAACAAAAATAACGATGAACTAAAAGAATTCATTAAGGAGTATGAGAGGGAAAGAATACAAAATAGATTTACAGTTGGGGTAACTGAAAAAAAAGGTGTGGCGCTTGGAATTCAGGTAATAAATCCTCTTACAAATGAAAAAATACAGGTTTATGCTTCTAATTATGTTCTTATGGGTTATGGTACTGGGGCTGTAATGGGGGTTCCTGCCCATGATTCGAGAGACTTTGAATTTGCTAAAGAAAAAAATCTGCCCATAAGATATGTAATTAGACCTGAAGGTAATGGATTTTATGAAGAAGACAAGGCTTACGAGGAAGAAGGAATTGTAATAAACTCACCACACATATCAGGTTTAAAGAGTTCAGATGCTAAAAAGAAGATTGTTGAAATGTTCCAAAAGGATCAAATGGCAAGTTTTTCTAAACAAATAAGATTGAGGGATTGGCTTATATCAAGACAAAGATATTGGGGAACGCCCATACCTGTAGTTTATTGTGAAAAGTGCGGAATAGTCCCCTTAGGAGAAGAAGACTTGCCTGTTATTTTGCCAACCAATGTAGAGTTCACAGGTACTGGCGGATCTCCTTTAGCCAATATTGATGAATTTGTAAAAACAAAGTGTCCAATTTGTGGTTCAGATGCTAGAAGGGAAACCGATACAATGGATACTTTCGTTGATTCTTCATGGTATTACCTTAGATTTTGTGATCCGAAGAACAATGATGAACCTTTTTCTGTAGAGAAAGCTAAATTTTGGATGAGTGTAGATCAATATATTGGTGGCGTAGAACACGCAGTATTGCACCTTCTTTATTCCAGATTTTTTGTAAAAGTTTTAAGAGACTTAGGCTTTTTGAATATTGATGAACCGTTTTCAAATCTTTTAACTCAAGGTATGGTTTTGAAAGACGGCGAAAAGATGTCTAAGTCTAAAGGCAATATTGTTGACCCTGAAGAGATAATTTCAACATATGGGGCAGATACGGCCAGGTTATTTATTCTTTTTGCAGCGCCTCCCGAAAAAGATCTTGAATGGAGCGATCAGGGAGTAGAAGGTGCTCATCGCTTTTTGGCAAGAATATGGAAACTTTTTAATGAAAACTTAGAGAGAATAAAGAATGTAGAAGCCTCAGTGGAAGAGGATCTAACTGAAGATGAAGTCAATATTTATAAAAAGTTAAATAAAACTTTGTTAAAAGCTAGTAACGATATAGAAAATAAGTTTCATTTCAATACTTCCATAGCGGCGTTGATGGAATTTACCAACGAGTTCTCATATTCCCTTAGAAATGAAAAGATAAGACCTAAGTTAATAAAGAAAATATTTGAAACGTTTACTATAATCCTTTCGGTTTTTGCGCCACACATATCCGAAGAAATATGGTCAAGAATGGGACATACAGATCTAGTTTGTTTTCAAAACTGGCCAGAAGTAGATCCAGATTATCTCGAAGATGATATATGTACAATTGCTATACAGGTTAATGGGAAACTAAGGGATAAGATTATGGTTGAAAAGGATCTGGAGGAAGAAGCTATAGAGGATAAGGTATTGTCAAGTCTTAGGGTAAAAAAATTTATAGAGGGGAAACAGATTTTGAAAAAGATTTATGTGAAAAACAAAATTTTTAACATAGTAGTTAAATAAAAATTACATGAAGGAAAAGCTGTCTATAATATTTTCCCTAATTTTTGTAGCTTTTTTCGTTGCGTATTGGGGCTTTAGTCAAGGAACAAATAACAATTCCAGTTCCTTTGGTGACACACAGACTAAAGATGGCAATCAATATAGCAATAAAAACAAAACAAACAGTGTAAAGATTAGTTCCTCTACTGCTGAAAAAGAGATTGTGGTCTATATTAAAGGAGCTGTTAAAAATCCTGGTGAATATCACGTCCCATATGGTTCAAAGGTTCAAGATCTAATCGTAGTTGCAGGTGGCTGTTTGGATAACGCCGATACTTCAACTTTAGCTTTGAATAAAATTCTTAGGCAAAATCAAACAATAAAAGTTCCTTTTAATAGTAGTTCTGATTCTAACCAGAGCTTAACAGTGAATGTCAACATAGCATCCTTAGAAGAACTTAATTCTTTGCCAGGGATTGGTAAAGTTATTGCAGAAAGGATAATAGATGAAAGAAATAGGGCAAAATTTAAAGATATTGAAGATTTTAAACAAAGGCTTAACCTTTCAAGCGCAAAAATTGATAGATTAAAAGGGTTAATTACTTTTTGATTTGGAAATATCCTTTATTATTACCTTCATTATCATTTTGTAGCGGTATATTTTTATATTACAATTATTCAATTGTTGCTTTGATCATATGTTTTTTTACTTCATTGCTACTTTTTTTAATTTCTTTTGAGATAGAAAAAATCAAATTTTATATATTGATATCTTTAATTTCTCTAGTATTGTTGTTTGGTGGTTTAGTAATTTCATACTATAAGGATTTATCGAAATTCAATTATAAAAGCTTTTTCTTTTCAGCTTATGTAATTAATCAAAAAAATAATTTACTAAAGGTTTTTCTACAGAGTCCTAAACCCTTTTCATCTAAAATTGAAAGAGTGATATATAGAGGAAAAACTAACTTTCAGCAGGGAGATAATATCTTCTTTGATGGAGAGCTTATAAGCAACTCTTTAATCGTTGCAAATAAAATTGAAAAAACAGGTGAAAATAGCACCCTTTTCTTCAAAAAGTATGTTGAAGATGCTATTAAAAAAAATATGTCAGAACAAACTGGTAAAGTATTTGGGGCTATGTTGTATGGAGACGATCTTTTTCAACCTCCCAAAGAAGTGTATGATGCTTTTAATCGAACAGGTCTTTTGCACATTTTAGTTGTTTCAGGAGCCCAGGTATCAATGATTTTTTCACTATTTTTTTACTTCTTGAAAAGAATGTCGATAAATCCTCTTATATCATTTTTTGTTATATCATTTTTTACCTCCTTGTTTTGTTTGAATGTTGGACTTGACCCACCTGTTATAAGAGCTGGAGGCTTAATTTTGTTTATTGCATTAGCTGAACTTTTTAGGATTAATTATTCCTCGTTTAATTTAACTTTATTGGTGATGATTTTGTTTTTAATATTTGATCCATATTCACTGTTTGATATTAGCTTTCAGCTGACATTTTTATGTATATTTGCAATGTTTTTTACTGGAGAGATAAGAAAAAAATTCAACTTTAACAACTATTTATTTGAATTGTTTTTGCTCTCGTTTTCAGTGTTTATATTTCTTTTTCCAGTTATAGTAAATTATTTTAATAACGTTTCTGTTCTTTCTTTATTTACTAATGTTTTTATTACACCCTTTCTAGAGATATTTTTACTTATAGGCTTTGTATTAAGTTTTTTTATGGCAGTTTCGGGTATTTTTACGCAATATATTGGCCATTTCATCACCTATATAACTGATTTAGTAATTTATATTGTTAAAGGCTGGTCAAATTTTCCCTTGTCTTCAGTTTTATTCGCTAAAATACCTCTCTTTAGCGTATATCTCTATTATTTACTTTTAGCTTTAATAATTTTTAATAAATATAATTCTGCTGTTTTTTATATTTTTTTAACACTTTTGTTCCTTTCGCTAATATTTATGAGAACTACTGATATAAAGGTTTACAATGATAAAAAAGGTGTAGTTATAGAGTCTGACGAAGGAAAATTTGAATTTATTAAACAAGCTGAAAATTGTACTGTCAAAACATCTACCAGCAATTTTCTTATACCCAGAAATCATTTTTTCAAGCCTTTAAAAGACATAATTGTTCTTTGTGATAAAGACACAATTAAAATTTATCGTGATTATAAATTAATTTATCCGAACATATATAATTATGAAGAGAGGTAAAAATGGTAAAGAAAACTGAAGCGAAATATAAAATAGAATTTGGCTTAAAAAATTTATTCGTTGGGAATCTTTCTCTATGGCATGACTTTCTTGATGACTTTTTTAAAGAACAAAATATAAGCGTTGTTGAGGTAAGCACTCCTGAGGAACTTAAAAATAATTTTACTTCCATATCTCTTTTTGCTGGAGAATATGTATATTTTAAGGTTTTTGAAATTACGAAGGAACTTGCGAAATTGCTTCTTGAAATAAAAGTTTCTGAAGATAAAAAGCTATTTGCTGTCTGTGAGAAAGTTAATGCAATGACACTAAAAGGTCTTGAAAATAAGGGCATAAAAGTTTTTAAAGAAGATTTTAATTTTGTAACAAACGCACTTGAGAATTTTTTTAGCAAATATAACTTTAAACTTGACAAAAAACTAGCAAGAGAAATGTATGCTGGATACGAAAAGGATTATGAGTGGACCAAAAATGAACTAATAAAGTTATTTTTAGGTTCTAGTTCTCCTATTTTAGAATCAAAGAAGATTTGGGATATTTCTAAATTATTTTTTGAAGGAGAGAAGATTAAAGATCTCTCTATATTCAACGTTAAATCAGATGAAGTCTTTGTTTTGATTGAGGTATTAAAAAGGGATCTAATTTTTGCGTATTTTAACTTAAAATATCATAATCTCTTGAAGCCGGACCCAGGCAAAATCTGGCAATTGAAACACGTTCTTAATACTAAACTTACTTTGGAAAGGATTGCTAAGGTTCTTATAAGAGTAATAAAAACAGAAGGTCAGCTTAAATCTGGCCTTCTGTCGAATGATGATTCTTTGCAACTTATACTTAAGATTCTGTTTTCTGATTCAGAAATTTGTTGAGTTTAATTTGAAGTTGAGATTTTTTTCTTGCAGCTTTATTTTTAGCAAAAATCCCTTTTTTTGCAATTTTATCAACCGAACTAACTGCTTTTTTAAATAGTTCTATTGCTTTTTCTCTCTGTTCTGGTGCTGCTTCGCTTGAGATAAATTTTTCAAAATTTTTAATAATAGTTTTAGTAGCGGATTTTAATGATTGATTATGTTGTTTTTTTCTTAAACTTTTTCTCAATGCTCTAGTTGCAGTTCTTGTAACAGGCATATAATTCCTCCATTTTCTGTTTTCTATAAATTTTAAACGAAAGTAAATTATAACATGATATTCAAAGTCTGTCTTGTATATGATATCATTCCTTATGTAACTTTGAAAGGAGGGTTTTTTTTGAACTTTGAAGAATCGATTAAGTTAATTACAAGAGGAACAGAAGAAATAATACCTCTTGAGGATCTTGAAAAAAAGATTAAGTCAGGTAGGAAGTTAAACATTAAATTGGGGATAGATCCCACAGCGCCAGATTTACACCTGGGCCATACAGTTGTACTTAGAAAGCTGAAAAATTTTCAGGATCTTGGTCATAACGTTATCTTGATCATTGGTGATTTTACTACTTTGATAGGAGACCCTACTGGCAAGTCAAAAACTAGACCGGCTCTAAGTGCCGATGAGATAAAAAAGAATGCCCAAACTTATAAAACACAAGCTTTTAAAATTTTAGATGAAAAAAAGACAATTATAAAATATAATTCTGAATGGTTGTCTAAAATTAGTCTGGAAGAGCTAATTAAAATTAGTGCAAAGTTTACTGTGGCTAGGATTCTTGAAAGAGAGACGTTTTCGCAAAGATTGAAAACAAACGAAGCAATAAGTTTGCACGAGATTTTATACCCACTTTTACAGGCATATGATTCTGTAGCGATCAAAGCTGATGTTGAACTTGGAGGAACGGATCAAACCTTTAATCTATTGATAGGCAGAGATTTGATGGAGAAAATGGGTATGGAACCTCAAGTGTGTTTGACTATGCCAATTATTGCTGGTCTTGATGGGAAACAAAAAATGAGTAAGAGTCTTGGAAATTATGTAGGTATTGCTGAAGATCCTAAAGATATATTTGGCAAGTTGATGTCTATACCAGATGAACTTCTAAGGCAATACTTTATCTTACTAACAGATTTTAAGGAAGATGAAATTTCTGGTTTTTTTGAAAGATATAAAAATCCAAAAGATATTAAAAAAATTCTTGCTTTTGAGATAACTAAAATGTATTCTTCCGAAGAAGAAGCTCTAAAAGCTAAAGAGAGCTTTGAGACTGCTTTTGAAAAAAGAACTTTTCCTAAGGATGCTCCAGTTTATAAATGGCCATATGAAAATGAAAACGAAGTTTGGTTGCCAAAACTTTTGGTAGATTTAGGACTATTAAAGAGTTCAAGCGAGGGCAAAAGACTTATTTCTCAGGGCGCAATAGAAGTTGATGAAGAAACTGTAACTGATGAAAAATTTGTTGTCAAAAAGGGAGATCACAGATTAAAAGTTGGAAGAAAAATGTTTTTAAGGATTTATTAATGATAAAGGTAAGCATAGAAGTAAGGAACGAAAATTGCATGCCAGAAAGAAAAACTGAGGGCAGCAGTGGATATGACATAAAAGCATATATTGATAGTCCTGTAGAACTTTTAAAAGGAGAGATAAAATTAATTCCTACTGGAATAAGAGTTCAAATACCATCAGGATATGAAGCTCAAATAAGGTCAAGAAGCGGCCTTGCATTAAAAGGAGTGTTTGTCCTAAATAGTCCAGGTACAATAGATTCTGATTATAGAGGAGAGATAAAGGTTATTTTGATTAATCTAGGAGAAAAAACTTTAACTATTAATCCTTTTGATAGAATTGCACAGATGGTCTTTCAGAGAGTTTACGATGCTCAATTTGTTTTTTCTAAATTAGACAAAACAAAAAGAAACAGCGGGGGGTTTGGTCATACAGGACTTTGAAATTTTTGTTATAATTTATTAGAATTTCTCTTTCTTTGTATTTTATAAAAAATTTTTAGTTTTTTGGAGGTGTAAACATTTCTGGTCATTCTAAATGGGCGAATATTAAGCATAAGAAGTCAAAAGAAGATGCTATAAGGGGAAGGATCTTTACAAAACTTGCAAGAGAATTAACAGTTGCCGCAAGAACTGGCGGCGGAAATCCTGAAGCTAACCCAAGGCTAAGAATAGCAATTGAAAAGGCAAAGAGCGTTAATATGCCTTCTGATAACATCAAAAGAGCTATCCAAAAAGGTACTGGTGAGCTTAATGATGGTACGAACTATGAAGAACTTATGTATGAAGGATATGGGCCGTTTGGCATTGCAGTATTGATGCAGGTGACTACTGATAACAAAAATAGAACTGCTCCTGAAATTAGAAAGATTTTTTCTAAATATGGTGGTAGTATGGCTGAAGCTGGAGCAGTTGCCTGGATGTTTTCCAGAAAAGGTGAAATTATTATTGATGGTGAAAATGAAGAGAAAATTATGGAGCTAGCCCTTGAAGAAGATCTTTTTGTTGATGACGTAGAACAAGATGAGGGAGAGACAAAAATAACAACAGAACCAGAAAACCTTTACCAAGTTCAAAGTAAACTTAAAGAACATAATTTCAATATTATTAGCTGTGAGTTAGTAATGGTTCCATCAACTTACGTCCAGATTAACAACGTTTCAGATGCAAAAAAGGTTTTGAGTTTTCTTGAACAACTGGAAGATCACGACGATATTCAAAATGTGTATTCCAATTTTGATATTCCTGATGAAATTATGAAAGAGGTTGAGAAAGAAAATTAGCACTTCGAGAGAATTAGATTAATTATGATTATTCTAGGTATTGACCCGGGAGTAGCTGATATCGGTTATGCTATTGTAAAAAAGGATAATAAAATTAAATTAGAAAGTTGTGGCTTAATACAGGTTCATGGTTGCAGTCAGAATCAAAGGCTTTGTAGGATATTTGAAGAGTTAAGTTTTATTATTGACAAATATAATCCAGATGCATGTTCAATCGAGAAAATCTTTTATTTTAAAAATCAAAAAACAGTTATGGACGTATCAGAAGGTAGAGGAGTAATAAAATTAGTTTTAAGTAGAAAAAATATTCAGTATAGAGAATATACTCCTAAAGAAGTAAAGCGTTTGATATCAGGAAATGGCCTTGCAAATAAAGATCAGGTTAGAAGGTCAGTAGAATATATTTTAGGTTCAAATTTCAATAATTTACAAGATGACGTGACTGACGCTATAGCGTTGGCTCTTATATACTCAGACGATGATAGCATATATAGTAGGTAATTTGATCGGGTTTATAGAAAATAGCATAATTGTTGAAAATAATGGTTTAGGATATTTAATAAAGTTGCCTCCTTATCTTTTAGAAAAGAACAAGAACAAAAAGGGCGATATTATTGAGCTTTATATAAGCCACCAATTTATTGGTGAATCTCAACAACTATTTGGTTTTGAGTCAATTTCAGACCTTGAAAGCTTTCAAAAACTTTTAAAAATACATGGAGTTGGAGTTAAACTAGCATTGCAAATTATATCTTCATTTAAAACAAACCCAACTTTAATTTTAGATTTGAAAAATGATCACATAAGTTCTCTTAAATCAATTCCTGGAGTTGGAGAAAAAACTGCCAAAAGAATATTTGAAGAGCTAAAAGGATGTTTTCCAGAGTTTTCTGAAGTAAAGTTTGATGATAGGGCAAAATTGGCTGTAGATGCTTTGGTTTCACTAGGTGTTTCCTTTCAAAAGGCTAAAGAAGTTGTAATTGACACACTTAAAGATGTTCAGGATTTAAATATTATTAAGAGTGAGGATATTATTACTATGGCAATTCAAAGGATAAGATGAACATATTAAGACCAAAATCTTTTGATGAGTATATAGGGCAGGAAACCATAAAAAGACTATTGAAAATTTCTGTAGATGCTGCAAAGAAAAGAAATGAAATGCTAGATCACATTTTATTGTCTGGCCCTCCAGGTCTTGGTAAGACAACGCTTGCTTCTATACTTGCATATGAAATGGGAAAAAACTTTAAATTCGCTATAGCGTCTGCGTTGCAAAAACCAATAGATCTTGTGGGGCTCTTAACGTCAATAGATAAAGAAGGATCTGTTTTATTTATTGACGAAATTCATAGATTACCGAAAAATTTAGAAGAAATTTTATATATTTCTATGGAAGATTATATTGTAGATATAAGCGTGTCAAAAGGAGTGGGAGCACAAAGCATTAGATTAAATCTTCCTCCGTTTACTTTAATTTGTGCTACTACAAAACCTGGTTTACTTTCTTCACCCTTAATTGATAGGTTTGGAATTCATGGATATTTTGAATTTTATCAGGTAGAAGAATTAACTGCTATTATTAAAAGATCTGCTCAGTTTCTTGAGTTGGATATTGAAGAAGAGGCATCTGAATTTTTGGCTAAAAGATCTAGATTTACCCCAAGGGTAGCAAACAAACTTCTAAGAAGAGTAAGAGACTACGTTCAAGTAAATAAAATCAAGTTAATTGACGTTGAGGCTGCAAGAAAATCCTTAGAAATTATAAATATTGATGATTTGGGCTTGAATGACCTTGATAGAAAATATTTAAGAGCATTAAAAGATATTTTTAAAGGTGGGCCTGTAGGAATTGACAATATTTCTCAATTTTTAGGAGAGAGTCCTGAGACAATTGAAGATCTTTGCGAACCATATCTTTTAAAGATTGATTTTATCCAAAGAACTCCAAGAGGAAGAATATTAACTGAAAACGCGTTAAATTATTTAGAAAGCAAAAATTATGAAAAATCTCTTTGATTTAGAAAAAACAATTTGTTTAATTGACGCACATTCTGTTATTTATAGGGCTTACTATGCACTTCCTGAGTTGACTTCTTCAGCAGGGATACCTACAAATGCTCTTTATGGTTTTATAAATATACTTTTGAAACTAATAAAAGAAGAAGATCCTTATACAATTTTTGTAGCCTTTGATTCTCCAGAAAAGACCTTTAGACATGAGAGTTTTAAAGAATATAAGGCATCAAGACCAAAGATGCCAGAATCTCTAATTTCTCAAGTTCTGTTGATAAAAGAGTTTTTAAAGCTTATGAATATTAGATTTTATGAAGTTCCTGGCTATGAGAGCGATGATCTGGTTGCTAGTATGGCTAAGCAAATTGAAAAGAAAGATTATGATGTTTTGATACTTACTGGTGACTTTGACTTATTGCAGCTTGTAAGTGAAAGAGTAAAAGTTTTAATTATGAAAAAGGGTATCAGCGATGTTGAGAAATATGATTTGGACAAATTTTTAACAAAGTTTGGAATTAGGCCAAATCAAATAGCTGACATGAAGGCGTTATCGGGCGATTCTTCCGATGAGATACCTGGTGTAAAAGGAATAGGAAAGAAAACTGCTATAGAAATATTAAGGCAGTTTAATACTGTAGAAGAGTTATTGAAAAATATTGATAGATTTAAGAATAAACGGTACAGAGAATTAATTTACGAAAACAAAGAAAAAATTCTTTTTTATAAATCAATAACTTTACTCGATACAGATGTTTCTTTGGAAATTGAAATTGAAGAAAAACCCTGGGAAAATTTGTCTTATGAACAAAGAGAATCTCTAAAAAGATTTCTTGAATCACTAGATTTGAAAAGTATACAAAAAAAACTCTTCAGTTAAATCTCTTTTTTTTCAAAGTAACGGCTTATTTAGTCAAAATTATTTAGTAACTAACTTGATTATTTGTTTGTAAAGGATTATTATTAGTAATATAGACTTTTTGGGAGGGTTTATGTGAATTATACTATAAGAATATGCGGTGAAGCAGGGCAAGGAATTCAAACCACTGGTGAGGGCTTTTCAAGGTTATTTAGCCTACTTGGTTATAATGTATTTTCATTTCAAGATTATGAGTCCAGAATAAGAGGTGGTCATAACTTTTATCAGATAACTTTTGGAACAGATGAAATTTATGCGCCTAAAAAATTTTTAGATTTACTTCTTACCTTTGACAAAAAGGGTTTAGAATATAAGAACTTACTTCGAGATGATGGTATTGCTATTTATGACGCTGATTACCTCAAAAAAAGTGAACATGACGAAAAATTTATAAACTGTCCTTTTAGACAATTGTTGAATAACGCTAGACTAAAAAGTATATTTGAAAACGTCGTTTCTTTTGCATTGGTTGCAAATATACTTTCTATTGATAGAAAATACGTTTATAAAGTTATTTATGACATTTTTGCTGGTAAACCAGAGGACATAATAGAACAAAATATTAAAGCAGTTGATATCGGATATGACTTTGATGTTAAAAGAAAAGTAAATTTACCAGCTTCAGACAGTGAAGAAAAAATCTTATTAGATGGCGTAAAAGGAGTTGGCATAGGTGCTATAGGATCAGGTTGTAAATTTTATTCAGCATATCCTATGACACCTTCTACTGGTGTATTTCAATATATTGGAACGCACGCTGAAAAGTTCAATATTGTAGTAGAACAAGCAGAAGATGAATTAAGCGCTATTAATATGGCAATTGGGGCATCCTTCGCGGGAGTTAGGGCTATGACTGGAACTTCGGGTGGAGGTTTTGCTCTTATGAATGAAGCTTTATCTCTTTCTGGAATGACAGAAACTCCAATAGTGATTTTGCTATCTCAACGTCCTGGTCCAGCAACAGGATTTCCTACCAGGACTGAACAAGGAGAGTTGCTTTATGCTATTCATGCTGGGCATGGAGATTTTCCAAGAGTTGTTTTTGCTCCTGGTGATCCCCTTGAATGTGTATATCTTACAAACAAAGCTTTCGACATAGCAGAAAAATATCAAATTCCAGCCATTGTTTTAACAGATCAGCATCTTGTGGACTCTTTATACTCTTATAAAAAAGATCTCAAATTAAAGTTAAAAAACAAAGATTATAGACTAAGATCAGCAGATTTTGAAAACTATCAAGATTATAAAAGACATAAATTTTTGGATTTTACTAAAAAAATCCCTCTTATCCCTTTAGCTGTTCCGGGAAATAGTAGGCAGTTGGTATTTACAGATAGTGATGAACATGATGAATATGGTCATATAACTGAAGATGGCGAAGTAAGAAAAAGGATGGTTGAGAGAAGATATTTTTGGAAAATTGAAAATATTAGAAATGAGATATCTTTGCCAAAAATTTATGGCAATAGTGACTCGAAAATTGTATTAATTGGATTTGGGTCAAATCTTGGGGTACTTAAAGAAATTGCAAATAATAAGGAAATATCAGTATGTGCAATTCACTTTAGCGAGTTGTTTCCGCTTCCACTAAAAGAAAATTCTAATGAGTTTCTAAAGATAATATCAAGGTCTAATTTAACTATTTGTATCGAAAATAACGCTTCTGGACAGTTTCAAAAACTTGTTGAGTCAGAATATGGTTTCAAATTTTCACATAATTTAAGAAAATATGATGGTAGGCCTTTTAATTACGATGAAGTTCTGGAGGATATTTATGCTATCTTATAAAGATTTTGACAACGGCACTGTTCCTGCTTGGTGTCCTGGTTGTGGGAATTTTGCTATTCTAGATGCTTTTAAAAAGGCATTACTTGAGTTGGGAATTGAGCCATATGAAATTACGCTAGTTTCGGGAATAGGTCAATCAAGCAAATTGCCACACTACTTAAAATGTAATGGCTTTAACGGTCTTCACGGCAGGTCTTTGCCTGTGGCTACCGGTATTAGTGTAGCCAATCATAAACAAAAAGTAATTATTTTTGGGGGAGACGGTGATACTTACGGTGAAGGTGGAAATCATCTCTTACATGCATTTAGGAGAAATCCAAATATAAAGCTTTTTGTTCATAACAATGCTGTTTATGGGCTAACAAAAGGGCAGGCTTCTCCTACTACAGAATTTGGAAGACGAACAAAGGCTCAACCTTTTGGTTCTCTTTCTGAGCCTTTAAACCCTATAGCGTTTGCTATTGCAATGAATTGTTCATTTGTGGCACGAAGTTTTTCTGGTAGTCCTGAACACCTTAAGAATATTATGAAAATGGCCATAAATCACGAAGGCTTTGCACTGGTAGATATTCTTCAAATATGTGTAAGCTTTAATAAAGTCAACAATTTTGAATGGTACAAAAAGAGAATTTATGAATTCAATGCTGATTACGATCTTTCTGACAAATTAAAAGCTTTTGAAAAATCTCAAGAATTTGACGAAAGAATCCCTTTAGGAGTGTTTTATTCCAACTCAAGACCAACCTTTGAAAAAAATATACCTGTAATAAAGGATAAAACCCTTGTTTCAATGCAAAATTTTCCTGATATAACTTCTCTAATATGTTAAAGTTTGACTTTTTTATTCAGGTTCATTTAACAGAGAGATGTAATCTTAGGTGCAGACATTGTTATCAAGAAAATCAAAAGACTGAATTAAAGTTTGACGATTGGGAGAATTTTTTCTCCTATAGTAAAGATTTAATAAGGGAGTGGGAGATAAAATATGATATTGAAATTCCATTTTTAATAAAACTAACTGGTGGTGAACCTTTTTTAAGAGAAGACTTTTTTGAAATTGTAAAGTTTTTAAATGAAATTGATATTGAACCTTATATTTTAACAAATGGCACTCTCATTGACAAAAAAATGTTGTCTGATTTAAAAAAATTTAGATTTAATGGATTTCAGATAAGTATAGAAGGTAGCAAAGATACTCATGATAATATTAGAGGACAAGGCACATTTTATAAAGTTAAAGATGCAATAAAACTTTTGAAAGAAGAGAATTTTAGGGTGTTTTTGAAAACTACCTTATCTAGACTTAATTATAAGGATTTAAATGATTTGATAGATATTTCAAATAAGTGGGGGGTGGATGGCCTAGGGTTTTCAAGATTGGTTCCCATTGGCAATGGCTCAAAGCTGCACGATTACATGCTTTCAAGTTCAGAGTTGAAAGATTTCTATTTGAACCTGAAAGCAAAAAATATAACATCATTTGAATTATTGATAGAAGATCCCCTTGGAGTTTGTGTTCTAGATGACGAATTAAAAGACAAAATTAATTCTATTGGCGGTTGTTCGGCAGGATTCTCAAGCATAACAGTTTTGTCCGATGGTGAGATAGTTCCCTGTAGGAGGATGCCAATTTCTTTGGGTAATATATTAAAAGATGATTTGAGAAAGATTTGGTCTGAAAACGAGGTATTGCTCTCTTTAAGAGATAAAAACAAATATAAAAATGGATGTAGTAGTTGTCTTTATTGGAATGTATGTAGAGGCTGTAGGGCTATTGCTTATTCTTTGTCAAAAGAAAAACAAAGTTGGCTAAACAAAGATCCTCAGTGCTTTTTAACTGAGTCTTTGATAAAATGAAAATTCAAAGGAGGTGAAAAGAATGAAAAAAGAACTTGACAAAAAGACTCTTGAAAAAGAGACAGACTTCTGGAACAAGATCAAAGACAGTCTTAAAAAAGGTTCCGGAAAAGTTTGTCGCAAGTGAAAGAGCTGATAGAAGATCCTTCAGTTGTCAGTTTGACAACTAATAAGAGTGTACCTTTTACAGTTCAAATCCACATTACTGAAAGATGCAATTTGAACTGCAGACACTGTTATCAGGAAAATGAAATAACAGAAGAAATGAGTCTTGAAGAAATTAAAGACTATATACAAGAAATACTTGAAGTAGTTTACGATTGGGCAGAGAAGTCGGAAATTGCTTTTCTGCCCAATATAAATTTATTGGGGGGAGAAGTTTTTTTAAGAAATGATTGGGAAGAGATATTAAATTTTTTATCCAGAGAAAATATAGAGTACTATATATTAACCAATGCAACTCTGATAGACGAGTTTGTTGCAAAAAAACTTAAAAATTTTCAGGTATCTGGAGTACAGGTTAGTCTGGATGGTCCTGAAAAAATTCATGATTACATTAGGGGTCAGGATTCATTTAAAAAAGCTGTTGCCGGTATTCAAAATCTTATAAAAAATGATATTCACGTCACTCTAAATGCTACAATATCAAAAATTAATTATGAATTTTTTCAAGATCTTATTCAGGTTGCAAAAGATTTACATGTACATGGACTGGTATTTTCAAGACTAGTCCCTACTGGGCATTCACAAAACATTAAAGAGTTGATACTTACAAAATATGAGTTAAAATCGCTTTATGATCTTGTTAAAGAGAATAACGAAAATTCAGATTTTAAGATAAACACTGGCGATCCAATTGCTTCTTTGTATATTGATTGCAATACTTCTTACGGTTTTGGTGGATGTGCTGCGGGATTTGCTGGAATAACTATTTTAAGCAATGCAACTTTGGTTCCCTGTAGGAGGCTAAAAATTTCTTTAGGCAATTTGAGAAGAGATTCTTTTAGAGAAATATGGTCAAATTCTGAAGTATTAAACAATCTCAGAATTCAAGAAAATTATTTTGGAAAGTGCAGGAAGTGTTCTAAATTTATGAGGTGTAGAGGTTGTAGAGCAATTTGTTTTGCTCTATCTTCCAGAGAAGAGTATAAATATCTAGATGAAGACCCTCAGTGTATTTTTTGATTTAGAATTTTTCAAAAATATTTGGTTTAAAAAGTGCTACATAAATAAAGAAAATTGAGAACATAGTGCTTATGATTCTGACATGTAAATTGAAAGGAAATACAAAAACTACTAATAATAAGATTGTTACTGCAGCTAACATTATGAATCTTATTAATTTTGGCAAAATTTTACTCCTTTGAGAATAATTTTTATTATTTAAATTTTAACATTAAGAGGGCAAAATTGAAAAAAGTTAATTAACAATATTGTTTAGGAGGGAGAATATGAGTATTATTGATGAAAAAATTAAAAGTTCTTTAAAAGAGAATTTTTTGATACTTAAAGATAAAGTAAATATAAAGGTTGTACTTCCCGAAGAAAAAGATCAATTCTACGAATACACTAAAGAAATATTTGAGGTTTTGCCAGAAGTTTCAGATAAGATTTCGGTTCAATTTATATCAAAAAGTGACGTACTCTCAAAGCTTATTGATGAAGAGATAAAGTGCCCAATAGTTATATTTGACGACGAAAAGCTTGATGCAATATTCGTTGGAACGCCTATTGGTGAAGAGGCCCACACATTGGTAAACGCTATTTTACTTATTTCTGGAGCAAAACAATTTCTAAATGATAAAGATTTATCTATAATTAGCGACGTGAAAAAAGAAACAGTTGTAGAAGTTTATGTGAGCCCTACGTGTCCCTATTGTCCTCAACAGGCTATTATGGCTATAAATGCTAGTATGATTAATAGAAACATCAAGACAAAAATTATTGAAATTTTTGAAAATAAAGAGATTGCTCAAAAAAAATCTATTAGGTCAGTTCCTGTTACTTATGTAGATAATGAGCAGGTAGCAGTAGGTCTTCAATCAAATGAAGAATTTGTATTGTCACTAATTGGTAAAGAAGTGCAGAAATTGCTCCATAATGAAAAAGATAAGTTAAAAGAGTTTGACCTAACAATAGTAGGAGCTGGTCCTGCAGGATTATCAGCTGCAATATACGCGAGAAGATCAGGACTTTCAGTGGGTATTTTTGAGGCTGAAATGGTTGGAGGGCAGGTACTTACTACTCCTCAGGTTGAAAACTATCCTGGCTTTATTAGTATTTCGGGAAAATCTTTGGTTGATATTTTAACCCAGCATGTACTCAATTATGTAAGTATAAGTATTGGAGAAGAAGTAAAAAAGATAAATAGAGTTGAAGATTATTTTAAGGTAATCACATCTGATGATTCGTATAGATCTAAAGCTGTTCTTTTGGCAACTGGGGCTTCTAAGAGAAAGTTAAAAGTTCCTGGTGAAGCCTCTTTTTATGGCAAAGGAGTAAGTTACTGCGCGCTATGTGATGGATATTTTTATAAAGGCAAGGAGGTATTTATCGTAGGTGGTGGAAACACGGCTTTAACTGATGCAATATATCTTAAAAACGTTGGTGCTGATGTAACGCTTATTCACAGGAGAGATGCTCTAAGAGCTGAAAAATACCTTCAAGATTCATTTTTCAAACTTGGAATTGAGGTAATGTGGAATAGTGAAGTAAAAGAAATTTTAGGGAAAGAGTCAGTTGAGTTTATTAAAATTGTTAATAACCTTACAGGAGAAGAACAAACTCAAGCTCTTGATGGGCTCTTTATAGCAATTGGATACCTACCAAACAATTCGCTTGCAAAAGACTTAGGGGTTGAGCTTGATGAAGAGGGATATATAAAAGTTGATAAGAACATGAGAACCAACGTTCACAGAGTATATGCAGCTGGCGATATAGTAGGAGGTGAAAAGCAAATTGTAGTAGCAGTCTCAAGGGGAGCTATAGCTGCTACATCTGCATTTGAGGATATATTGTCGCCTTATTGGGTTAAAAAATAAAAATTATTTAAGACAATGATATTGAAAGAATAAAGTGCCCATATTGTGATATAATGTCAACAATTGTTTTTTTTAATACTTAAATTAATTTAATTAGGGGAGTTTGGTGTGTAAGACAGAAAATAGCCTTGATTTGAGTTTAAACACTCTTAAATTTATTTTAGAAAACGTTGAAGTAGGGTTTTGTGTTTATGATGTCGGTTTAAATAAAATAGTATATGCCAATAAATATTTCATGAAGTTAGTTAATTTAGAATTGGATGATATTTTGAGTTTAGATAATCCCTTTATTCTATTTCCAGAAAACAAAGTTGCTTATGTTAAAGAATATATGAATATTAAAATAAATGATTTAGATGAAAGTAATTACACTAAAAAATATGTGAAACTTAGAAGATTAAAAAACTCTACTATTGTGCATACAAAATTTAGAATACTCAAATTTGAACAAAACAATAAGCCTTTTTTGTTAATTAGTGCTTCAAATGTTACAAGTCTTGTTAAAAAAATAAAAAATCTTGACAACAAGGCTCAGACAGATTTCCTTACAGGGATATACAATAGGTTTTCGATGGAAGAAAAATTAACTAGACTTTCACAATCAAGCAATTCTTTTGGATTAATAATGTTTGATATAGATAATTTTAAGTTTTTTAATGATACTTATGGGCATAGCAAGGGAGATGAAATACTTAAAAAAATTGCTGAAAAGATAAAGTCTTCTCTTAGGGAAACAGATATCTTTGTAAGATGGGGTGGCGACGAGTTCTTATTAATCCTGATGGGCGTTTCAAAAGAGGATCTCTTAAAGATAGCAAAAAAAATTAGAAATAAAGTTTCTGAAATAGATTTTGGTATTAGTGAAGTAATTACATTGTCTATGGGTATTGGTACTTTTGATAATAACAATATAGATTTAGATTTATTAGTTGAAAAAGTTGATAACGCTATGTTAAAAGCGAAAAGCTTAGGAAAAGATACATTTATATGGTGCGAATAAGATATAACTTTATTTAACTACTAAAATGTATACCTTTATACTGCTTTCATAATTTTTTATATTTCACAAAATAAATTAATTTGCTAACTATACAATATCTATTGTAAAATAAATAGTTCAATAATTACATTTTAGGAGGTTTTCATGATACCTGCATTGGAACATATACCATCTGGATGTGCAGCAGCGGGAATCATGAACAAATCTGGTGTTTGCATATCTGGTGATGCAATTATGGACATGATGTCTGTTATGCATTCTAGATCTAATGGTTTAGGTGGTGGTTTTGCTGCCTATGGTATTTATCCAGAAATTCCAGATTATTATTGTCTACACATTATGTTTGATAATGACTCGGCAAAAAGAGAAGTGGATTCCCTAATTGAAGAAAACTTTATAACAGAACGTCAAGAAAAGATTCCAACTAGAAATATTAAAGAGATTAAAGATCCACCCCTTTTGTGGAGATATTTTGTATTGCCCAAGCCTGATAAGTTGGTAGCTAAAAATATGGATGCCAACGACTTTGTGGTAAGGTTGGTAATGCTTATAAATACTAGAATTCCTGGATGCTATGTAAATTCTTCAGGGAAAAACATGGGAGTTTTTAAAGGTGTAGGTTATCCTGAGGATATTGGTCGTTTTTTTATGATAGAAAAATATAGTGCATATATTTGGACTGCTCACGGAAGATTTCCCACAAATACTCCTGGTTGGTGGGCAGGCGCTCATCCATTTTCTATTCTTGATTGGACTGTAGTTCATAACGGAGAAATTTCTTCATATGGTATTAATAAAAGATTTTTAGAAACCTACGGTTATGAGTGTGTGCTTTTGACTGATACAGAAGTAATTGCATATACTTTTGACCTTCTTGTTAGAAAACATGGTTTGCCTCTTGAAATTGCTTGTAACGTAGTTGCTTCAAAGTTTTGGAAGGACATAGAACTTATGTCTGAAGAAGAGAGAAAACTTCATACCGCTTTAAGGATGACTTATGGAAATTTGCTTTTAAATGGTCCATTTGCAATAATTGTTGCTACAAATAATTATATGATGGGGTTAAATGATAGAATAAAGTTAAGGCCTCTTGTTTATGGTAAAAAGGGTGACTTTTCTTATATAGCAAGCGAAGAATCTTCAATTAGAAAAATAGAAAACAATCTTGAAGAAGTACATTCACTTGTTGCTGGTAAACCCTTGAAAGTTGAGGTAAATAAAGATGTCTGTGCTTGATAAGCTTCTTCCTGAATTTTTTATAAAAGTTGATAGAGAACTTTGTATAAAGTGTGGGCAATGTGTTAAGAATTGTGGCTTTTCAGCTCTTATGCAGGATAAAGATAAGAATGTAAAGCCAATTCATGAGAAATGTGTTGCCTGTCAAAGATGTATGTACGTTTGTCCTACAAAAGCTATTCAGGTAATTAATTTTCCAGGCACACAAAAGAACAATGAATATTGGAAACCTGAATATATTAAGAATATAAAAAAACAGGCCAATAGTGGTGGAATATTGTTAACAGCTGCAGGTAATGACAAACCATATCCTGTAATTTTTGATAGACTTTTGTTAGATGCATGTCAGGTTACAAATCCATCAATTGATCCATTAAGAGAGCCAATGGAAATAATAAGTTATTTAGGAGAAAAGCCAATTGACATATCTATAGAATTTAGGGATAACAAATATGTTTTAAAAGATAAACTTAAACCCAATATAAAACTAAATTCTCCCATTATATTTGCAGCAATGTCATATGGAGCAATATCGCTAAATGCGCATAAAGCGCTTGCAAAAGCTGCAAGGGAATGTGGTATTCTGATGAATACTGGTGAAGGTGGATTACACAGAGACCTCTACGAGTATTCAGATAATATAATAGTTCAAGTGGCTTCCGGTAGATTTGGTGTAAGTCCAGAGTATCTTAAAAGATCTGCTGCAATTGAGATTAAAGTTGGACAAGGAGCAAAACCAGGAATAGGAGGGCATTTGCCAGGATATAAGGTTGATGATGAAGTTTCGTCTACCAGAATGATTCCAAAGGGAACTGATGCACTCTCGCCTGCCCCACATCATGATATATATTCAATTGAAGACTTAGCCCAACTAATTGCCTCTTTGAAAGAGGCTACAGATTATTCTAAACCTGTTGGAGTGAAAATTGCAGCAGTTCACAATATTGCAGCAATAGCTTCTGGAGTAGCAAGAGCTGATGCAGATTATATTGTAATTGATGGCTTTAGAGGCGGTACAGGCGCAGCACCAACTATGATAAGAGATCATATTGGAATACCTATTGAACTTGCTATTGCTGCAGTTGATGACAGGTTAAGAAAAGAGAAAATTAGAAATAAAGTTTCTATTGTAGCTGCTGGTGGTATCAGGCATGCTGCTGATATGGCAAAAGCTCTGGCTCTTGGTGCAGATTTTGTTACTATTGGAACTGTTGCATTAATAGCTATGGGTTGTACATTATGTCAAAAATGTTATACAGGAAATTGTTCGTGGGGAATTGCCACTCAAAGGCCAGATCTAGTTGAAAGGCTTAATCCTGATGAAGCATCCAAAAAACTTGTAAACTTAATTAGAGGTTGGAGTCTAGAATTAAAGGAGATAATGGGTGCGTTAGGAATTAATGCGATAGAAAGCTTGGTTGGAAACAGAGAAAGATTGAGAGCGCTGGAACTTTCAAGAGAAACTCTAGATGTTCTTGGCGTGAAGCCTGCCGGGAGGTAAGTATGATTACAATAGATGCTACAAATATGGATTCAAGACAATTAAATGAAAAAATTAAGGAGTCTATTCGACAAGGTCACAAAGAAATTAACATTATAAATGTACTTGGACAAAGGTTTATTGGTAATGGAATACAAAATGGTGGTTTAAAAATTACCATACACGGCACTGCAGGAAATGATCTTGGCATGTTTATGGATGGCGTGGATATAGAGCTTTTTGGCAATGCACAAGACGGCGTAGGAAATACTTTAAACAGTGGCACAATATGTGTTCATGGAAATGCTGGTGACGTAGTAGGATATGCTGCTAGAGGCGGTAAGATATTTATCGAAAAAAATGTAGGGTATAGAGTAGGTATTCACATGAAAGAGTACGAAGAGAACGTGCCTATTATTGTAGTTGGAGGTAGCGCAGGAAGTTTTTTGGGAGAATACATGGCAGGAGGCATTTTAGTAGTTTTGAATATTGATTCACCTAAAATAATGAAAGCAGATGCAATTGGCACAGGAATGCACGGTGGGAAAATATATATACGTGGTGACGTAAATGTAAACAATATAGGCAAAGAGGTTGTGATACTTGATATAGATGATAATGATTATGAAATATTAAAAAATATTTTGAGTGATTATGGCAATAAATTTAATTTTAATGCTGTAGAACTTTTAAAAGATAGGTTTATTAAGCTTAAAGCAATATCTCACAGGCCATATGGAAATCTCTATGCATATTAGTATTATTTTTTTAGAAAACTTTCAATTTTACTATGTTTGATATAATTAAATTTTTTATGAATAGATACTATGTTAGATAGAACTCCCCCATATAATTTAGAAGCAGAACAAGCCCTTTTGGGTTCTATGTTGCTTAGTAGAGAAGCAATTGCAATGTGTATTGAAACTGTTAAACCAGAATATTTCTATAAAACTGCTCATAGACATATATACTCATCTATTGTAGAGCTATTTGACAAGGGAGATCCTGTAGATATAGTTACTTTGTCTGAAAAATTGTCTACAAAAAATCTATTGGACGAAATAGGTGGACCAAGCTATTTAGCTGACCTCGTTTCAAATTTATTAACCCCAGCTAATGTTCAATACTATGCAAAATTAGTTGAGGAGGCAGCATTATTTAGAAAGTTAATAGAAGTTGGGACAGAAATTGTAGAAATAGGTTTTTCCAGAGAAAATATTGAAGATGCTCTTGATAGAGCAGAAAAACTAGTTTTTGAAATTACACAAAAAAGATCTAGAAAAGGTTTCGTTCATATATCAGATGCTCTCACCTCTACTTTTGAAATGATTGATAAATCATTTCAAAACAAAACAGGTATAACGGGAGAGCCTAGTGGCTTTAAAGATTTTGATTTTTTGACAGCAGGATTTCAACCTTCAGATCTCATTATTATTGCAGCAAGGCCATCAATGGGTAAAACTGCATTCTGTTTGAATCTTGCAAGGTACTTATCTGGGCAACCTGGAAAGGCTGTAGGAATTTTTTCACTTGAAATGTCTAAGGAACAACTATCCCAAAGACTAATATGTGCTGAGAGTATGATAGATATTCATAATCTTAGAACGGGAAATATTCAGGAACATGAATGGCCTAGATTAAGTAGGGCAATATCTAAGCTTTCTGAATGCAACCTTTATATTGATGATACTCCAAACATATCTGCTTTGGAAATGAGAGCGAAATCAAGAAAATTGAAAAGTGAGACTCCATTATCTTTAATAATAGTCGATTATTTGCAGCTTATGCAGGGCAGAAAAAGTGAAAACAGAGTACAAGAAGTGGCTGAAATTGCAAGATCACTCAAGGCATTGGCTAGAGAAATAGAAGTTCCAATAATTGCTCTTTCACAACTATCGAGAGCAGTTGAAACTAGAAACGAAAAAAGGCCAGTACTTTCTGATCTTAGAGAGTCAGGTGAAATTGAACAAATAGCTGATGTTGTAGCATTCATATATAGAGATGAGTACTATAATCCAAAGTCAGACAAGAAAAGAATTGCTGAAATTATTATTGCAAAACAAAGAAATGGTCCTTTGGGCAAAGTAGAATTAGTCTTTTTAAAAGAGCAAGCAAAGTTTGTTAATAAAGAGGATTTTTATAGCAATGAGTAAAAATTTTGGAGGTGTAGTTTAATGCCAGGAGTTGTTATTGTAGGAGCACAGTGGGGAGATGAAGGAAAAGGCAAAATAACTGATTGGCTTGCGCAAAGGATGAATCTGATTGTAAGATATCAAGGTGGAGATAATGCTGGTCATACAGTAGTAGTTGACGATAAAGAATATAAGTTTCATAACATACCATCAGGAATTTTATATTCTGATAAAAAATGCATAATTGGCAACGGTGCAGTTTTAAATCTTTGGATGTTACACAAAGAAGTTGAAAGTTTAAGGGAAAGAGGACATCAATGTAAAAATCTTTTTATAAGCACAAGGACTCACTTAATTTTACCGTTTCATCCAATTATAGATAAGTGGAAAGATCAAACTCCTAATGGAAAGGTAATAGGTACTACGGGCAGAGGTATTGGTCCGACATATATGGATAAGTACGGTAGAGTCGGCATAAGAATGGGTGATCTGTATTGTTCTGAGTCTGATTTAAAGGATTTGTTGTATAAATCTTATGAAGAAAAGGTAAAGCTTTATAGTAATTTTGTAGATTTAAGTTCTATAAACGTTGATTCGATTTTTAAAGAGTTGCTTAGATTCAAGGAATACTTTGCAGATCACGTTATTGATTCAGTTTACGAAATTAACGATGCATTAAAAAATGGACAAAAGGTTCTATTCGAGGGAGCACAGGGAACATTGCTTGATCTAGACCACGGAACATATCCGTTTGTAACCTCTTCACATCCAACTGCTGGAGGTGCTTGTATGGGTTCAGGTGTGGGCCCAAAATTTATAAACGGTATAATAGGTATAGCAAAGGCATATACTACAAGAGTTGGTGAGGGACCATTCCCTACAGAATTATTTGATGATATAGGCGAAAGGATTAGACAAAAAGGACATGAATTCGGCACTACTACAGGTAGACCCAGAAGAACTGGCTGGCTTGATGCAGTAGTTTTACACTACAGTTCAATTGTAAACTCTCTTGACGGTTTTGCATTAACAAAACTAGATGTGTTGGATGATTTAGATACCTTAAAAATTGCATATGCTTATAAATTAAGATCTGGTAAGGTTGTAGATAGAATGCCTTCATGCATGTCTGATCTTTATAACGTCGAATTGCTTTATGAAGAAATGCCTGGTTGGAAAACTGATACCACAAATGTTAGAAAATTTGAGGATTTACCTGAGAATGCCATAAAGTACATAAAAAAGATTGAAGAATTATCAAAAACACCTGTTTTATTTGTAAGTATTGGCGCCAAGCGATCTCAAACGCTTATAGCAGATGATTCAGTTCTTAAGAAGCTGGGAATTTAATATACTTTAAATTTTTATGGAGAAAATATTAATAAGAGAAAAAATCCTCAGAAAAAGAGAAAGTCTTGGTTTAGATTTCCAAAAATCTATGAGTCAGGTTATTTGTTCCCTGATTATAAAAAGTTTTTTTTATTTGGAGTCTAATAGCTTGATGTTATATTCTTCCATAAGAGGCGAGGTTGATCTTAAAGCTTTGTACACCGATGCTTTAAAAAGACATAAAAAAGTGTTTTTGCCAACTGTTTCTCTAAAAAGCATTAAGATTAACCCAATTCAATGTTTTGTAGATACTATATGGGAAAAAGGACCGTATGGCATTTTTGAACCTTTATGTAAACCTAACAAAATAAAGCAAAAGGATTTTGATCTTGTTTTTGTTCCAGGAGTTGCTTTTGATCGCAACTTTAATAGAATAGGCTTTGGTAAGGGTTTTTACGATAAATTTTTGAAAAAATTACCAAAAACGACTTTGAAAATTGGCGTAGCGTTTGATATTCAAATAGTTGAAAACATTAACTCAGATCCTTGGGACATTAAAATGGACTTACTTGTTACTGAAAAGGGCTTTCTTTGTAGAGAGGAATCTTGAAAGAATTTGAAAAAATATTATTCTTAAAAAGGGTTGAGAGTACACAGGATGTATCAAGAGATTGGATAAGAAAATATGATTTTTCACCTGTTATAGTTGCATCTGAACAAACTAAAGGAAGGGGACAACGAAATTCTTATTGGCAATCCAACAAGGGTGGTTTGTGGTTTTCTCTTTCGTTAAAAAATTTTTCTACATTTAAAGATACACTTTTACCTTTAATGTGTTCTTACGCAGTATTAAAAGCTATTGAAAATTTAGTTTTACAGCCAATGATCAAGTGGCCAAACGACGTAGTTTTATTGCACAAAAAGGTTGCAGGTATACTTGTAGAAAAATTTAGTTTTAATGGTTCAATATATTATATTTGTGGATTTGGAATAAACGTTAATAATGAGATAAATATTGCAGATATTAGATATCCTGCAATTAATTTGAAGTCGATCATTAAAAAAGAAATAAATATTAATATACTTTTATTTAGTATTTTAGAAACTTTTGAAAAAGTTTTAGAGAATTTTTCTGACAATTTTTTTGATATGATATTAAAAGATATTAATAATAAGCTTTTTTTAAAAAATGAATTTGTAAAAATTGAGAAACAAAATGAAATTGTTTATAATGCAATTTTAGATTCTATTGGATCTCAAGGAGAATTAATTTACATTTTGAACGGCGAGTATCATTCTTTGTATTCTGGAAGAATTACTTTTTAATATGAGGTGAGGGAATGTTTTATAAAAGCACTAGAGGAAGTGATAAAAAACTCTTAGCTTCTGAGACTATTCTAGAAGGCTTATCAGAAGATGGAGGACTTTTTGTTCCTGAACAAATACCAACGATTAATATAAAAGAAGTTTCGAAATTGGAAAGGTATCAAGATGTTGCTTTTTTAATACTAAAAAATTTTTTAACGGATTATACTGACGATGAGATAAGCTATTGTATAGAAAGAGCCTATAATTTTGATAAATTTGATAGTAAATTTGTTGCTCCTATTTTTATTCTTAATAAAAACTGTTCAATAACTGAATTATGGCATGGTCCAACACAAGCGTTTAAGGATATTGCTCTTCAAATTATGCCGCTTTTATTATCTATTGCGAAGGATAAAAATAATGTAAAAAATGAAATTGTTATTTTGGTGGCAACATCTGGTGATACAGGCAAGGCAGCTCTTGAAGGGTATAGGGATGTAAAGGGTACTAAAATTATTGTTTTTTTCCCTCACAACGGAGTGAGTGAAATTCAAAGATTGCAAATGGTTACTCAGGAAGGAACAAACACATTTTCTTTCGCAGTGAAAGGAAATTTTGATGATGTTCAAAACAGCGTAAAATCAATTTTTAACGACATAATTTTAAACAAAAAGCTCTTGCAAAACGGTTTTGAACTTTCTTCTGCAAATTCGATAAATTGGGGGAGACTAGTTCCCCAAATAGTGTATTATTTTTATTCTTATATCCAAGGTTTGAAAAATAATTTGTTTGATATAAATTCAGAAATAAATTTTGTTGTTCCTACTGGCAACTTTGGTAATATATTGGCTGGCTACTATGCGAAGAAGATGGGTCTACCGGTTAAAAAACTTATTTGTGCTTCAAACAGCAACAACGTCCTTACAGACTTTATAAATACAGGAATATACAATAGAAAAAGGAAATTTTATAAAACTATTTCGCCTTCAATGGACATTTTGATTTCTAGCAATTTAGAAAGATTATTATATGATTTGTCTGATTCAGATGCAGGCTATATTTCAAAGCTAATGAACCAACTAAAAGAAAAAGGTGAATACAAGATAAATAATGATTTACACTCCAAGATAAAAGATCTGTTTTGGGCTGATTGGGCTGATGACGTGGAGACAAAGGAGCAAATTTATAAAGATTTTAAAGAAAATAATTATCTTTTAGATACGCATACTGCAGTAGGAAGAACAGTTTACCTAAAATATATCAGTCAAACGAAAGACTTTACACCGACATTTATATTGTCTACCGCAAACCCTTATAAATTTTCTATAAGTATCTACGAAGCCCTATTTGGTAAGCCAGAATATGATAAAAGTGAATTTGATTTAATGTTTGAAATAGAAGAAAAAACAAAGGTTCTAATTCCAGCACCACTAAGGTCTCTAAAAGAGAAAGACATAATTCATAAAAGTATAATAAATAAAGAACATATGGTAGATGAAATACTGAAAATCTTAGGTATAAAGTCATAATTTTTTGATATAATATTAAATCTAGGCCAACGTAGCTCAGCTGGCAGAGCAACTGATTCGTAATCAGTAGGTCGGCGGTTCGAATCCGCCCGTTGGCTCCACTTAAAAGTCAAATATTATAAATTTTGAACGTCAAAATCACACATTACACAATCTTTACCAGCTGCTTTTGCTGCATACATCAGCTTATCAACTCTTTTAACTATTGAATTAACAGTATCAGATTCGTGATATGTTGTGACTCCAAAGCTTGCAGTAACAAATTCAATTTCTGGAATATCTAACTTATACATTCCACCTTTTAGCTCTAAAGCTAACTTTTTTGCAAAGTGTAAATTGGTATTGGTAAGAAGTATCATAAACTCTTCTCCGCCCCATCTAGCTATAAAATCAGTTTTTCTGATTCTATTCTTTACTAACTTTACTATATTTATAAGCACTTTATCGCCGATTTCGTGTCCGTAGTTATCATTAACAACTTTAAAATCATCAATATCAAGCATTATAAGCGAAAAAGGTATGTTGCTTCGTTTTGTTCTCTCAATCTCTTCTTCTAATCTTTTTTCAAAATATCTTCTGTTGTAAGAGTCAGTTAGCGAATCTTTGACAGATAGTTCATACAATTCTTCCTCCATTTTTTTGTTTTCTGTAATGTCTCTTATCGATTCTATTGCTCCAATTACGTTTCCTTCTCTATCCGTCAACTTAGATACCGCAACAAATACATATGCTCCTGTGTTGTTGTATATTTTTGGAGTAAAAGTTTCTGCATAAATTATATTTTCTGATTTATAAATCACTTTGTAGTTTTCTTTTAAAAACTTTTCATTTTTGTTTAAGATTAAGTTAGCTAATAATGGTCTTGGCTCATCATAAAACAATACAGAATAATCTATATAGTTTTTTCCTATCATCTTTTCTTTTGTTTTGCCTGTCAAAGCTTCCAAAGCTTTATTCCATGATATGATTTTCCCTTCATAATTTATAACAAAGGTGGCATCAGGTAAGTTTTCTATAATATTATTTAAAAGAAAATATGCTCTTTCTAATTCAAGTTGAGCCTTTTTTCTTTCAGTGATATCTTGGACGGTCCAGATAGTAACTTTTTCATCCTCGTCGATAACATTTACTGTAGCTTCACAAATAATTAACTGATTATCCTTCCTTTTTTGATGGAGCTCTATAAGTTCAACTTTTTTATTAGCAAATAAATTGTTATATATCATATCAACTCTCTTATATTCTTCTTCATCAAAAAACAATATTTTCGTTGGTTTTCCGATAAGTTCTTCTAGATCAGAGTAGCCGAATATTTGAGCAAATTTGGGATTAACCTGTAAAAAAATCCTATTTTTTACAAGTGCTATACCAATTAGAGCATTTTCAATAATACTCTTTCTAATTTTTGATATCTCATTTTCTCTTTTTCTAAAGTCTAATCTATCTAAGCCAATTGAAATATCTTTTGAGAGTTCTTCTAACAATTTTTTTAAATCACCTGTAAAAACGTTTTCTTCAGAGTGATAGACTGATAAAGTAGCCCATATATCATCCTTTTTAAATATTGGAATAGTAGCGCTTGACTTTATACCATATTTTTTAGCTAAATTTCTCCATGGGGCTGTAAAATTTTCCTTTTCGAATGATTGGACATAATTAGGGATTTTATTTCTCCACGTTTTTCCAGATGATCCCTGGCCTTCAGGTATTTCAGGTTTAATAGAGATAAAAGCAGAATAAGCGTAATCGGTTTCACCAGTTGCAGCCAAGATTCTAAATACACCATCTTTATCTGGTTTGGCAACGAATGCAAGTTTTAGATGACCATAATTCACAGCTATATCACATATTGATTGATACAAAGTTAGTTCATCTTGTACATTTGAGATCAATTGATTTATTTGCGTTAAAACAGTTCCAAAATCGACGATTCTTTGAAGATTTTTCTTTTCTCTTTCTTTCTTATTTATGTAAAAAAATATAAAAACATTTACAAGAATCATTAAAAATAAAACAAATCCTTCAACAAATAGTCTTTTTAAAGATGTGTTTATATAGGTTTCCCAAATTAGTTTTTTGGGATAAACCGCTTTTATTTCAAAAGGGTATCCAGGGACTATAACTATTATTTCATTTCCACTAATAATTGATGCGTTTTTTATAAAAATCCCATCCGATAATCTTCCTAATAGTTCATTGTTTCTTAAATCTTTTACTATCAAATTGAATTTTTTACTCTTTATATCACTAGAAAGTAAATTATCTAAAAAATATGCTGTACGAATGTAATAAAGTGGTTTGCCAAGGGAATCTCTTAATATATATCTTTCATTTAACACTTCAGTATGAAACAAACCTATGTGAACTAAACCAAGCTGATAGTCTGGATTTTTACTTACTGGAAAAAATTTTATTTTAGGTACGTCATTGATTTTTGGAAGAGTGGTAAAAATAATTTTATCTTCTTTAGAATATATGCTAAAAGCAGGTGTGTCAGAATAAAATTTAGTTAGATATCTTATAAAATTAGCAGTTTCTTTATCAACTACATTATCAGATGACTGGTTGCTCAACAACAAACTTCCAATGAATTTAAGAGTTTCAAACTTTGAATCAAGTTTTTTTGATATTTCAGCTGCGTACAAAGAAGCTAAATTTCTTGCATCATTTTCGACTATTAGTTGAGCATTAAAAAAATCAAGAACCTCACTATTAACTATCCAAAAAATAACAAATATTGTAGGTAGAAATAGTAAAAAAACTGTAAGTATTTTGTATTGTCTTATTCTTTTTAAAATATTTAAAATCATTTAAAAAAATTTAGCTCCAAAATATTTTAATATAGTTAATTATAGCTTAAATTGTAATTCAAAAATAATTTAAAATATTTCTTTAAGCAATATTAACGATATAAAAAAATTTTAGGAGGAATTCAATGAAAAAAGTAGTAATTATAGCAACTGGTGGTACAATTGCAATGAAAAAAAACAATTCAGGTAAGTCATCTCCAGCTATTTTTGGCGAAAAACTTATTGAAAGTGTTCCTTGTATTAGAGAAATTGCAGATTTTGAAATTGTAAACTTTAGTAATTTTGCAAGTTGCAATATGAGTCCAGAAAATTTGATAAGATTAGCTAAAAAAGTTGAAGATATATTAAAAAATAAAGATATAAATGGGATAGTTATTACTCATGGTACTGATACTGTTGAAGAGAGCGCCTTTTTTTTGGAACTAACCATTGATGACGAGAGACCTATAATTTTTACTGCTGCTCAAAGAGATGCTTCAGAAATTGATTCAGATGGTCCAAGAAATATTAAAAATGCAGCAAGAATAGCTACTGATGAGCGTGCGAAAAATAGAGGTGTAATGGTTTCTTTAAACGAAGAAATTTTTGGGGCTTTATATGTTCAAAAAACCCACACAAGCAACATTAAAACATTTAGTTCTGGTGAGATGGGTATGATTGGCTATGTTGATATAGACAAAATCTGCTTTTATAATTTCCAAAAATCTAAAATAAAATTCAAAATTCCTGAAAACTTTCCGGTTGTAATTCCAATCATGGCCTTTACAGGAATGGATTCAAACTTGATAGAGTTTTGTGTAAGAAGTGGTGCAAGAGGAATAGTAATAGAAGCATTTGGTCGGGGAAATGTGCCGCCAGAATTAGAGGATGGAATATTGTTTGCTCGTGAGAAAAAAATTCCTGTAGTAATCACGTCAAGATGTTATAATGGCAGAGTATTGCCAGTATATTCATATAAAGGCGGTTCAAGTAGACTTAAAGACTTTGGATGTATATTTTCTGAGGGTCTTTCTACTGCAAAATCAAGACTACTTTTAGGTCTTGCACTTACTCAAACAGATGATAGTTCTGAAATACAGGATATTTTTACTAATATTTTATGTTAGTTTATTTTAGAATAAGACTTATTTATTCATATATTTTAAGATTTAACGTATAATATTTAGATACACGACTGATTGGGGGTACTTATGTTCAACGAATTAAACTCTTTACAAAGCATTTTTGATTATGTAATCGAGATGAGAAGATATTTTCATATGAATCCAGAACTAGGATTAGAAGAGTTTAACACTCAGAAAAAAATAATATCAGAATTAGAAAATTTGGGACTAAACCCTCAAAAAATAGGTAAAACTGGGGTAGTTTGTGATATTGAGGGGAATGGTTCAAAAAGACTTGCCATAAGAGCGGATATTGATGCTCTTCCAATAGATGATCAAATTGATAAACCTTATAGATCAAGAGTTCCTAATGTATGTCATGCATGTGGACACGACGGTCATATCGCAATGCTCTTAGGGTTGGCAAGATTTTTTTCAGAAAACATTATTTTACTTTCTGGCAAGTTGAGACTAATATTTCAGCCCAATGAAGAAAAAGTCCCTATTGGCGGTGCTAAAAGATTAATTGAAGAAGGTGTGTTAAACGATGTAGATATTATTATTGGTGCACATTTATGGCAACCAATAGAATGTGGGAAAATAGGTATTAGTTATGATAGGATGATGGCTTGTGCTGATGAATTTGTTATCAAAATTAGCGGTCGAGGTGGACATGGGTCAATGCCACATCAAACTATTGACCCAATAATTACAGGTTCTCAAATAATTCTTGCGCTTAAAATGATTACATCAACCAATATAGATCCACTTGAAAATGCAGTTTTATCAATAGGTCTTTTTAATGCAGGTTCTGCTTTTAACATAATTCCTGATAGTTCAGTTATAAAGGGGACAGTAAGAACGTTTTCTCAAGAAGTTAGAGAAACAATGTTTAGGCGTATCAGAGAAGTTTGTGAAGGAATTTGTGCATCGAATGGTGCAAAATTTGATTTGGAACCAATTTTTGGTTATCCTTCTCTAATAAATCATAAGGATATTGCCAAAATAATTGAAAGTTCTGCTATTGAAGTTTTAGGAGAAGAAAATGTTCAGCACATAAAACCAGTTATGGGAGCTGAAGATTTTTCTTATTACTTACAGAAAATAAAAGGTGCCTTCTTTTTCATAGGAGCAGGTAATGTTTCAAAGGGCATAATCTATCCCCATCATCACCCTCATTTCGATATTGATGAAAATGCTCTTAAGATAGGGCTTAAAGTTTTTATTAATTCAACTATTAAGATTTTAAAATAAATTTAAAAAATTTGGGGGTATATTCTATGAAGACTTTAAAACTAGTTTTAACTTTAATACCGTTTTGTTGGACAATTTTAATGATTCCATTTGTTAATAGAGTCAAACCAATTGTTCTGGGACTTCCATTTTTAGCCTTTTGGTTGGTAGCTGGAATATTTGTAGCATTTATATGTCTAAGCATAATTTACAAAATAGATACGAAAAATCCTAATCAATAGGGGGTTGAACTATGTCAAATGAATTCTTAGCGTTAGGAATTATTTTTGCGTTTATTTTTATAACTACTATAGTTGGTATGCTTCCAGGAATGAGAGAAAAACTTAACTTAGAAGGTTGGGCTATTGGAGGTAGAGGATTTGGTAGATGGCTTAGCTGGTTTATCTTGGCTGGCGAGATTTATACTGCTTTTGCCTTTCTTGGCGCAAGTGGATGGGCATATGCAAGAGGTGGACCTACTTTTTACATATTAGGATATGGCGCTCTAGCTTATGTGGTAGGATATTATCTGCTTCCAAAAATTTCGCCTATTGGCAAAAAATTTGGCCTAATGACTCAACCCGATTTAGTTCAACATATTTATGATAGTAAACTATTAGGAATTTTGACAGCTATAATTGGTGTGCTCTTTCTTTTGCCATATCTTCAACTTCAACTAACAGGTCTTGGCATAATAATTCAAACGTGTTCTTATGGTTTATTTACTAAAGTGCCGGCTATGTTAATAGCATTTACTCTTGTAGCTATTTTTGTATATCTTAGTGGGCTTAAAGGTGTTGCTTCGACTGCAGTTATAAAAGATGTAGTAATGATAGTTGCTGTAGTTTTTTTTGGTTTATATTTGCCTTTTCATTTTTTTGGTAATGTTGGAAATATGTTTGAGGCATTAGATGCTGCAAAACCAGGATTTTTGACACTTCCTGGTCCGACCAAGGTTCTTGATTCAAGCTGGGTAATGTCTACTCTTGTTCTTACAAGCCTCGGCTTTTATATGTGGCCACACTTTTCAGCTAATAGTTTTAGTGCGAAGGGTCCTGAAGTGTTAAGACACAATGCAGTTTTTCTTCCTCTATATCAAATTTGTTTGCTCTTTCCAATGCTTATTGGTTTTACAGCATTATTGATCATACCTGGCTTAAGCAACCCTGATATGTCTTTTATGTTAATGGTTCAAAAGGTGTTTCCAGGCTGGGCTCTAGGTCTTGTTGGAGGAGCAGGTGCACTGGCTTGTATGATTCCTGCCTCTGATTTGATATTAAATACATCGATGATCTTTACCAGAAATATTTATTGTAGAGGCTTTAATCCCAAGGCCGATCACGCACATCAGAAATTTGTTGCAAGAATAGTAGTTTTTATAATTACTGCTACAGCTCTTTGTTTGGCAATTTTTGCTCCAAACCTTTTGGTTAACCTTCTTTTAGTTGGGTATTCTGGAGTTACTCAATTTTTTCCTATGATTGTACTTGGACTTTTTTGGAAAAAAGCTACTAAAGTTGCATCTTTTTGTGGATTAATTGTTGGGGAAATTTTAGTAGTTTATTTAATATTTAACAAACTAGATCCAATATCGATATTAGGATTTCATTTAAATGCAGGTTTTTTTGCTTTAACTGTGAATATGATAATATTTGTAGTAGTAAGCTTTTTGACCTCTAGTAAAGAAAATATAGCTAGAAAGGAGCAAAGATTAATCACATAAAGCAATCTGAAAAATTTGGGAGGCGGTCTAGATGAATGGTAGAAAGGATAGACTTTTGAAAGATTATCTTCACGATCCTTATTTCGTTAAAGAAAAATATCCCGAACCATCAGTTTGTGAAAGATGTGGAGTAGTGTTTAATGAAGGAATATTTAGCTGGGTAAAGCCTGTACCAAAAGAATTTCCAAAAATGATTTGTCCTGCTTGTAGAAGGCTAGAAGATAAATGTGAGGGTGGTATAGTTTTACTTACTGGGAAATTTTTAAAAAATCATAAAGAAGAAATTATTAACATAGTAAAAAATGTTGAAACTTATAAAATTGAGAAAAGACCACTTGAAAGAATAATGTCTATTATTGAAGATGAAAATGGTATAGAGATAAAAACAACATACGAACATCTTGCTAGAAGAATTGGAGAAGCAATAAACAACGCTTTTAAAGGCGAGCTTAAAATAACCTATCCTGAAGGTGAAAAATATGTTAGAGTGAAGTGGTTTAGAGATGAATAAAATTTATTATTCATTTTTAGTATTTGTTTCTGCAGTTTGTTTCCTAATAATTTCAACTATTCCATCTTTCGGTTCAGAAAACACATATGATTTAAAAATTAACAATGACAAAACTATTTCAGTTGTTGGAACCGGTATAATAAAAGAAAAACCTGATATTGCAGAGATTGACTTTGAAATTGATTTAAAAAATATCGATCCCTCCAAGGCAATGGAGAATCTGGCTCAAAAAGCAAACAGCCTTTTACAAAACCTTTATGAACAGGGAATTAATAGAAGCGATGTTAAAACCTTAAATGTTATTCTTCAACCAATATATTTTTACGATAAGAACTCAAACAAGGAAGTATTAGATGGTTATAATGCTAGAGAATATTTTATTTTAAAAACATCTGTTGAAGATTCCGGTAAAATAATTTCTTTGCTCACAAATAGCGGTGTAAATCGTATTAACAATATTAAATTTGAAAGATCAAACATGAATCAATTAAAACTTCAGGCCATTGAATTGGCTATGAATGACGCACGAAAGCAAGCAGAAGCTGTATTAAGTAAGACAATGTATAAGATATCAGGAATAAAGAGTGTAACAGTCTCTCCTATTACTGTACCTAGTCCTATGTTAAAGGAAGATGTATATAACAAATCTCTAGAAACAGTTAGTCAAAATCTCCCAGTAGAAGGAGGAGAAATAGAAGTTAAAGCAAGTCTGCAAGTGGTCTTTATATTTGAATAGTTTTTAACTTATATTTAACTATAAATTAACTTAATATTAAAATTAATATTTTAGTTTAAAGAAGGAGTGATATATGCGCGATAAATAAAATTTGGAGGTTCAAACAATGAAAATGTTATTTTATGCCTGTGAGGATCCATCTGATTTTAGCAAATATTATCGCCTCTTTAAGCATGTTAAGCTTTTAAATGAAAGTGGTAATCAGGCAAAAATTATATTGGAATGTAGAGCAGTGTTAATACCCTTAGCATTTAGCGATTCGTCAAATCCATTAAATAGTTTATACATGGACATAAGGCGAAATATATTAGGTGTTTGCAAGACATGTGCTATAAAATTTAACACATTTGAACATTGTAAGTCTGAGGGTTTACCAATTAAAGGTTTATTGGGTTCCCATATTGCTTGTGAATCGTATATAAGAAAGAACTCTTATGCAATGTATATGTTTGCTGATAGCGAAAATATTAAAATATAGTTAGAAAATTATAGCATGTTATCAATTAGTGAAGTAAGATAACTTTGTATTTTTTTTATATCTTCTACCTCTGGTATTAAGGAGTTTTTATCAATCTTTTCATTAGCTATTTCGTCAGAATATAAATTTGCCCATTTCAATATCATGTTTGTATCTACTTCTATGTGAAATTGTAAACCTATAGAATTTTTATAAATAAATCCTTGATTTTGATATTTTTCAGAAGAAAAAATATGAAGTGAATCTTTTGGCAGATCAAAAGTATCTCCATGCCAACAGAAGGCCTTAAATTTCGTAGGGAAGTTATGGATGAATTTATGGTCGTATTGTTTATACATTTCATACCAGCCGATTTCTTTACCCTTTTCTCCTTTATAAACTCTTGCTCCTAGAACATGTGCAAGTATTTGTGATCCTAGGCAAATGCCGATAATAGGTAGATCTTTATTTAAAGCGCTTTCTACGATTTTAAACTCATCCTTTAAAAATGGATATTTGTCATATTCATAAACGCCCATATATCCACCTAAAATAATTAGAAAATTATACTCATCTAAATCAATTTTACTGGTATTATTTTTTGTGATATCACAAATATCTATTACATTTGTTCCTATTCCAAAACCTTTTTCGGAAAAAATGTTATATAGATAGCCAAGCCCCTCTTCCTTAACGTGTCTAATAGCAAGAATTCTCATAATACCTCCAAAATTTACTTTAAAGTTTAAAACTATATTATATTCCATAATGAAAATTTTAGTATGTTCGTTGTTGAAAAGAATAATTTGATTTAAAATAATATTAAATATTAAAAAATTAAGGGGATAATCATGCAAAATAAAATTTGGGATTGGATGCAAGTTGAAGTAACGTCCCTTTGTAATGCAAATTGTAATTATTGTCCTCATACTGTTTATAAAAAAAATTGGGCTAATAGACATCTTGAGATGGAAATTTTTAAAAAATTAATATCACATTTAGATAAAATAAAACTTATTTATTTTCAGGGATGGGGAGAGCCATTTTTGAATCCAAAATTATTTGATATGATTGAGATTGCTAAAAAACTTGGTTGTAGAGTAGGCACTACTTCAAATGCAAATCTTATTGATAAAGAATTATCAGAAAGAATAGTAGTTTCAAGAATAGACAATATCTCTTTTTCACTAGCAGGGGTTGACAAAGATAATGACATACATAGAGAAGGAACTTCAATAGAACGAGTTTTAAATGCAATAGATGAAATCAATAAAGCAAAAAAGAAGTTAAAAATTAATTTGCCAAAGATAAATATTGCGTATTTATTATTTCCATCTGAACTAGGGAAAATTCATAATTTACCAGACTTATTAAAAGGCAGGGGGATATATCAAATAGTTATTTCTACACTTGACTTTATACCTACATCAAAATTTGAAAATGAATCGTTAAAATTTAATAACTTAAATGAATCATACGAATTTCAAAAGAAAATAAAAAAACTAATTGAGCTGGGAAAAGATTATGGTTTAGAAATATATTGTAATGTACCAATATTAACAAACAAATTAAAAACTTGTAGTGAAAATCCTGAAAGAAGTTTTTTTTTGGGGAGTGATGGATCTGTATCTCCTTGTGTTTTTACAAATTTGCCTTTGATTTTGAATTCAACAGATGATAATAAGAATTATAATAAATTAGTTTTTGGTAATATTGAAGAAGATGATTTAATCAAAATTTGGAATTCAAAGGAGTATAAAGACTTTCGAGCTTCATTTGAAAAAGAATTATGTAATATGCCATGTAAAGATTGCCTAAAAAGATACATTTTTCCAATAGAAACAACTTTTGATTCAACTTTTGTATCCATACCGATTAGCTAATTAAAGCCATTTATACTAGTATTTAGATTTCTTAACTTAACATAATTCAAATTTTTTGTTAGAATTATTTTATATGGTTGAGAAAAATTTAGACGAACTAAAACTAAGCAAGCACCACTTAAAAGCGATGTTTGTTTCAGGAATGGGGTTTTTTACTGATGCATATGATCTCTTCATTATTGGTGTAGCTTTATCTTTAATTGCTCCGGTGTGGGGACTTACAAGTTCAGAAATTGCACTCCTTGGTAGTAGTTCTCTTTTGGCTGCTTTGTTTGGTTCGATTTTTTTTGGTAGATTTGCAGATAATTTTGGTAGAAAGAAGATTTATGGTTTAGAAGCTCTGATAATGACAATTGGCGCTTTAATGTCAGCATTTTCGCCAAATTTTTTGTTTCTTCTCTTCTCAAGATTCATTTTGGGTTTAGGCATTGGTGGAGATTATCCTGTTAGTGCTGTTATTATGAGTGAATATTCAAATAGATCTGATCGAGGGAAATTGGTTGGGTTAGTTTTTTCTATGCAAGCACTTGGTCTTATAATTGGTCCTCTTGTTGCCTTAAGCTTATTATTGTTACACATTCCACTTGACTTTGCATGGCGTTTAATGCTTGGGTTAGGAGCGCTTCCTTCACTTATGGTTATTTATTTAAGGAGAAAATTACCAGAATCTCCTCGCTATCTTTCACAAATAGTTGGCGATAAAAAAGCAGCTTTAACTGCTTTTGTAAATTTTACTGGTAATGGTAATAAGAGCTATGAACCGATACATTTAAATCCGAAAATTAATCATAGGTTAAAAGATTTTTTTTCAAACAAACAACATACTTTGACTTTATTTGGGACAGCTGGTAGCTGGTTTTTGCTTGATTGGGCTTATTATGGTAACACAATTTCTACTCCAATTGTAATGAATGCAATTTGTGATAGTTCTTCTTTAGAACTGAAGATGATTTATTCTCTTGTAATATTTGTTGTTTTCGCTTTACCAGGATATATTTTATCAATAATATTTATGGATATAATTGGAAGAAAATATATTCAGCTTATGGGTTTTGGCATTATGGCATTTTCATTTTTATTATTAGGATTAATACCTGATATAGAAAGTAATGTTACAGGATTTCTTATACTTTATGGGCTTAGCTATCTTTTTACTGAGTTTGGACCTAATACTACCACTTTTGTCCTTCCCTCAGAGCTTTTCCCAACCGAATATAGGACAACAGGTCATGGCTTGTCTGCAGGAATTGGGAAACTTGGAGCCTTTTTTGGAGTGTTATTTTTCCCTATTACCGAGTCTTTTTTGGGACTAAATATGACATTTGTTATTGTTTCGATTATATGTTTTATGGGAATTATAACCACGTCTGTTCTGACTGAACCAAAGGGAAAGAGCCTCGAAGACTGTTCGTATTCTAAAATAGTAGGCAAATAAAATATTTTTTTTATTCTTCATTAACATACTTTTAACAGTATTTTAATAAAATAAAACAATAAAATTTATAAATATAGGTGAGGTTAATGAGGAAAAAGGTTTTATTTTTATGCACACACAATAGCGCTCGCTCACAAATGGCACAAGGTTTGATGAATGTCATGTTGTCAGAAAACTATGAGGCCTTTAGTGCAGGAACTTTTGCGACTTCCATCAATCCATATGCAATTAAAGTCATGAATGAGATTGGAATTGATATTTCTAATCAATATTCAAAAAATTTTGATATGTATTTAAATGATGAATTTGACTATATCGTGACCGTTTGTGATAACGCGAAGGAGGGCTGCCCTTACTTTGCAGGAGGAAAAAAGCAGTTACATAAAGGTTTTGAAGATCCTGCATCATTTTCTGGTACATATGAAGAAAAACTAGTTAAGTTTAGAGAAGTTAGAGATAAAATTAAAGAATGGATTTTAGAGTATTTTAAATAACAATTTATTTAAAAGTGGAAAACTCTTAATAAATTTAATTGAACTAAAAGCATAAATATAAAAGTACTTAAAAATATGCTAACAAAAAAATTCCTAAACTTTAAGTGAAGAAAGATTACAAATAAAATTGCAATGAATTCATTTAACCCAAATGGCGGTTTAGAAAAAGAAATATCCTTTAGACAATAAATTACTAAAATGGTTATAATACTAAAAGGTGCATACTTTCCAATGAAAACGATCATTTCAGATGGTTTTTTTGTTCTAAAAAATATAAAAGGGAAAGCTCTTGCAAGAAATGTAATTAAGGCCATTATTATTATAGATATTATGATATTAATTATGTTCATTTTGTATTACTCTCTTCTTAAAAATCATTAAAAACAAAATAGACATTATAATTGATGGTAAAAGCATATTTTCCTTGCCTATAAGTGCAATTGATCCTATGGCACAAGTAGCACCAATCCATAATGGCAAACGTGTTTTGTAAGATCTAATTTGTTCGATAAGAATTACTAAAAAAAGTGCTGTTAAAGTAAAATCTAAACCCTTTGTGTTAAATTTTATGGTATTACCTAAAATAGCACCTAGAATGGTTCCAAATACCCAATAAAAATGGTTTAATGAGCTTATGTATATATAAAATTTAGATTTATTTACTTTATTGATTTCTTTTAAAGTTGTTAATAGTGCATAGGTTTCGTCAGTAAGAGTGAATATCATATAAGGCTTAAATTTTCCTGTAAGATTAAATTTTTCTAGCAATGAAAGACCATATAACATATGTCTACAGTTTATTAGTATGGTAACAATTGCAATAGTAATAAGATTTGTATTTGACAAAAAAAATTGTATAGCTATAAATTGCATTGAACCAGCATAAACAAAAAAGCTCATAATAGGTGCAAATATCCAAGGGATGCCCTTGCTAGTTAATAACAACCCAAATGCTATTCCTCCTGAAACATAACCAAACATTATGGGCATTGTTGTTAAGGCGGCATGAAAGAAAGTAGTGTCTAAAATATTCTTTTTAATTTTCATCTTTTCTCCTTAAATAATAATTTATAAAAAAATGGTCTAAAATAGTAGTAATAGTTATTTTAAAGTGTGTATATTATATTATATATTTGTGCATTATATTGTTATAATATAGCATTTCGTTTTGAAATGCAATATTTTAGGAGGTTTTATTGAACAATTTGAATTTTATAATAGCTAATAATTTAAAAAAAATAAGAGAGGAAAGAAAACTTAGTCTTGATAAACTTTCAGAGATTACAGGAGTAAGTAAATCAATGCTTGGTCAAATTGAGAGGGGGGAATCTAATCCGACAGTAACAACTTTAAAAAAAATAACTACAGGACTAAAGATTTCTTTTACTGCTCTTTTAGAAAGTCCTAAACCAAATGTTGATATTGTAAAATTCAATAATATAACACCAATAGTAGAAGATGATGGAAAATATAGAGTTTATCCCGTTTTTACTTTTGATGGAAATGGACGTTTTGAAATTTATATAGTTGAATTTGATAAAGGTAGCAAATTGAAAGCTGTAGCGCATCCAGATAGAACGCAAGAATTTATTACAGTTTTTGAGGGAGAACTAAAAGTTTCTTTGGAAAGTGAAGAATTAATTGTTAGTAAAGGTGATTCAATAAGATTTTCTGCTGATAAACCACATATTTACTTTAATATCCACTCTTCAATTACAAGAGTAAGCATGATTCTTTATTATCCAATTTAATAATGATGTTTAATTATCTTAAGTTTTATTAGTTTTATAAAATTGGAGGAAAAAGTGCAAAATTTTAATAAATCTAACTCATTGATTAATGAGAGCTCGCCCTACTTGCTTCAGCATTCTTATAATTTAGTTAATTGGTATCCCTGGAGCAACGAAGCTTTAAAAAAAGCAAAGGATGAGGATAAGCCTATTTTTCTAAGTATTGGTTATAGTAGTTGTCACTGGTGTCATGTAATGGAAAAGGAATCTTTCAATAACGAAGAAGTTGCCAAAATCTTAAACGAAAAATTTGTTTCAATTAAAGTTGACAGAGAAGAGCATCCAGAAATTGACAAATTTTATCAAAACGTCCACGTAGTGTTCAACAATCGCACTGGCGGTTGGCCTCTTAGCATATTTATGACTCATGATCTAAAACCATTTTTTGCTGCTACCTATATTCCAGTAGAAAAGAAATCAAGCGGGTATGCGTTTCCTGACATCTTAAACGCAATATCATCTCAATATCTTAACAATAAGTCAATGCTAATTAAATTCGGAGATGATATCCTAAAATACGTTGATTCATTGAGCAAAGTTGAAGCGGCAGTTGAAATAGGAGACAATATATCTGATCTATTCATAAAAAAAGTAGAGGACAATTACGATGCTGTCCACGGTGGGTTTTCAGGAGCGCCAAAATTTCCTCAAGTCTCACTTTTAGACACCCTACTCTATATTTACAATAGGAAAAAGGAGAACAAACCTTTAGAAATGGTTGAGAATACTTTAAAGAATATGTCATTAGGTGGGTTATATGATCTTGTAGATGGTGGTTTTTGCAGATATAGCACAGATGATATCTGGCTCGTACCACACTTTGAAAAGATGAGTTATGATAATGCGCTTTTGTCACAAGTTTATTTGGACACATATCAGGTTACCAAAAATAAGTTGTATCTGGATATTGCCATAGAAACAATTGAATTTATGTTGGAAAAAATGCAAAAGAATGGGTTATTTTATTCATCAAGCGATGCTGATACCGAAGGAGAAGAGGGCAAATACTATACATACGAATACGATGAAATTTCAAAAATCCTAGAAAAATATAGCATTGATCCTAAAACATTGTCTGTAACAAAAGATGGTAACTTCGAAGGAAAAATTATATTAAGGCTCTCAAAGGATTCTGATAGAAGCAAATTAGCAAATTTGTTTAATGAGTTAAAAAATCTTAGAAAAGAAAGAAAATATCCTTTTATAGACGAGAAGATAATTACATCAATAAATTCAATGATGATAAAGAGTTTATTTAAAACAGCAAAAGTTAATGAAAAATACTCTATATTAGCTAAAGAATGCCTAAAAGCCTTACTTAACTTTCTGTATAAGGATGACACTCTATATCACTGTGGAGTGCGTGGCAAAAAAGTAAAGATAAAGGCATTTTTAGAGGACTACGCTTATCTTGTCGATGCTCTTATAGAAGGATATTACTTTACCCAAGAAGAAGAATATCTAAAATTGGCAATAAAATTTACAAAGGATGCGAATAACTTTTTTGATGAAATCTGGTATTTTAGTTTGGATGAGTTTAAGACTACTGCAGATGTTTTTGATGAATCTTATCCATCGAGCGCTTCCTTGATGATTATGAACAATCTTAGACTAAATAGCTACGTTTCAGGAGAATTTTCTGACATAATAAAAAAGAGCATAAGTAGTTACTCTGGAAAGATAGCAAAATATTCTCAATATACGGCTCTTGCAGTAAAGTGTTTTCTGGAATGGAAATTATAAGGCAATAATCAAATTTTTAAGTTTTTTAAGATAATTTTTTATAGGAGGATATAATGAAAAAAGTTGTTATTTTTGCTTTTAGAGGGGATTCTATGTGTTTTATTCATGTTTTGCTTTATGGTATTGAGCTTAGTCAGAATGGAATAGATACTAGAATAGTGTTAGAGGGTGAATCTACAAAATTGATTCCAGAACTTTATAACGAAAATGGTCCTCTTTTTAATCTTGCTCAAAAAGCGTTAAAGCTAAATCTATTTGAAGGTGTGTGCAAAGCTTGTTCAACTATGATGGGTACTATAGAAGATGCTAAAAAGAGGAGTTTTAATATATTATCTGACATGTCTGGCCATGCTGGAATGGCAAGATTTATCAATGAAGGATTCGAGGTCATAACCTTTTAAAAGAAAAACATAATTTTAATATTTTTTTTAGGTAGAATCGTGTGATCTAATTAGTCTTATGAAATTTTTTACAACGCTTGATAAATAGATATTTTTAAGCCATATTACAACTGTTTTTGTTTCTAACATTTTGCTATTTATTTCACTCATTTTCATATCTTTAGGTTTAAAAATATTAGCTGGAGGTTTTGGTACCATAGCAATTCCTATTCCTAGCTCTGCCCATGCTATAATTGAACGAACATCTTCTCCTTTACATAAAATATTTGGAATTATATTATGCTTACTAAATGCATTCATTATAATTTCCTCATATCTGCGATGAATAATTAAAGGAATATCCTTTAAGTCAGCTAAACCAACCTTTTCATTTCGAAATTGCCAGTTGTCAGTGTATATAACTACCATAGGATCATTAGGTTTATTTGAAGCTTGAACAATATATTCATAATTACTTAGATTAAAAGGGGTTCTAACAATTCCTATATTTACAACACCTTTGCTTACAAGATCCAAAATCTTAATTGTGTTTCCTTCAAAAACCTGAAATGTAACATCAGGATACCTTTCGTGGAATTCTTTTATATATTTTGGCAATATTGAAACTCCACTCGATGAGACTGTACCAATTGTAACAGTTCCATGATGACCTCTACTTAAATCAGATAACTCCTTTTTTGTGGAATCAACCAAATTTAAAATTTGTTCACCTCTAGCTGTAAATACTTGTCCCGCTTCAGTAAGTTCAATACCTTTAGCTTTACGGATTAAAAGTTCTACCCCCAATTCTTTTTCAAGCAATTTTATCTGCTGGCTTAACGGTGGCTGTGCTATATTAAGTTTACTTGCAGCTTTTGTGAACTGTCCTTCTTGAACTATGGCAAGAAAATATCGAATTTGTCTAATATCCATTGAAAATATCTCCCTAATAAGAAGTTATCATATCTAATTCATATAATTCAATATAAATTAGATATTTTAAATATAATTGTTTTTTTGTTATAGTATATTCGCTTGAGGCTGTCAAGGCTCTCAAGCGAATATTTTTTTAATGTTAGATATTTTTGATTACAAAAAAGGAGATGTTTTAAATTGAATTATATAGAAATTGGAAGTAAAGAGTATAAAAAAGTATCCTTATGTATTCTAATAGGCAGTATAGTAAATTTTGCACTAATGTATTCGCCACAGCCATTAATAAGCTTATATTCTGAACTTTATCACGTTTCACCTGAAACAGCAAGTTTATCTATTTCTTTAACTACTATTACAATGTCGATATGTTTGTTTTTTGTCTCTCTTTTTATAAGTTCCTGGAACAGAAAATTAATAATGAGTTTTTCGCTAATTTTAACTTCTCTCTTAGCCATTTTTACAGCATTTTTATCTAATTTTTACTTATTTTTAGTTTTAAGATTCTTTGAAGGAATTGTTGTGGCAGGCTTTCCATCTATTGCAATGACATATTTAAACGAAGAATTTTCACCAAAAGATATTGGTAAAATATTAGGATATTATGTATCTGGAACAGCAATTGGTGGTTTTCTGGGTAGAATTTTAACGGGAATATTTACTGATTTATTTAGCTGGCAGGTAGCATTTTTAATACAAGGATCTATTTTCATGTTAGCAAGTGTATGGTTTACGTTTAATTTACCCGATTCAAAGAATTTTAATAAAACTAATATTTCTTTTTGCCGTTTAAAATCTGTTTTAATTTTTACGTTGTTCAATTCAAAACTTGTAAACCTATATCTAACAGGTTTTTTATTAATGGGAGCATATATTAGTATATTGAATTACATTGGGTATCCACTAAGTAGAGATCCATATGACTTAAGTCAAACAGCTTTTGGCTTTTTGTTTGTAGTTAACTTGGTGGGAGTTTTTAGTTCAGCCTATTTCGGTAACTTATCCGATCAGTATTCAAGACGCATTATAATGTGCATTGCACTATCAATTTTTCTTAGTGGAACTTTGCTTACATTGGAACCATTATTATTTTTCAAGATTATAGGAGTTTCGCTAGTGGCATTTGGTTTTTTTGCTGGGCATGCCGTAGCTAGTAGTTGGGTTGGCTTTCTTTCATCAAGAAGGCAAAAATGTCAAGCGTCATCTTATTATTTGTTTTTCTACTATTTAGGAGCGAGCCTTTTGGGATGGGCAGGTGGTTTTTTTCTTAAATTATTTGGCTGGAATGGTATAGTTTTTTACGTTAGCATATTGTTAATTATTGCATTTTTCTCTTCAGTAAGACCATTGTCTAACATTTTAAGCTTCAATCCTGTAAAAGTTTTTTCTAAATAACAGCTTTTAGTCCCAACAATTTTATATTTATTAAACCCATTTAGAGAATTCGTGGTATTATTTGATTATAAAAAATATATTTAGTAAATTTATTATGATTATGGAGGAAATAGGAATGTCAAAAAATATACTCGTTTTAACTGAAAGTCCAAGGAAGAAGGGTAATAGCGATCTATTGGCTGACGCTTTTATTGACGGAGCAAAGGTTGCTGGGCATAATGTTACAAAATTTATAACTGCCGAAAAAAATATCGATGGTTGCAAAGCGTGTAATAAGTGTTTTACAAAGAATAAAGCGTGTTTCTTTTCTGATGATTTTAATGAATTAGCCCCAATAGCTATGAATTCTGACCTATTAGTAATTTCTACACCTTTATATTGGTTTTCATTCCCATCCAAGCTTAAGGCTGCAATTGATAAATTTTATTCATTCCTTATTGGAAATGTTACATTGAAAATTAAAGAAAGCTTGTTAATTGTTTGTGGAGCTACAGAAAACCAAAAAGAATTTCAAGGGATTACAACATCTTACGAGTTGATAGCCAATTATATGAAGTGGACTAATAAAGGAGTTATAACAATAAAGGGGATGCACGAAAAGAAAGATATATTAAAAACTGATTGGCTAAAAAAGTTGGAGGAAATAGGAAAAAATATTTGAAAATTTTAACAACATAAGTTTTAACTCATTTTATTTGAAAGTGCTGTAATTGTTTTTAAAAAAAATGGAGCCGAGGATCAGAGTCGAACTGACAACCTGCTGATTACAAATCAGCTGCTCTGCCTATTGAGCTACCTCGGCAATGGTCAAATTATAACATAATAAGTTAGATTTTGAAAAGTATTAAAAAGATCTATAAAAAAATAAGAAATTAATTAAAAATTGATATATAATTTTAAATATTGGGAAAGGAGTGAAATTCTTGGCCAAAGTTTTAGTTGTATATTATTCTTTGTATGGTCATATTCACAAACTTGCTGAAGCCATTGGTGAGGGGGCGAGTAGTGTAGATGGTATAAAAGTAAGCATAAAAAGAGTTCCAGAAACTCTTTCTAACGATATTATAGAAAAAATGGGAGCTACAGATATCCAACAGAAAATAAAAAGTACAGTTTCTGAAGTTTCATTAGATGATTTAACAAATGCTGATGCTATAATATTTGGAACTCCTACAAGATTTGGAAACATGTGTGCTCAAATGAAAACATTTTTAGATAGTACCGGAAGTATATGGTCAAGAGGAGAACTGTTTGGTAAAGTTGGTAGCGTTTTTGTTTCCTCAAATACTCAGCACGGCGGGCAAGAATCAACTATTCTAACCTTTTTGCCATATTTGTTTCATCAAGGAATGATAGTTGTAGGTTTACCTTACCTGTTTAAGGGGCAAACAATTATGAGCGAAATAAGTGGTTGTTCTCCTTACGGAGCATCTTGTGTTGCTGGTGAAAATTCTTCTAGAAATGTTTCGCAAAATGAAATAGCCGGTGCCTTTTTTCAAGGAAAATATGTTGCGCTTATCACAAAAGATATTTCTAATAATAGAGAAAAATATTTCAAGACTTTAGTTTCGCTTAATAATTAAAAATTAAAGGAGGATAAAATGTCTACAAAACCTAAAGTTGTAATGACAAATAAGATATTAGATGAGCCTTATAATTGGCTTAAAGAAAGAGTTAACCTTATTTGTTGGGAAGAAGAAAGTCAACCACCTCATGAAGTCATAAAAGATTGGCTTCAAGATGCTGATGGGCTTTACTCTACATTTTATCCTGTAACAAAAGCTTTATTAGAAGATGCAAAAAAACTTAAAGTTGTTAGTCAGTGTGCTGTGGGTTATGACAATATTGATGTAAATTATTGTACTGAAAGGAAAATACCTGTATGTAATACTCCACATGTCGTTGTAGAAGCAACTGCTGAACTTACTTATGGTTTACTAATTTGTGCAGCAAGAGATATTATAAATGCTGTAAATTATGTTAAAGAGGGTAAATGGATTAAAAATTTTGGCTATCCATTATCTCATGATTTGCACGGCAAAACGCTTGGTATTTTTGGAATGGGAAATGTTGGATCTGCTCTAGCAAGAAGAGCCAACGCTTCGCTGATGAACGTAATATATCACAATAGAAAACCAAAACCTGACGATAAAAGCTTGAACGCCAAATATGTTAGTTTTGATGAGCTAATAGAGACCTCTGATTATTTAGTAATACTTTCACCACTGACTCCTGAAACTAGAGGAAAATTCAATTACGATGTTTTTAAGAGAATGAAAAAGACTGCAATTTTAATAAATGCAGCACGAGGCCCGATTGTGGTAACAGAAGATCTTTATAAGGCTCTATTAGATAAAGAAATTGCTTTTGCTGCATTAGACGTGGTAGATCCTGAGCCGATTCCTCATAATAGCCCACTTTTGAGTTTACCGAATGTTATTATTACACCACATATAGGAACAGCAACTTATGAAACCAGATTAAATATGATGCAACTTGCTGCCGAAAATCTTTTAGATGTTTTAAATGGAAGAAAACCAAAATATTGTGTAAATCCTGAGGTTTTTTAGTAAAAAGCTCTTTTTTGTCTTTTATCTAAATACATTGCCTGATCAGCTTGATGAATTATGTTCTCAATTTCAGAGAGTTGATCAGGTTTTATTTCTGATATCCCATAGGAAAATGTTATTTCAAATTCTAATTTTTTCGAAGAATTAAAATCATTAGTCTTACTTTTTAATCTTTCTAAAATTTGTATAGAATCTTTCTTCGACCTGCATCTTACCAATACAATAAATTCATCACCTCCAAAGCGTGCGATTAAATCGTTTTCACGAAAAGATGATTTTAAAATTTTTGCAAAATTCTTGATTGCGATATCTCCTTTGATATGACCATAAGCATCATTAATTTTCTTTAAACCATCTAAATCGAAAAAAAATAGAAATAATTTTTTAAAATTTAATTGATTTTGGTTAAAATTTTTCTTTGCATAAGCAAAAAATCCCCTACGATTAAATATTTCAGTTAGAGGATCTATATAGGAAAGATAGAGATTTTGTTTTTCTATTTCTTTGTACCTAGTAATATCCATTGCAAAAATTGTTGCCAATTCATTTTCTAAAGAGTCTTTAAAACCCGACATCATTATGGAAAAAGTCTTTTTATTTTTCAGTTCAATTTCCGATGCAAAATTTATATGTTTATTAATTACGTTTTCTAGTTGGCATTCATTGCATTGGCTTTCTCTGCCAAACAATAAACTGTAACATTTTGAACTTATATTATCAAGTTCTCTAGCTTGTTGATTTGCAAATATCACATTAAAATTTTTATCAACAATCAGTAGATAAAATGGCAACTTTTGAATTAAAGTAGCTGTCAATTCTTTATCTAAATTTGTTGACAAGCTTTCGTGTATTTTATTTGTAATATCTTTATAAAACAGTATCTTTCCTTTGAATAACTGCTCGCATAATAGTGGGACAGAGCGTCTTTCTATAATCTTTCCGTCTTTAAATTCAATAATATCAAAGGTTTCTTTATCGAAATCTAAGATTTCAGGAATTTTATTAGAAAAAGAAGACAAATTTAAAACTTTTTTTGATAAAACATTAATTTCTTCTTTAATGTCCCACGTAAAAGAATTATTAGTTTCTAAATCTAAAGGTAATATTTTCAAATAATTAGAATTATAAAAAATAGAATTAAAATTGTTATCGTAAACTACAAATGCTTCTTCAATATTCTCTAAAATGTTTAAAAATAAAGTATTAAGAAGTTTGTTACTAAAAGGAACATTATCTACAAAGTGTTGAATTTTTTTAAATAAAAATTGTCCTATATCATCTGACTTCATTTTAAATTACTTTTCTTTTGAAGCATATGGATCCTCATTTAATATATTTGCCCAGCGCATTATCCAATCTTTAGTTTTTTGTTGGTCCACATCAGTTAAGTCAAAAAGGGCTTTGTCATTAATATTAAAATCTACCTGGTATTGTCTAAACCCAAGAAAATAATCCCTAGTGACAGCAAGTTCTAATTGATTAAAATCTTCTGTTAAGCTATATTTGTTCATTATATACCATGCAGAAAAATCATATCCCATTTTAAAGCTATCGTCAAAAAATTTTTCTTTTTTATCCTTTTCGTACACATCTGATGAACATATTACAAAATCAGTGGGAGTTTTAGTGTTTAAATAGCATTCCTTGGTTGAATTATAACCCTTTAAAAAATTTTCTTTATTAAATTCTAATGTCTTTGCTTGTAATCCTAGAGAGTTTAAGAATGTTAAAGCTAAGAAGATAAATAATGCAATAAAATATTTCATAAATATCCTCCCTGCAAGTTATTTTTGTTTTAGTTTCCCTAAATTATAAATCAAAATTTCCAAAAATTAATTATTTTATCAAAACCTACAGATAAAAGAATATTTGAATTTCCTCTAAATCTAATGTGTGCGACCTTATCGTAATGACCTCTTAAAGTCTTTAATTTTTCTGATGAAACTAGATCATACAAAAAGATTTCATCATCATTAACAAAAGCGAAATGTAAACCATCACTTGAGAAAGTTAATAAGCTAATTTTTCTAAAATCAAATTTTATTTCATTTAATAATCTGCCCAATCTATCGTATAGCTTTAAATTTTTATTATTATAGTAACAAATAATATTGAATTTTTCATTTACTGAAAATTTACCATCCTCAATTTCTGTGTTAAAACAGTCAACTAATTTTCTCGAAATAAAATCAAATATAAAAATTTGCCCATCATAAGTTGATAAATAGAAAAAGTCTTTAAATAATAAAGTGTTGTGAGGATTAAAATCTATATCAAATGACTGAACAACAACATTTTCCGCCAAAAAATCTAATATATATAATCTTTTATCATTATTAGTCCAGTATATATTGTTTTCAGATATGAATAAATTAGAGTTGTTAGTTTCAACATCTAAAATATAAAAATTCTTAAGATTTACGTCTTTATATATGTAAACGTTCCCATTTTTACTTACAAAAATCAATCTAGATATTTCATTGTTAATAAAAATTTTTTTAACAGGAACGTTAATTTCTATTAGTTCAGAATTGACTAGATTGTTGTTTTCTAAAGAAAAAATATTGACAAATCCTGTTTTTGTCCCAAAACAAACATTTTTGGTATCACTTGTAATAAATGCTGTAGAAATTTGTTCATTTAGTTCAAAAAAATCCCTTTTTAACAAATCTAAAGTATTTTTGTCACTAACTATAACAGATTTTGAAATAAAAGAATTTTTTTTACTTAAAACTTTAAGATTAGATGAAGAATTTATAACAGAAATAACTATATCTGAAAAGTTAACAAATCGTGCATCAAGGCAGGTTCCAAAAGTATCTAAAAAATAAATGGGCTTTAAATGGTTAATATTATATACTCCTAATGAATTTGAATGACCTTCATCAGCAGAGAGTAGATATTTGCAATCCTTTGAAACTGATAAATTTAATATCTTATATTTGCTTTTAAAAAATTTATCTTCAACAACGTTTCTGTTGAAATTAAACATCTCAATTAATCCATTAACAAAACCTAAAAAGATTAAACCATCGTTGAGTATAACATCATAAGCCGTAATCTTTAAATTGTTTTCATGAAGTAAGAGTTTTTTATTGTTTTTTAAAGACAAAAAATATACTTTGGAGTCATCTGTTAAATATGATATTAAATCTGAATCATCAAGAAAGTGAATTTTTCTAATCGGTTTATTTTCAATTTTTTTATTATAAATAATTTTTCCTTGTAATATTGAATAGATAAATATATAACCATCCCACGTTCCTACAGCAATAAATTCTTCGTTTTCGCTTGTTGAAATTGAAATTATTGGGCTTTTTGATAACTTGATTTTTCCAAGATATAGACCATCAATCATTGACCAAAAATTAATAACACCATTAAAAAAACCAATAACCAAAAATTTTGCGTTTTTCGAAATTGTTGAAGAAGTAGGGTAAGAGTTATCCCAATAAATTTTATGCAATATATCAAAATAAATTTTATTAACATTCAAGCATTTTCTCTCTTTTTTAAGATTTACCTCCAATATCTCTATTTCTTCAATACTTCTTGCTACAATCTTATTTAAGATTGTAGAATTTAGTGAAATATTAAAATTGTTATTGTCTAAGAGCTTTATGGACTCTTTTTTCATAGCTCAACTTTTCTAAAATCTTCAAATTTTTTTTTATAATTTTCTATTTCTGTTAAAATTGATGATTCAATTTGTGCTAGTAGATCAATGCCTTGCTTTCTTGCTTCAACTACTTTAACATATAGAGTATATATGCTCAAACTTTTTAAATTCTGGATCTTAAAAGTAATCTCATCAATTTCTTCATTTAAAGATATTATCTTCTTTTTTAAAATTTTAATTTGAGAAGTTAAAGCATTATCATGTTCGTTAACTAAAGAATTAGCTAATTCTTGCAACTTTTTTAGATCCCCTTGATTATATGCTAAATTAATTTCTGACATTAAATTGTGAAAGAGTATCTTTTCTTCATCACTTTTTGCTTTATCTGGGTGAAATTTTGAGGCAAGCTTTCTATAAAAAAATTTTATTTCATCATTAACTATACAATGTAAGTTTTCTTGAAATTCTTCGTTATTTTCTTCTCCTTGTAGGTTATAAAAAATTTCTTTTTCAATCTTATTTAATCTTCTTTCTTCTTCAGTTAAAGAAGTTCTTATATATTGGTGGATTAAATCATTATTTGATTTGTTTAAGTTTTTATCTAATTGAAGTTTGGCAACTTTAATTTTTAACCTATCTAATTCAATATATAACTTTCCTACTTTTTCTTGATAAGTTTTATAAAATAAAAATAATTTGTTTTTGAGTGAGTAATATTCACTTTTTAAATTTTCAAGCTTATGTTGCAATTTATTAATATGAACTTGAAGTTCTAAAATTTCCTTAGTCATATCTTTATTAATTTTTTTATTTTTATGTGTCATAGTATTAATTATATATAAAGAAGTTAAAATTATATAACACATGAAAATGGAGGTTTATCCTTGAGCACATTAATTGCAGAATGGGAAAAACAAGACGGTTTAATTCTTATTTATCCTCATGAAAAGACTGATTGGAAAGATAGTTTGTTAAATGTTCGATTATTTTATCATAATTTGATTGATCAAGTTATTAAGTTTGGAAAGGTAATTTTGATAGTTCCTGAAGATTTGAGCTGTAAAAATGAATTAAACTTCAACTATAAAGATCTTATCTGTTTAAAAGCTAGGACCAATGATACTTGGATCAGAGACAATGGACCAATCTTTATTAAAAAAAATGACAATTTTACTTTCTTAAATTTTAAATTTAATGGTTGGGGCAATAAATTTAATTTTGAATTTGACAATGATTTAAATAATAAATTGTTTTCATCTGGAATATTTGATAAACGAGTAATAAAAAAAGATGTAAACTTTGTTTTGGAAGGCGGTAGTATTGATTATAATTCTGATGGGATAATTTTAACTACAGAAAATTGTTTGCTTAATAAGAACAGAAATCCTCAATATTCCAAAGAAGCTATTGAAAAATTATTTTTAAATGTATTTGAGCAAAAAAAAATTCTGTGGTTGAAAAGTGGAAAATTAATGGGCGATCATACTGATTCTCATATTGATATGCTAGCTAAATTCGTAAATAAAGATACAATAGTTTATTCAAAATCATCAAATAAAAATTATCCATATTATGATGAACTTAATCAAATGGAAAAGGAGTTGGCTAATTTTAGAGATTGTGAAAATAAACCCTTTAACTTAATTCCACTATTTTTACCAGAGATTAAAGATATACAAGGAAATTATTTGCCTGCAACTTATACTAACTTCTTACTATTCAATTCTGCAGTTTTAGTTCCGGTTTATCATTTAAAAGAAGATGAACATGCTTTAGATGTGTTTAAAAGAATTTTTTTTGATAAAGAAATAATACCAGTTGATTCAAGGATATTAATTACTCAGGGTGGAGCATTGCATTGTGCTACTAATAATATTCCACATGGTTTTCTTAAAAAGGAGGTTTAAAAAAATGAATATTAAAGTTTGTCTAGTACAGAAAATTTGTAATTTTACATTAGACGAAAATATCTTGCAATCTGAAAGAATAATATCTCAGGCAAGAGAAAATAATGCAGACATTATAGTTTTTTCAGAACTATTTCTAAATAGATATTTTTGTATATCCTATGACCCAAAAAATTTTGACCTTGCATTTGATGATAATTCGAATGTTATTAAGATTTTTCAAAATCTTGCTCGTAATAATAATATTGCTATAGTTTTTCCGTATTTTGAAAAAAGATCTCAAGGTATATATCACAACAGCGTTATACTTTTTGATAAAAACGGGAGTATAGCTGGAAAATATAGAAAGATGCATATTCCAGACGATCCAGGTTATTTTGAAAAATATTATTTTACGCCTGGGGATCTTGGTTTTGAACCCATAACTTGTAGCTTTGGAAAAATAGGGATTTTAATTTGTTGGGACCAATGGTTTCCTGAGGCTGCAAGAATTATGGCTCTTAAGGGCGCGCAAATGCTGATTTATCCTACAGCAATTGGTTTTGATCCAAATGATAGCAAATTAGAACAAAAAAAACAATTAGATTCCTGGCTTACGATCCAAAGGTCTCATGCAATTGCGAATTCTATACCAGTAATATCAGTTAATAGAGTAGGATTAGAATCAAATAATAAACAGAAAATAAGATTTTGGGGTAATAGTTTTGTTTGCGGTCCTCAAGGAGAATTTTTAGAAAGAGCAAAAGAAACAGAACAAATATTATACGTAAATGTTGATTTAGATCAAAGTGAAAGAGTAAGAAGATTATGGCCTTTTTTTAGAGATAGAAGATACAATGATTATGCAGAGATTATAAAATGTTTTGTTGATTGAAGTTAAGTTTTTTAAAAAAACAATTGACAAAAAAAAATTTATAACTATAATACTTCATAGTCACTGGGGCGAGTGGCGGAATGGCAGACGCGCCAGACTTAGGATCTGGTGGATAAAACCGTGGGGGTTCAAGTCCCTTCTCGCCCACCAGGAAAAAGCTTATGCGGGAATAGCTCAGCGGTAGAGCATCGCCTTGCCAAGGCGAGGGTCGTGGGTTCGAATCCCATTTCCCGCTCCATATTCAAAAAATAAACTTTGGAGATAATAACTTTAGTTAATAAATTTCTTCTTGAGGAGGAACTAAAAATCAGAATCGCTAAAAGAATACAGAACGTACCGCCTTATTTATTTTCTGAAATTGATAAAAAGAAAAATAAGCTTAGAGCTGAGGGTAGAGACTTAATAGATTTTGGTATAGGTGATCCAGATTTACCAACTCCCATGTTTGTAGTCAATGCAATGAAAGAATTTGTTGAGGATCCTAGAAATCATAGATATCCACCATATGAGGGAACCTTTTCTTTTAGAAAAACCGTTTCAGAGTGGTTTTTAAAGAGGTTTAACGTTAGTCTGGATCCAGACAATGAAGTTATGGCTTTAATTGGTTCTAAAGAGGGGATAGCACACATTCCTTTTTCTTTTGTCGATGAAGGTGATTATACTCTCGTACCAAATCCTTCCTATCCAGTTTATAATGTTGCGACAATTCTTGCTGGTGGAAAACCTTACTTTATGCCCATAAATGAAGAAAACAATTTTTTGCCTGAATTTGATAAAATACCTGTTGAAATTTTAGAAAAGACAAAGATCTTGTTTTTAAATTATCCAAACAATCCAACTGGAGCAGTAGCTAATCTTGAATTTTTTGAAAAAGCTGTTTATTTTGCTAAAAAATATGATTTTCTAATTTGTCATGATATGGCATACTCTGAAATGACTTATGACAATTATATAAGTCCTAGTTTATTACAAATTAATGGCGCAAAAGAAGTTAGTGTTGAGTTTCATTCTTTATCAAAAATGTTTAATATGACAGGTTGGAGAGTAGGTTTTGTTGTTGGATCTAGTCAGGCTATCAAAGCTTTGGGCATTATAAAAACAAATATAGATTCAGGACTTTTTGTAGCAATTCAACAAGCATCTGAGGTTGCATTAAGGGATGATTCTAATTTCATAGCAAAAATGAATAACATATACGTTAGAAGGAGAAATTTGTTAGTTAGCGGTCTTCAGAGTTTAGGTTCAGATATAAAACCACCTAAGGGTTCTTTCTATCTTTGGGTAAAAACACCAAAAGAGTTCGATGCGTCATCTTTTACGGAAAGATTGATGTTGGAAACAAATATTGTGGTTACTCCTGGAAGCGGTTATGGTTCCGAGGGAAATAAGTATGTTAGATTTGCCATAACTGTCAGTGAAGATAGAATCAAAGAGGCTATTGAAAGAATGAAGTCGAAAAGTATCCAATTTTAAAAAATTTGTTAAAAAGCAAGTTTAAAAGAGCTTTAATCTTAGAGACATATCATTCAAATGAGAATGTAGAGTATTTTTTAGACGAAACAAAGGCGTTGTGCTTAACTGCAAATTTTGAACCAGTAGTTTCGATCTTATATAAATTAAAAAATAAGGATTCAACTTTCTTTATTGGCAGAGGAAAAATTGAAGAGATAAAAAAGATAATTTTAGAGAATGAAATTGAAGCGGTAGTAATAGATGATGAAGTAGACCCACATTTTTTTAGGTTTCTTAGTGAGTTTTGGAATGTTGAATTGATTGATAAGAGTTCATTAATTATTTCAATCTTTGCAAAAAGGGCTAGCACAAAACAAGGCAAGTTGCAAGTAGAATTAGCAAGGTTAAATTACTTATTATCTCAAACCTCTGGGTGGGGGAAAATTTTATCTAGATTAGGTGGAGGAATAGGTACTAGAGGACCTGGCGAAACAAAAAAAGAAATAGATAAAAGAACACTAAGTTTGAAAATCAGTAGGTTAAAAAATGAGATAAAGTTAATTGAGAAAAGAAACAAAATTATTAAAAAGAAAAGAAATATTTCAAATTTTCCAAATATATCTCTGGTAGGTTATACTAATGCAGGAAAGTCTACTCTTATGAACGTTTTAACTAATTCGACTGTTTTAGTAAGAGATCAACTCTTTTCTACACTTGATACAAAAACTGCTATAATAAAGTTTAATGATGATACAAAAGTTTTTCTTACAGACACAGTTGGGTTTATAAGAAAGCTGCCTCACAGATTAATAGAAGCTTTCAAGGCTACATTGTCTCAAATAAGCGAATCGAACTTTTTATTACATGTTGTAGACGCCTCAAAACCTATTGAAATTATAAAGCAGGATATTAAAAGCGTTAATGAGGTACTCAAGGAAATAAATTCAAATGATATCCCAAGCATTCTTGTTTTTAATAAAATTGATAAATGTACAAATCTAACAAATGTTCATGAACTTGCTGAATTATATAAACCATATTGTTTTATAAGTGCCATAACAGGTTATGGAATTGATAAATTATTAGAAAAAATAAAATACTTTTTATACCCTAATAGAATAATAATTAAAATTTTTTTACCCCACGAGAAAACCAAAATTATTAATCTAATTAAAAACTTTTCTGGAAAGATATTAGAAAAAGAATGGTCAACATCTGGAGTAAAAATTATTTTAGACATTCCTCAAGATTACGCTGACTTTTTAAATGATTATATTATTTAAATTTAATTTAATTAATTTTAAAAACGAAAGGAGGAAGGACAAGGGACAATCCCAAGTCTTGCTAAGACACTATGAAATTTACTAATGAAGAATTAAATGAAAAATCTGTAAAGGAGCTTAGAATAATTGCAAAACAAGTAGGAGTCACTGGTTATTTCATTATGAAAAAAACAGAATTAATTGAGAGAATTTTGAATGCAATAGAGAAATCTGAGAACAAAGTTGAAGAGAGCAAAAAAATAAAATCTGCCAAAGATAGCACAAAAAGTGAAGGTAAAAGCGAAATTCAAACAACTTCAAACAACACTAATTTAGAATCTTTGCTTGACAAAATCTCTGATGCAAAAATTGAACTGAAGAGCTCAAGAAAAAAAGAAAATAATATTTCTTCAAACCAGGAACAAACACAGGCATTAGTTACTGAAGAAAAACCTATCAAAACTCAAGAGGAAACCAACAAAAATAATGTTCAAACTAAAGAAGTTAGCACCTTTCAAAAGAAAGAATTTTACACCTTTAAAGATAAACAATATCCTAGAGATGATAAAAGAGACGACCTTGTAAGATCAAGTGGGATACTTGATATTACTCAAGAAGGGTACGGTTTCTTAAGGGTAAATGGCTATAAGCCATCACCAAACGATATTTATGTAGCTCCATCTCAAATAAGAAGATTTGAACTTCTCCAAGGAGATGAAATTTCTGGACTTACTAGGCCGCCAAGGGATAGCGAGAGATATTATAGCTTAATAAAAATAGATCATATAAACGACATATTGCCTGAAGAACTAAAGAACAGAAAACACTTTGAATCCTTAACTCCTGTTTTTCCTCACAAAAGATTTAAATTAGAAAATTCATTGGAAGACGAATCGACAAGAATTATTGATCTTTTCACTCCAATAGGTAAGGGACAAAGAGGGTTAATAGTTGCACCTCCTAAAGCTGGAAAAACTACTCTTCTTAAAAAAATTGCTCAATCAATAGAAATTAATCATCCAGACACTCATCTAATGGTAGTCCTAATTGATGAGCGACCCGAAGAAGTAACTGATTGGAAAAGATCTGTAAAGGGTGAAGTAATAAGTTCGACTTTTGATGAAGAACAGGAAAATCATACAAGAATATCTGAATTAGCTCTTGAAAGAGCAAAAAGATTAGTAGAGATTGGAAAAGATGTGCTTATACTTATGGATTCTATTACAAGATTAACTAGAGCATACAATACTACGATTCAAACAACTGGCAGAACTCTTTCTGGTGGAATTGATGCTTCTGCTATACATAAACCAAAAAGATTTTTTGGTGCAGCGAGGTGTGTAGAACAGGGTGGAAGTCTTACAATATTAGCTACCTGTTTAGTAGAAACAGGAAGTAGAATGGATGATGTCATTTTTGAAGAATTTAAAGGAACAGGAAACTGGGAACTAATATTAGACAGAAAACTTGCTGATAAAAGAATTTTCCCGGCAATAGATCTTAAGAAGTCAAGTACTAGAAAAGAAGAACTTCTTTTAACGCCTGAAGAATTAAGAAAAATTTGGCATTTAAGAAGAGTCTTATCATCAAGAGAAGGAAGTGATGTTACAGAACTCATTCTTGAATATATAAAGAAAACCAAAAATAATAAAGAATTTTTGGCTAAGATAGATGAAAGAGGGGGACAGTTTTAAAAGCTTTACTACTTTTATGAACTATACAAAACCATACTTATAAAAAGATAAATTATTGTTATATAAAAATATAAGTATAATGCTTGCATTAATAGTTGTAATATATTAGTATACATAACAGGTTAAATATATCTTAGAAAGGAGGACGTATGATTTTTCCAGTAGATTGGCTTCAAGTTGGGGATCAAAAAGTTCAGATTGATGCAGTAGTTTATTTTCTTTGGTCAATTTGGAACGGTTGGATTATGGCAACGGTAGGTGCATTTGGGGGTATTATGGCAGGTTTTGGCCATATATCTGTATTAGGTCTTGGCGCAAAGGCTAGCTCTCTAAAAGGTATAAAGGCTACAGTAAATGGCAAGGAAGTAGATTCAGGAAAGTATCTGTCAGACAACATAAGGCTGTCTAACTCACTTATTACAAGCGTAAATTCTACTATGGGTACTATCCAGTGGTTTTTAAACAAGAGGTTAATTTGGACTGCTGGCCTTGCTATGGGTATTGGTAGTGTACTTGGTGCTCAAGCAGGAGTATGGCTTACAGGCGGCAAGCTAAACATGTCAAGCGTTATAGGTATATTTGGTTGTCTTACACTTCTTGTATCTATATTTATGTTCTATCAAGTAACTCCTTTTGCTGCAAAGGCAAAGAGCAAAGGAAAGGATGCTGCAAAGAGGTTCCAAGAAGAAGTAAAAAAACTAAAAGCTGAAGGACGTCTTAATGAATTAAAGGGCATAGAAAATCTAAAGCTTAGTTTAGCAGCAGTAGAATTTGACTTCTTTGGAGAACACTTCAAGGTAAAGAACTTTGGACCATTTTTGTTTGGAATAATAGTAGGATTTGTATCTGCTGTAGCAGGAGTAGGTGGAGGATTTCTATACGTTCCATTTCTCTCAATAGTCCTTGGACTTCCTTTCTACATCGTTCCAGGTGCATCAGTAATGGCAGTAACTCTTGGAATGCTTTCAACAATAGTAGGTTGGTTGGTCTTTGGCATAAAGATAGCGCCACCAATTCTTATAGGTATGGCAGGAATACTAATTGGCGCATACATTGGCCCTAAAACTCAAAAGTATTTGCCTATGAACTTTCTCTACATTCTCTTTGGAGTCCTTGCAATATATGTAGGTGTGGGTTATATAATGAAGGGCTTTTTCGCAATAGCGCTTCCTGGAGTATAAAGATTATAGACGTTATATTTGTTACAATAAATTTCTTTGTTATTTTTATTGCAGATAAGGTAAACGATCTGTTAGGGCCTAAGCTATTGAAAGAAAACTATAACAAGCTTTACAAATATCAGGTTAGACTTGAAGAAATCAAGTATTACACAATGCTTGCTCTAGCACACAAAAATAAAGATGCACAAAAAGGGTTTGAATATGAGTTTAACGATCTTTATGGTAAATACTTTTTTCTTAAAATAGCTACCAATGCGTTATTTTTTGTAATATTAATACCCTATATTTTAATTTCAAGCTTTCTGTTAGATAATGTTAAGATGTTATTTTATCCTGTTAACTATATATTTGTGTGCATGTTTTTGTATTTTATTTTTAGATTTTTTTTCCTAAATATTAAAAATTTTAATTTAAAAAACTAAACAGTTCTCGCAATTCACTTAAATTTTTAAAAGAGGTTGAAAACAAGTGGATTGCGAGTTTTTTATTTGTACAAACATGGTTTACAAATGATTTTTAAATAACAAAATTAGATTGTATTATATAAAAATTTTATTTTTTTATTATTTTGGTTTTAATTAAAAAAGATTTATTAAGTGATATAATTTTAATTTGTTGCTTTGTGAAAATGTTGGTTTTAATTTATTGTAATAACATTTAGAATAAATAAAAACCAACTACATACTTAATAGAATTTATTTTCAGGGAGGTCCTATTTATGGAAATTACTGATGTTATTCCTATGTCAGAATTAAGAAAGCTTGTCGAAGAAATCTACGAGAAGTTTGGTTTTACTGGAGTAGTTTATAAGCCTGATAACTTTATTTTGGTTAGATCAAAAGAGATGGGAAATGCTTTGTGCCCCTATATAAAGGATAATAGTAACTCGCTTATGATTTGCTCCGTAGCACAACAAATATTAGGGAAAGATGCATTTGATAGCAGAGAAACCGTTATTAATGAATGCGATGCCGAAATGGTTAAATTTGTAATCCCTATTTTTGTAGGCAGTGAATTTTTAGGTACAATTGGCGGATGCGGACGCTTAGCTGATGATAAGGATTCTGTAGAAACCTTTTATATTTCAAAGTTAACCGGGATAGATGAGTCAGAAATAAAAGAACTAGCAAAAACTATAAAGAAAATATCAAAGGATGAGATGAATGAAGTAATATCATTTATTAGAAACAGAATAAAGCCTTATATTGAACAATTCACTAAAACTCTAAAAGAAATAAAATAAACTAAATAAATTTTGGGGGGAGGGGAAAAGTTACAAAAATAAAAATTTAATATAAAATTAAAAATATGAATAAAAATTTTTACGATGAAATGTTAAATATAATAAATGATTATTTTGTTAAGAGATCTTTCAAAACTTGCTTACAATCTAGCCCTTTATTCTATTTGTTATTAAAAAACATTAAGTTTTTCCAAGGAATTACTAACATTGAAGGGAATAAACTTTATTTAGATGATATTTACACTACAAAATTATTAAAAGAAGATTACGAAATACTAGATGATATGTCATTTAACAGCTTAATAAAAAAAGAACAATCAAGATGCTATTCACAAGTAAAACAATTTTCAAAAATTTTTATAAAAAGTATATTGGATGAAGTTTATTATACAGCTTTTCCTAAGAATATTAATAACTTTGATAAGTACTCATATGAACCAATTTTCATTGATTATGAATTGACAGTACCAAATGTTATGAATGCTGCAAAAAAGTTTGAAGAAATTAATGATATTTATCCATCATATTTATTTTTAGGCACTAACTTCTTTAATTTATTCATTAATTCTTTACCATCAAGAGACAACAGATCATATAATCCAGATATTAAAAATATTGGGTTTGATAGTATTTATCATGATATACTTTTAATTCTTCATGAACCATTGTGTCCAAACAATATTGGATATTTTATAATTCCTGAAAAAATATTTTTAGCAACGACTGAATCAGTTAAATCATATTCTGATAGATTTTCTCCTTTTTTTGCATCCTTTTCGACTGATAAAATTGCCATTAGATTTGGAGCTCAAATAATTTCTCATGCGAGGTATTCAGTTCAAAAGGTTGTTTTGAATTGCTGATAATGTATCTTATGTAAACTAAAATGAAAAATTTTTTATAGGCACGTCTATTCTGAATTGAATATTTAAAAATTCTGAATATCTTGGAAGAATCTGAATAAAATTTATTTTTTGCTTATCAGAATTGCTTAAGAAAGCCATTTATCTTTAAAAACGCTGAAATTTCGCTTTAGATCAAATGAAAAATATTTTTTGATGTTTTATATGTCTAAGTATATAATTAGCTCAAATGTGAGCCTAAATTTTTGGATGATTTTTTAGAATGTTTTACTAATATCATTAGGTGGCTTATTATTTTTTCTTTCTTACTGGAGCATTACCCTTTTTGCTTATAAATATTTTATAAGTAAATGAAAACGATGATCTTTTATATTTCTTTATTGATAATCATTTCCCTTTTACAGAAAATTTTGTACGTTACCGTAAACACATAAAAGTTTATAAAAAGTTTAATTAACTAAACTTAAAAAAGGAGAGTTTAAATAATCTATTTTATCACATCTTTTCCAGCACTTTTATAAACTCTTCTTCTCTATTTAATTAACGTCATCGTGAGTTCCTATATCGACAAGAATTTTCACTTGATTATTAACCAAAGAATTTGCAGCCTTGATTTTATCTGAATGCTTTCTTAAATAACTATTTGCTAGATCTTCAGCGGTATTAAAGTTGGCCACACCTGTGAGCGCCTTATCGTATATAAAATCTAAAGCCTTTAACATCTTGCCCGCTTCGAAAACTTTATCCACGCTAAATCTCCTCTTTTTTATTTAATCTGTAGCAAAAATATATTTCAATATTTTAAAAGGCTTACTAATATAATTTTAAAATTTTATCACGAATTAACTAATCTTAAATTTTGAATGTAAAAGAAAAAATTAAAATTTGTTGTATTTTTAGATCTTTTTCGGTAATATATTGTTAAGAGAATACTTATATAGATAAGCGGTGATATTTTTTGGAAATTATTGAAATATTTAAAATATTAAGCGATGAGACAAGATTTAAGATCATTGAACTTCTATTGCAAAATGACTATTGCGTGGGAGCATTAGCTAGCAAATTGAATATATCATCTGCTGCTGTTTCACAGCACTTACAAATACTTCGAAAAGCTGGAATTGTAAAAGGAGAAAAAAGAGGTTATTGGACACATTACATTGTAGAAAGAAATGTAATTCGCAAGATGGCAGAAACTTTAAGTAAATTTGCCGATTTACCTAAAAATAATAAAAATTTTTGTTCTCGTGAATCTTTAGATGAAAAAACTCCGTGTAAATGCGATTTTAAATTTTCTGAACGAAAAAAGCAATTTAAAAAATAAATTTATTTTTAAAAAACGCAAAAATAATTCAAAATTTACCTTCCTTTTCTAATTAAAGGACTTTTAATGGCGCAGTTGCATATTTTAAAAATATCTTATATAATTAAGTAAAAATTAATATGATTAAGTAAAAATTAATATGATTAAGTAAAAATTAATATGATTTAAACGAAAGCAAATTTAGTGTAATACAATCTATAAGGAGATAAATATAGTGCAATCAAGAGAGAAAAAATCTATCTCACTATGGCAGATTTTTTTACAATATTTTATAATAGGCAGTGTTGGATTTGGCCCCGCGATGGCTTCAGAAACTAAAAAACGCCTTGTTAAAAATTTAAAGTGGATTAACGAAGAAGAATTCTTAAATGGATTAGCATTAGGACAGATTTTGCCAGGAGCGACATTTGTTTCCCTTACTGTTTATATTGGCTATAGATTAAAAGGGGTTTTGGGAGCAATTGCAAGCTTTATAGGTCTTCTTATAACTCCATTTTTTACTATGTTACTACTTTCATATACATACTTTACATACGGTTCGCTATCAGAAATTAATATCTTTTTCAAAATCATAGTGGTGGTAATTGTTGGCCTAGTTGTCAACACTGTTATTGAAATAGGTAAATCTGCAATAAAAGATTGGAAGGGAATTTTAATAGCATTAGCAGTATTTCTTGATATGTTAATATATCAAAATATTTTTATCGTATTAATAATATCAGCAATTGCTGGCATTGTAATATACCATCCTGTAATGAAAAAAGATATTTCTACAATAAATTCAGGTCAAGTAAATAAAACTAAATTTTCTATTGAAAAACTTATAATACTTGCGATAACGCTTATAATTTGTATATATCTTTTATCATATAATCCTGTATTATTCAAGTTAGGATGGGTTTTTTTCAGCACTGGCGCATTTGTTTTTGGTAATGGATTCACCATGATTCCTCTGATTCAACAAGAAGTAGTAAACAATTACCACTGGGTTAGCATGAACGACTTTATGGTTGGAATAGCTATGGGTCAGATGACGCCAGGTCCTATTCTAATCACAGCAACTTTCATAGGTTACAAAGTTGCATCAATTATCGGTGCAATTGTAGCTACACTAGGAATTTTTCTTCCTTCATTTTTTTTGGTTATAGCAACTGCTGAAATTCATAAAAAAATTGAAAATAATAAAATTGTAAAGGCAGCTATCAGAGGTATGATGGCTGCCTTTACTGGCATAATGGCTTTAGTGGTAATTAGTATTGCAAAGAGTGCTCTTGTCAATGTAGCGTCAATTATTGTCGCATTATTAACTTTAGGACTCTTAAGGTTTAGCAAGTTTAGAACTATTTGGGTAATTATATGCACAGGAATAACGTATTGGTGTTTAAATTTGCTTTGTAATAATTGCTTAATTCATTAAGCAGTATAATCTACTATTTATTCGATGCCAACAACATAATAATAGATCCTAACAGTGGACCAATTCCAAGAGTTAAAAATGCATAAAAATAATTGTGTGTTAAATCAAGCACGATTCCAACAGCAAGTGGTGAAATTAGCGATCCAAGCTGCCATATTGCATTTATTAAGCCCATTGCAATGCCAATATTTCTTTTATCTACCAGTTCCCCTACAAAGGTGTTCATCACAGGACTGTAGACAAAGGCGAGAATTCCAAGTATAGGTACAAGAAAATGCAGTGCAAAGATGCTTCTATTTAATCCAAAAACGACCAAAGAAATAAAAAATAAAATTAACATAAAAAATATAATATTCTTTTTCTTCCAACCAGTAATATCGGTTACTATTCCAGCAATAGGCTTACATATTAGTGCAGCTATTCCAAAAATAGACATAAAAAAGCCTGCCTCTATCAGAGTAAGCCCTAATCCCCTATTTAAATATGAGTTAGCCCAAGTAGCTGTACCCCATGTAGCCCACATTGCAAAAAAACCAGCTAAACCCGTTAGCATAAATTCTTTATTTTTAAAAAGGATCTTTATGTCACAAACAAAGCTCAACATTGATTTTGTCTCATTTGAAGAGCTGTTCTCATGAAGAAAAAAGTATGCAAATAAGAACGTAATAATTGGCAGTATTCCTGCGACATAAAATGAAGCGTTCCATCCATGAAATTTTGCTATTGTGGGCACAAAAATGTTTACCAGGAAAACTCCAACAGAGGATGCGGTCATAAAAAAACCCATAGCAGTATATCTATTTTTTTCAGAAAACCAATCAAATATCCCCTTTACACAGGCAGAAAATATAGCTCCTGAACCCATACCAGCGAATATTCTATAAAAAAACCCTTGCCAAAAACTTCCGACTGTGCCCATTAATATAGTAAAAAAACCCATTATGAAAAAGGAATAAAGTAAAACTTTTCTATATCCGAATCTATCGGCCAGATATCCGCCGGGAAGTTGAGTCAATATGTAGCCAAAATAAAATGCGCTCATATAACTCCCTGCTTCTTTAGCATTTAGCGAAAGTGCTTTAGCAGCAAGAGGAATGACTGGAGCCCACGTAAGCCTGTCCACAAAGGAAAAAAGAAATGCTAACCAAAGTATTAATAAAACAACTATTTGAGACTTTGAAAAATTCAAATTATTAATCACTTAAATATCTTCAACCATTGTCGATTATTAAAAATACAATTTTTTCAGGTCCTTGAACGCCACTAACCAATGTTTTCTCTATATCTGCAGTTTTGCTCTCTCCAGAAATAAATAGCATATATTCATCCTTGCATTTTTGTTTTGCTAAAAAATATGCTTCGCTTAGTGTAGTTCTCAAAACAGAGTTTTCAACAGAAATATAAAGAGTTTTTGAGGTTAATATAGATTTTAGTTTTTCACGTTTTGAAATATTGATGACCAGACTTGCGCTCTCGGTCGCACCTGATTGAGCTTTTACAAATCCAACGTTCTTATTAGAATCATAATCTAAAAGAATATTTAGACCATATTCATTTAAAAAGTCTATATTCTTAACAACTTTTACTTCAACACCATTTAGATTCGCTATTTCTATAAATTTTTCTATCAATTTAGGCTCCCAAAATATTTTTTAGATATGATATAAAGTGTACTACTTTAATATTTCTGTTATTCATAACATCCAGGGCTCCTGATATTTGCATCATACACCCTGGACAAGAGGTAATTAAAACTTCTGAATTTGACTTAATAATATTGTCTATTTTTCTCTGTACTAGTTTATTGGAAATGTGCTTGTGCATGATAGAATATGTTCCTGCAAAGCCACAACATCTATCCTTTTCATTTAATTCAGAAAATTTTTCTTCTTTTTCCTTTATAAAATTTTCAATTTGCAAGGCTTGATTCATGCCTCTTGAAAGATGACAAGGATAATGATAGGTTACGACTTTATTTAAAGGAGTAAATTTATACTCTTTATTTTTTAAAAATCCTACAAGATAAAATCCAGCATCCACTACTCTATTCGATAGATCTATGTTAAAAAATTCAGAGTAATCTCTTTGAACCATGTGTGCGCAGTGAGGATCAAGAAATAAAATTTTGTCAAACTTTTCAATGTCATTAAGCGTCTTCTGCGCTTGAATTATTGCATCAGTTTTTAAGCCATTGTAAAGGGCAGCTGCCCCGCAGCAAGAGCTTTGATTTATAACTTTTATGTCAATATTTAAAAAATTGGATAGATGAATTAAATCTTTACCTAAATTATAATAAAATATATTAGTAGAGCAACCTGCAAATAATCCAATTTTTGAAGATTTAGTTTTTATTGTGTCAAATGATTCATTATTAATGGCTGGAAGAGTTCTAAAACTTAGTCCAAATTCATCTCTTAAAAATTTGAATCTTCTTATCTTTATACCATCTTTAAAGTATGGACTTGCAAATGATATAAGAGCTCTTAATAATCTGTAATTTCTCATGCTTTTAATTACAAATTTTTTAATAATATTATTTTTCTCATATTTTGATTTTATTTCTAATATCAGTGATTGAATAGGAATTTTAGACGAACATACTTCATCACAAGCCATACATCCTAAACACAAAAAAGACAATTCATTCATCTTTTCGTAATTTTCCATATAAGAAAGCAGTATGCCAATTGGACCAGCATAGGTATTACCTCTAAACAACTGACCGCCCACAGTAGTGTAAACCGGGCATGCCATTTGACATGCACCACATTTAATACAGTTTAAGACCTTACTAAACTTTTCATCTTTGGCAATTTTTGAACGGTTATTGTCAAGAATTATTATGAAAAATTCATCCCCTGGAGGCTTTGTAAAAACGTCTATCCAGGAAGTAATAACCTGACCCGTAGCATTTTTTGGCAAAAAAGAGACAATTTTAAAAGCTTCATCTATATCTTCTACAATTTTGTCAATGCCTACAATACAGATATTTATATCATGGTTCAAAACATGCTGAATATTTCCTTCATTGCTTACTATGAAAAACGTCCCATCTCGTGTGACGGCATTAGCCCCAAAAATTCCACAGTTTGTATTATCAAACTCTTTATTTATTTCTTTTTTACAAAAATCAACCATTTCTTTTATGTCAAGCTTGAGGTTAACGTTAAACTTCTCTTTTAAAAGGCTTACAATCTTTTCCTTTGACATATGGATTGCAGGAGCTGTCATATGAGTAGCCTTTTCGTTATTTAACTGAACTAGCCACTCCCCCAGATCTGTCTCAACAGGCACAATATTGTTTTTTTCAAGAAAGGTATTTAGATTTATTTCTTCAGTAGTTAGTGACTTTGATTTTACAACCTTTTTGATATTTTTTTCTTTAAGTATATTGTAAAGAAAATTAAGCACTTCTCTAGAATCTTTTGCAAAAAAGACTTTAAAACCTTTCGATCTAAGATTATTTAAGAGAAATAAAATATTTTCTTCTAAATTTTTAATATTCTTTTCTTTAATATCTCTTATTTCATCTTTAAATTTATCAAAATCAAAAATTTTTTCTAATTTCCTTCTTTTTTCAAAATAACTTTTTTCTGCTCTATTAAGTGCATTTTGAAGAAATTGATCGTTAGAAAATATTTCTTCTCTTTTTCCCAAATTTTTTACCTCTAATATTTAAAAAATATATAGAAATATTATAGTGAAAAAAACTTTATTTTGTAATAATTTAGAATATACTCTTTCAAGAAGTCACTTCACTTTTTAAAGTCTATTAGTAGAAATAATTTTTTAAATACATTTTTATTACACAAAATTAATTAAAATAATCAAGATTTTTTTTTGTAAAATTTTATAAAAATAATATAATAATATTTATAACATACAAAAGGGGTGAAGATTGTGTTTGGAAATAACGGAAAAATTGCATTTGTAGATCTTAAGGAAAGAAAGACTACAATAAAACATTTTAATGAAGATTTCTATAAGAAATTTCTTGGCGGAAGTGGATTTGGTGCTTACTTCATAAACAATTTTGTTAAAAGGGAAACAGATCCTCTTTCAGAAGAGAATGTAATTGTAATAGCATCAGGTCCCTGGCAGGCGGGAATGTTGCCCGGGTGTGGAAAGATTTCTGTAATGTGTAGATCCCCACTTACAGGGACTTTTTCTGATACTTCAGCAGGAAGCAGCTTTTCTGTTCACTTAAAGTCAGCGGGACTAGATGCAATTGTAATACAAAACAAAGCAGATAAGCCAATTTATTTATATATATCTCAAGATAATATCGAAACTGTTGACGCAAATTCACTGTGGGGTTTAGATGCATACCAAACCCATGAGATGCTTATAGAAAAGTATAAAGGAAAGAACGTTTCAACCATTACAATAGGTCAAGCAGGAGAAAACCTCGTTAAATTTGCTTGTGTTGTGAGCAATGCGCACGGTTTTGGTGGAAGGGGTGGAGCCGGAGCTGTTATGGGCTCAAAAAATCTAAAAGCTATTGTAGTGGCTCAGGGCGAAATGTGTAAGGTGTACGATAACAAAAAACTTGCCGAATTTAGAAAGAATTTATTTGAAAAACTAAAAAGGGCAAATGTATTTAACGGTGAGGGAACTCCAGCTGTAATGGCTGCTATTGAAAGGCTTGGAGATGTACCTATTCATCATTGGCTTAAAGATGAATGGGAAGAAGGAGCAAAAGCACTTGCTGCTCCAAGATATACTGAATATCTTAATGCAAAGAGTAGGTACTGTTTTGGTTGTGTAATTGGATGTCACAGATACGTAGAATCACCAACAGGTTATAAAGGAATAGGACCAGAATACGAAACTCTTGCCTTATTTGGAACAAATTTAGATATAAAAGATCTTGATACAGTGTGTGCTGCAAATGATCTGTCAAACAGATATGGCATTGATACCATCACAATGGGAAATCTAATAGCTACTGTTATAGAAGGATATGAAGCAGGGTATATTAAGCAAAAAGATATAGGATTCATACCAAAATGGGGTGATGCTGAAACTTTAGTAAATTTAATAAACTTAACTTGCCAAAAAAGAGGAATAGGAAAAATTATTTCTGAAGGCTCAAAATATCTGATAAATGCTTTCAATATGCCAGAATCGTTTAACGTAACAGTAAAAAATCTGGATATACCTGCACATGATCCTAGAGCTTTTTATTCTCTATCTATAAATTATGCTACTGGCAACAGAGGTGCATGTCACCAAAGAGGCGCTTCTCATGTAGGAGAAAGAGCTGGGGTTCTTAATCAATTCGGAACTGAAATTAAAACGTCACTTGATAGCATGGAAAATAAAGAATTGCTTGCTATTAGATCACAAGATCTCTCATGTCTATTAAACTCCCTTACAATTTGCTTTTTCCATCTCTTTGGAAATTTAACAGCAGACGATATGGTAAAAGGTGTCAATCTAGTAACTGGATGGGATACAAATATTGAAGAATTAATGAAGACTTCTGAAAGGATTTTTATCTTGCAAAGGATGATAAACAACAATTATGGATTTGACAGAAATGATGACACTCTTCCAGAAAGATTTTTCAAAGCTGCAGAAACTGGTCCTCGTAAAGGTAAGGCTGTTTACGATTTTGAAAAACACCTTGATAACTATTATAAATTAAGAGGTCTTGATGAAAATGGCAAAATTTTGCCTGAAACAATAAAAAGATTAGAACTAGATAGGCTTGATATGAATTATTTTTGTAATGATTAATTTAATAATAATCCGATAAAACTAACAATACCCCCAACTTAAACATGTTAATCTGGGGGTATTGTTTTAGAATCTAAATTAATTTTTAAAATTTTATTTTTAACAAAATAAATAAATGGTAATATACACCAAACTATAATTATCCAGATTATATCAAAAATTAACAGAATTCTAATAATTGTTTCTTCTATATTTTCAATATTTTCAGCAGTTTTATATATAGAATATTGAGAAAACTCATTATAAGCAGGTCTATCTCCACTACCTGTACTGCTAAAAACCTCTACATATTTGAAATCTGTAAATCTATCTATCTTATATCTTACAAATTCATTGTTAGAAAAATTTGAACCGACATATTCCCACCTTGCTTGTGAAACAAAAAGAATTATAAAAAGTAATAAAATCGAGAGTACCTTAGGCCTTTTTAATAATAAAAACACTTCTTTATTTCAAACCCTCCTTTGAGAAAAATCTTAGAAGAATACACTACCTTAAGTCAATTTAATAAATCATTATAAAAATTTAATTTTAGAGCAAAGTAAGTAACATGTAACTCTTTTTCTATTTTAGTAATCTAGTGTTCAGATAGATTATAAGTTTTATAAAATTGTTCTGCATATGTTATATATTTGCCATCACGATAAGTGCTCCACGGTGAAAAATTTTGTCCGTTTCCTGAAATATAAATTGCAAATTTTGCATTATTATAAGGATCTAATAGCCAACTAACCTGATCGTTCCAGTTACATATGCCAAAAACTTTGCACAAAGTTTTACCATGAGCTAATAAATTAATTTGAAACAAGCCTACAGAATATTCAGGCAAAGAAGCCCTACCAGAACTTAGAAGTATTCCGCCATTTGGATTATCTATAATAATATTTGGATTATAATTACTCTCCGCCCCAGCTATCCCAACCATTTCAACTGCTTTATCGTATGGCACGTCATTTTTTAAAAGAAATGTAAAGAGTGTCTTGGGCAAAAATGCATTGTAATTATAGGTTTGAACTTTTATATTTTGCCACATGCCAAAATTTTCATTTGATGCATAAGAAAAAGATTGAATAAGAGTTAAGTTAAAGTAATAAAAAAAAATGATAAAGAATATATTCTTAAGCACCCTTCTATTTAAGATAAAACCCAAACCTATCATCCCCTTAGTATTTTAATAATTTTTTTAAAAAAAATTATAAAGAATATAACATATAAAAATTTTTAATAATAATTCTTTGGAACACAACCCTCGTTAATTAGATTTGATAAAGTTTCACCAACATAAATGAGTTCTATACATTATTCAAGTTCTGATTACCTGTTCATCAGTGCTGCAAAGGATAACTATTACTTTAGATCTCATATTAACCCTCCCAATTTTTAAGATAAAAGTTTTTTAACTTTGTCGTGTAACAAAAAATTTGAAGCTAATATCTGATCAGATTGTCCAATTATATATTCGTTACCATTATAGTCTGTTACTTTTCCCCCAGCTTCACTAACCAAAAGTATTCCAGCAGCAACATCCCAAGGCTTTAATCCATCTTCATAAAAAGCATCCAATCTACCACATGCAACATAAGCCAGATCTTGTGCAGCAGCACCTGGTCTTCTAATCCCTCTTACATTTATTACAACGTTTTTAAATCTACTGAGTATCTTTTCATAATTTTCATGAATTGAATAAGGAAATCCTGTGCCAACAAGGCTTCTTTCCAGCTTATCTTCTTTACTTACAGAAATTCTTTTTTCATTAAGAAATGCGCCCTCGCCTTTAACAGCAAGAAAAAGTTCATTTAACAATGGTACATAAACTAAACCAACTTTTATTTCGTTATTTTTTATATAAGCAATAGATATAGCAAACCATGGAAGTCTATGAACGAAATTCGTTGTTCCATCCAAAGGATCGATAACCCATGTGGAGTCAAGATTATAAGTATTTTTCGAATTCTCTTCGGCTATTATTTCGTCGAGTGGGAATTCAGATTTTATAATACTTACAATTTTTTCTTGAGAAGCAATGTCAGCATCAGTAACCATATCGATCTTGCCCTTAAACCTTGTATTTAATTCATTTGAATAATAATATTTTAAAATTTCGCCCGCCTCTAACGCGCATTTTTTAATTACTTCTATTCTTTTTTCCAAATTTATGCTCCTTATAAACAATTTTAGGAACTATTATAACTCAGTTTTAAAATTTTTCTTTTAAAATGCAACAGTAAGCAACAAGCAAATCAGAATTTTTCACAAAATTGTTATAAAATATTATTATGAATTACTTTAACTTTATATCATTTTTAATAGCTTTTCTTGGATTTCAAATTTTAGCGATTGGTTCTATAAGAATAAAAAACGTATTAACTCTAATTACTACTTTTCTTATTTTAAGTGCTTTAAACTTTCTGCCTTTAGCTTTTTTTTACATATTAAACTTACAAATTAACGTTATATATTTTATATTTTCATTATTAGCGCAATCAATAATCATAACTCAGTTCATTGAAAAAACTTCAATAAAGATTATTTTAGTATATTCAATATTTCAAGCCTTATTGATTTATCCATTTTATTCTTTTTTATTTTTATTATTCTTAAAAATATTCAGCATTTATCAGTCGGATCATTTCACTTTCATTTTCTTGGTAGCACTATACTCTTCAATATCCAGTCTTTCTGTTAGTCAGTTTATTGGACCACGTATTGGAAGATTTACAAAGGATGGAAGGCCCATGGCAATACCTGGAAATAATATAATATTTATTTATTTTGGTTCATTGACTTTCATATTTTCTATAATAAACTTCTTTCAGGAATTTGATCCCCATTGGTTACAATTTGTTTTTTCAAATTTTTCTTTATCAATTTTAGCTAGTTCACTATCTTCTATCTTTATCGCAAAAAAAATAGATCCCTTAATTTTAATCTCATCACTTTTTTCATTTATGATATTTACTGTAGCTAGTAATTTAATTAGTCCACCATATGTTGTTTTGGCTTTAACGTTTATAATATCATTTATAAATATATATATACAAAACAAAGTAGAAATAAAATTTTTGTTTGATGACCCGCTTTTTCTTACAGTGCCAGTTGCAATAAGTCTTATTTCTTTAATAATTATTTTTAGCTTAATAAGTGGATTTGGTGTTCTTTTTATTTTTATTATTTCTACCGGTTATATCTGGTTATCAAATTTAATTATCATAAAACTAATAAATAAATTCTCAAGCTTAAGATATCATCCTAATCAGGAAGAAATTGGTTCTGATCTTTATGAAATTGGTTATGAAGTAAATCCAAAAATATTTAAGGATTTTTGATCTCCTCAGGTATACTCTTAGTTTTTAAAATCAACTCAGAAAGCTCTTTTAAAGAAATTCTATTTTTCATTGAGTATTCTTGCATCCTTTTGTGTATCTCGTTTTCGCTCAAGCGAGTTTGTTCTATTATAAATAGTTTTGCACGATATAGCGAATTTTTCGTTTTAATTGACTCTTCAAGCTCAAAATTTTTTTCTTTTAAAATTTTATTATCTTTGTATCTTTCAAATGCTAAGAGAATAGCGCTCTTCAGTTCGCTAATTCTATATGGTTTTAGTAAGTAAGAAAAAGCGCCAATTTTAGATGCTCTTTCTATAAAATCTTTATTGTTATAAGCAGTCAAGAAAACAACAGCGCCCAAATTTTCATTTTTCAACTTCTCAGCCAACTTTAAACCGTCCATGTGTGGCATCATAATATCTACAATGCTTACATCAGGCCTTAATCTTATTATTTCAGAAAATGCCTGAGCACCATCTTTAGCTTCTCCAATAACCTCGAAACCCTCTTTTTCTAATTCTTCCTTCATATCCAGTCTAATCAGAAATTCATCGTCAGCAATAAAAACTCTTATTTGATTTTTACCTTTAGTTGACTGCTTAATATCACCTTTCAAGCTTTACCTCCAAAACTTTTATTTAAAAATTATATCAAAAGTTTTCTAAGATAATTTCAAACAAAGATCCCTTTTTTGTAGATAGCCGAGTAAAAGAAGCATTCAAACCATCAATTAAAAGGGCCTTTACAAGGTCACTGCCGTGTCCCTTAGAAGCAGGCTCTTCAGCTTTAAATTCGCCAAAATCTTGATAGGTAATTCTAATTTTTTCAAAACTTTTAACTATTGAGATAAATATCTTAGATTGTTCTTCTGTTAAAAATGCATGTTTTACTGAATTTTGCATTAGTTCGATGAGCGCAAGTATTAATAGTAATATTTTTTGATACTCACCTATAAGATCACCATAAACGTACAACTTCTCTTTTCCAGAATTAGTTATAACTTTAAACAAGTTCTCTAATAGCGTCTTAAGAGAGACCTCCTCAGAAAGTTTGATTAATTGTTCGTGTACCTTTGCCAAGCATTCAAGTTTTATTGAAATATCATCAATAAGTTCTCTATCGGATAATCTTCGTGACTTTATATTTAATATACTTTTAATTATTTGAAGATTATTTTTAATCATATGATTAATTTCTTTCATTGTATTTAATTGTTTTTGTTTTTCAACTTCAAGTAATAATTTTTTTGATAGGTCCCTTACGACTATAACAAAATATTTCAATTTATTTTCCCTAAAAATTGGGTAAAAGTCTAACTTCGCTATATAATTTTCATTTTTAAGAGTTTTTGTAAAAAATTTTGGGCTTATAAATTTACTTTTTGAAAGAAATTCTTTCCAAATACCTCTATTGTAAAAATCAATAACATTTGTAGCCTTTGTACAAATTAGTTTTGCATTAGAGGAAGCATACAATTCATTTGCATTCTCATCTAAAATAACAATTCCATCTTCAGACGAAAAATCACTTTCAAAAAGATTTTTACATGGGTTAGAATTAAGAGATTCAAGAATAAGAGTATTTTTAAACTCATTAAATTCTTTAAAATTTGGTGTATTTTTTGTGTTAAATTTGAACATAATATATGTACTGTAATCCAAATAGTAATATTCTTCAAAATATGTGTTGCCTTTTTCTTTATAAAAAAAAGGCAACACATAGTCTTTGTAACGATTTTTTTTTGCAAAGTCTAAAAATTTTTTTGATATTGTAATTGTTTCCTTATTATTTATGATTGTTTCGATATTATAAGTATTTTCGCCAGAAAAACTTATCAAAAAAACTTCAACATTAAAAACATTTGATATAAATTTAAATCTCCACTTTTCATTTGATATCATAAATTTTGCAATTTCTTACCCTTACCAAGGTCAGTATTAATAGGAATATTTCTTTTACATAAAGGACATTCTTCAGGTTCATATGATTTAAAATCAATACTTAAAAGGCTTGTCAAAAAGGGCGAGTCTATATCTTTGGCTTTTACTTGGCCTCTATTTACCAAGCAGACACTGCCCTGAACAATTCCTTTACAATCTCTTACTGCATTAATTACCTTTTTTATCGATGAACCTGTAGTAAGGATGTCATCGACTACTAAAATTTTTTTATTTTCAACAACCTTGTCATAGCCTCTTTTTAAAACTCTTCTCCCGTTTACCTCTTCAGAAAATACAGACAATATCTCAGTGTTTTTTAAATTTGAACTGTGATAAGCAATCCATTGTGAAAGTATTACCCCACCAATTGTAGGCGCACAAACAACCTCAAAATCTATATCTTTTACCATCATTGACATCTTCAGACAAAGTTCTGAAACGACTTTCGGTTTTATATAGATAGCATCTTTATTAATATAAACTTCACCATGTTTACCAGATGTGTATAAAAAATGTCCATAAACAATTGCGTTATGTTTTTTTAAAAAAACTAATACTTCGTTGTTCTCACTCATTTACTGAACTCCTCAATAATAGATTTTAGGGCATCTGTTGGTTTTAAATTGTTACCTGGTTTTATCACAGGTCGACCAACTACAATATATGTTGCACCATTTAATTTTGCTTCATATGGTGTTGCAAATCTCTCTTGATCATATTTGAAACTCCATGATGGCCTTATCCCCGGTACAACAAAGTAGCAATCAGGAAATTCCTTTTTTAAGGGTTTTAACTCATGAGGGCTACACACAAAACCTCTTAGTCCAGCATCATAACCAATTCTTACAAATTTTTTTACAATATCAATAGTATCTTCTTGATTATAAATTTTTTTTGCTTCTTCTTCAGAAAAACTAGTTAAAAGAGTTACCCCTAAAAGTTCGACTTTACTTTTGTTATCAACGCTGTTTAAAGCTTCTTTTATCATTTTTGGACCGCCACTAACGTGTATAGTAATCATATCAATATCTAGCTTCGTAAGATTTTTAATAGCTTTACTTACCGTATTAGGAATATCATACAATTTCATATCTAGAAATACATTACACTCAAAGGATTTTACAATTCTTACAGATTCTTTTATGCCAATAGAAGAAATCATTTGATAGCCTATTTTAAACCACTTTGTTAAAGATGAGAGTTCTTTAACTCTTTCTTCTATTTCTCTTAAATCTTCTAGATCAAGTGCAACTATTACATTTGATTCCAATTTATCACCATCCAGTGTGCTTATTGTAGTCCACTTAGTTTATATGGAATTTAAAAGATAGCTCGAAGTATTCCAACAATTGTTTTACCTAATACCTTATCTATTCCTTCTGCAGATTCTTTAGTTTTACTTCCTTCAATTGTAGGGTTTGACACGTTATGCTGTGATTCTTGAGAGTTAGATGCAATGTAATTTGGAGAAGAATATTCTACAATAGAATTGTTAATCAAAGCTATTTTTTGCTGTTCAGACAAATTTTTAGTTGTATTTATCCAGTCTCTATTTCCCTCTTCATTAAATATTGCGCATAAAACTATTTCTTGCTGTTCAAGTGAGAGACTAGAAAAATTCGTATCTGCACTTATGTTCAAACCTGATCTATTGCAATACCTTATAACATCGTTTAAATATCTGGAGGAATTATTTTCACTGGGAGGCGCCCATGTATAAATAATATTCTTTATTGACTCATTTCCGCCATTATAATAACCTGGCTTTCGAATAATATTGTAGTATGCAGCATATATACCAGAATTTATATCTTTATAACTATTAAACCCTCCATATTTAGATCTAAGATTGCCTGGATTGTTTGCGCCAGTATTTCCAATAATTTCAGGTTGTCTTTCAATAAAGTTTGTTCTATAATTTTGCGATGTAGTAGAATTACTTAGAAAATTAGGGACAGGGGAACTCTTATTAATATTCTCTGAGCCATTGTTTATCATTTTAAAATTTCCTATATTAACTTCTAAACCATCAGATACCTTAGATACAATATACGGATAATTTTTATCACTTTCTATAACCACTCTAACTTTATTAGGCGTATTTTGAGCAAAATGAATCTCTTTTGCAATCGGAGATGTCGTCGTAATATTGCCTTTCTTAGAAATAATCGAATTATCGATGTCCAATACAATTCTACCATCAGCTAGTCTAAAATAATTAAAATTTGGATTACCCTTAACATCGACGAAAACCTCTACCCCATTTTCTGTTGTCTTATAAGAGATATTTTGCACTTTTGGCAGCGTATCAGCATAAGAAATTCCTATATTTGTAAATAAAAAAATTAAAACTAAAAAACTAAAAAAATTTCATTTCAATCTCACCCCATAAATAAAAAATAATTAAAAGATTGTCGTCCAGAATATTTGAAAAAATTCTTTTGAGATAAAGTTGACCTAAAATATTATATCATTTTGACTGTCTATGACATTAAAAAACCTGATTGAAAAAACATGTTCTTTGTATGTATAACTTTTCATCAAAATAAAAACCTATGAATTCAGAATTTAAAAAATTACACTTTTTTAAAATAAATTTGCCATTTTCAATATTCTCATTTTTATACCAAAAACTTCTTCCATTTTCAGGTTTTTCTAAAATATCACAAAAATCAACTAAATTTTCTACTTGTAGTTCTCTTTGCTTAAATATCAAATTTCGTAAAATTAAATAATAAAGGGCGACACTTGCCTGTACAATTCCTGAAAAGCCTAAAATAATTTTTTTTTCACACAAATAAGCATAACTATTTTTACCCAAAGGAGTATTAAAAGTCTCAAATATTGGATTAGCTCTTTTATTTAAAACCTTTCTAATAAGATCTCTTTTTCCCTTACCTGTTGACCCAATAAAAAGAATAATATCGCTATTCAAGTTTTCTTCTAAGACCTCTTCTAAAAGAGTTACTTCGTCAGCAATTGGTCCTGAATGAATTACATTAAAACCATCAAATTGTGCTATAGGAGAAATTATCCAACTTGATAAAGGTATAACGTTAAGTTCATCACTTTTATTGACTAATTCAGTTCCAGTATTAATTATGCTTAATTTTAATCTTTTAAAAACTCTAACAAATCTAATACCTAAAAGTTCTAAAGCAAATCTATCTTTATAAGAGATTTTTCTGCCTCTTGAAAAAATTTTTTCACCTGAGGCTAGCTCACTTCCTGGATTTATCCAATTATTTTTAGTATCATCAGCTATGGGGAATACAAAATTGTCTTCAATATTTACTTCTTCTATCTTAAAAAATTTCAAATCATCATTTAATTCCATTACAGAGGAACCAGTAGCAAGAAATACACAATAACCATCATCTATAAAGAAACTCAACTCATCTTTTGGATAAATTTCCTTAATTAATTTAAATGGAGGATTACCTTTGCATAAATATCCATCATATTTACTGACAAAATATTTTGGGTAGTTTTCTTTCAAAATTATGTCCTCAAACAATATTTCTCCTACACAATCAGAAGACAAAACTTCTTGTGAACCAAGAGGTGGCAAATATTTTAAAAGTTCTTCAACTATTTCTGAATAGTTTCTTTTTTTTTCCTCACGTTCTTGCACAATTTCTATCCCATCCCATTAAAATATTAATTCCGTGTTCAAGAGGATCAATAACAAAGCTTAAACACTCCTCTACTGCTTTTGCACTACCGGGCAAATTTAAAATTATTGTTTTCTTTCTAATACCACATACTCCTCTTGTAAGCATTGCTCTATTTGTTTTCTTAAGACTAAGATTTCTCATAGCTTCAGGAATTCCAGGTATTTCTTTTTCAATAACTTTTTTAGTAGCTTCAGGGGTAATATCTCTTTCAGAAAAACCAGTTCCACCAGTTGTAAGAATTAGGTTTATTTTCTGATTAGAAAGTTCAATTAACTTTTCTATTAACAAACTCTTTTCATCTGGCAAAATTTCATAACAAGAAAGCAAAAAACCCTTCTCTTTACAAATTTCGATAATTTTTTTCCCACTAAGGTCTTCCCTTTCCCCTTTATACCCAGAATCAGATAGCGTTATCACAGCAAATGTAACTTTTTTATCCATAACTTACACCTCAAAAAAGTTTTTATTAATTTTAGGTATATTCATATGTACCAGATTTGCCACCAGATTTATACAATAATTTGACGTCTTCAATAATAGCTCCTCTCTCAACAGCTTTTATCATATCATAAATAGTTAATGCCGCTAAATTAACTGCTACCAATGCCTCCATCTCTACCCCTGTTTTAAAATTAGTCTTTACTTGAGAAAATATTAAAATCCCGTTATCTTTAATCTCAAAATCTATATTAATTTGATTAATTGGTATTGGATGCGTTAATGGAATTAGCTCCCACGTTCTCTTTGCAGCCAAAATCCCAGCAACTCTCGAAGTAGAAAATATATCGCCTTTTGGAATACTTTGATCCTTAATCATATTAAGAGTTTTTTCAGACAATCTAATAAAGGCTTGAGCTTTAGCCTCTCTTACGGTATCGATCTTTTCTCCTATATCTACCATATGAGCCTTTCCTTTATCATCTAAATGAGTAAACACTTTACCCTCCAATAGCAGACATATTTCTGTGATAAATTTCTCTTGCTTTTTGAATATATGGATGACCCTTTGGTTTAAATGACAAAGTTTCTAAAATAAATTTTTTTATTTCATCATCAGTTAAATTTGATCTAAGTCTCTCTTTCAAATTATACTCAACATCAGAAAACAAACAAAGCCTTATCATCCCATCTGATGTAATCCTTATTCTATTACATTTTGCACAAAAGTGTTTGCTAAGCGGTGAAATAAAGCCTATAGTACCTTTTGAGTTTTTAAGCTTGTAATATTCTGCTGGTCCATTTCCAAAAGGGCCTTTAGTACTTTCAAGTTTAAAAAATTTTGATATATTGTCTTTTATTTCTTCACAGCTTATAAACTTATCTTTTTGATCATTATCCCCAATGGGCATAATTTCAATAAATCTTACGTGTATCTCTTTATCTATCGTAAGATTTGCAAGAGCAATCAGATCATCTTGATCGTTGATGCCTTTCATAACAACTACATTTAACTTTACAGGATTAAAACCTACCGCAATAGCTTTTTCTATCCCCTCTAAAACGTCTATAAGAGTACCTTTCCTGGTAATATTTGCAAATCTTTCACAATTTAAGGTATCAAGGCTAATATTTAATCTTCTTAGCCCTGATTTAAACAAATCTTCAGCATATATCTTTAAAAGAGAGCCATTAGTGGTAAGAGACACGTCATCCAGGCCAATTTTTGTTATCTTTCCAACAAGCTCAACTATGTTTTTTCTTACCAAAGGTTCGCCACCTGTTAATCTTATTTTTTTTATACCAAGTTCCTTTAAAATTTTTATAATCCTAACAATTTCCTCAAAACTTAAAATTTCTTTATGCGGAATGAAATTTACCCCTTCTTCAGGCATACAATAAACGCATCTATAATTGCACCTATCAGTAACTGAAATTCTAGCATAATCTATATTTCTTCCATATAAATCCGTCAACTTTATACCTCCCTTATTTTACCCGTATCAGAAAAATCATAACCGCTAAAATTTAAATTCTTATCAATGAAGGATTTGCTCTTTATCAAATCGATCAAAGCTAAAATTTTTGGATCGCTTAAGTTATCTTTACAAATACAAAGTTCAAAATTTTCTTTTTTCCAGGGAATAAAATCTAACCCCAAAAAATCAGCAATATATTGAATGCCAAATGCAACATCTGCAACTGAACTAAGAATACTCGTAGCTGCAGCATAATGCGTAAAAACTTCATTCTCATATCCCAAAATTTGCGACGGTTTAATCCCCAACTTACTCATTTCAAAATCCAAAAGCACTCTTGTACCAGCACCCTTTTGTCTATTAACTATTCTTAGACCTTTTGACACTATATCTTCAAGACAATTTACATTGAAAGGATTCCCCTTTTTTACCATCATACCCTGTTGTCTATATGCCAACATTAATAATATTGTATCACCCTTATCAAAATATTTTAATATATATGGAATATTATATTCCTCAGTCTCGCTATCAAATAAATGAGTTGCTGCAACGTGGCAAAGTCCATCTTTTAAAGAAACTATGCCAGACAAACTTCCTGAAGGTGAAGAAACAATCCTTAATTTAAAGTCTTTGTACAATTTTGACGAGATATAAGGCAAAAGTGGATCATTGCTGCCTAATACTACGATTGAATTTTCACTAAGGTCTTCTTTCTTCCAAAATATAAAATCAAAACTTTCTTGTTCGCTGCTTCCCTGTATACCCTTTTCCAAGATACAAATACCGTCAGCATACAATAAAGAAGAAACCGAACTAGAAGACCTGGTCAAAGGATAAAAATACATTTTACTTTTAACCTTTGCTACCTGTCCTCGTATTCTCTCTTCCTCTCCAGAACTTGAGGTTAAAGGTTTGTAAATACTTACAGGGAATTTTTTAGTGAATTCTACTTTCCCACTCATCATGTTTAAAACTGGTTTAACAAAATAATCCAAAACAACTGCACATGCAGCAGAATAGCCTGGTAGACCAATAAAAATTGATTTATTAATAGAACCAAGTATAACTGGTTTTCCAGGCCTTAGATAAACACCGTGTGCAAGTAGCTTGCCATTTTTTTCTAAAATACTAGCTGTATAATCGTCTCTACCAAACGAAGATCCGCCTATCATTAATATTAAATCAAATTCAGAATATTTGTTTAAATATTCTTGTAAAACCTCAATATTGTCTGGCAATATAGGTGTTTCTTCTACTAAAGCTTTATTTTCCTTAAGAAAATAAGATATTGCAGGTCCATTAAAATTAAAATACATGTTTTTATCTATATTTTCGTAACTATCTGTAATTTCATCGCCTGTTGCAATTATTACAGCCTTAGGTTTTTTATTTACGCTTACAACATCATTCCCAGTAGCCAGAAGTGACATAATTTCAAAAGTAGAAATCTCTTGCCCCTCATAAACAACTATCTCTCCCGGATTAAAATCCTCTCCTATAAGTCTTATATTTTCTCCAGGATGCATAGCTTCAAATATAGTAATAGATCCGTCTGAGTTTTGTTTAGTTTTTTCTACCATTACCACACAATCAAACGGATATGGAACATAATCGCCTGTATCAACTTCAATAAACTCATTTTTATTAACCTTAAGCGGAGAATGAACGCTCGCCTCTTTTGTAGATTTTGCAATAAGTGCATACCCATCCATAGCAGAAGACTGAAAGTTCGGGCATGCAATTTTAGCCGTAATATTCTTACTCGCAATTCTACCACCTGCATTTGCTGTTTTTATCTCTTCAGAACCAATAGGACTTTTGTTTATAAATTTAACCTCGTTTAGCAAGAGTTCAAGAGCATCTTTAGGATCCATAAGCTTTCTATAAAGTTTTCTGGCCATATTAACACCCCTCAAAGATTTATAAATAATGACTCTAAAAAGAGTTTCTTAATTCAATCCCAAAGATATATTTCTACTTCTTCACCTTCTAAAATAATTTCTCTATCTTCAGGAATTTTAATAATAAACTCTGATTTAGCTGCCAAAGAAATATAATCAGATTTACTTAACAAAGGAATTATAAGATTATCTTTTCTATAGCCCATAATCAAATCAACTCTACCAGGAATAGAAAAAACAGGATCGCCTAAAATTCCTTTATTAGATTTTGGATAGTAATTCTTATCTCCACCAAGTTTTTTTAAAACTGGAATTCCTACAAGATTAAGGTGAATCATTACAGGCAATGGATGACCAGGAAAACCTATAATTGGAATATTATTCCTTTTGCCAAGTAAAAGTGGTTTTCCTGGTTTTACAAGAAAACCGTGATAAATAACTTCTCCAAAATTTTTTATTACTTCTTCAATATAATCTCTTTCACCAACCGAACTACCCCCAGAAATAAAAATACAATCACAGTTTTCTATTGCGTATTCAAACTTTTCTTCAAGATCTTTTTTACTATCCTTTACAACACCCAAGAAAAACGCCTCAGCATATTTTCCTATCCCATTAGCAATTAATGGTCCATTAGCGTCGTATATTTTAGTAACTGATATTTTTTCCTTATAAGAAATTATTTCATCACCTGTAGATATTATTGCTACTCTTGGTTTTCTATAAACTTTTATTGTTTCAAATCCTGCCGCAGCCAAAAGTGCACTATCCCTAAAATTAATCCTCTTTCCTTTGTTTACAAGAACACTTCCTTCCTTAAAATCTTCACCTTTTTTTAATACGTTTTCAAAATAAGAAATTGGTTTATATATTTCAACAAAGTCTCCAGAAATTTTCGCATTCTCTATCATTACAACACCATCAGAATTATCTGGAAGTGAACTACCAGTAGCAACCCTTACACACCCACCCTTCTTAACTTCTATAGGCGGGTCATTTACTTTTTGTTCACCTTGAAGTTTTAGCAATACGGGAGTATTTTCACTTGAACCAAAAGTTTCTTCTGAAAAAACCGCAAAACCATCAACACTTGACCTATTTGACATTGGCAAAGAAAACTTTGAAAACACATCTTCAAAAGAAACTCTATTATTCAGTTCAAAAACATTTATTTCTTCATAAACCTCAATGGGTAAAAAAAGTTCACAAAAACTTAAAGCTTTTTGATATGATGACAGTTTTAGAAATTTAATCATATTTTCTACAACTTCCTATACATTCTTTGGCACTATAGAAATGAAATGAAATAAGGGTTATTTTTTTGTTCACGTTTCAAAGAAGTTGATGGACCATGACCAGGTAGCACAATATAATCAGCTTCTATTTCAGATAATCTTCTTAAAGTTTTCTTCATAGAATCCTTATCTCCACCAGGCAAATCCATTCTACCAATTGAATCTTTAAAAAGTGTGTCTCCTGTAAACATATAGTTTCCTATTATATAAATAACCGATCCAGGAGTATGACCAGGAGTTTCTAGTATTGTTATATCATGATTGTCTAACTTGATTATACCTTCTTGAATATAAAGGTCAGCTTTAACACTGTAAGAAATTCCAAACTGCCTTGAAAGGTTAAGTTCAGGATTCTCAATAATCTCTTTTTCATTAATAGATGCAATAATTTTAGGATCAAATTTTTCTTTTAGCATATTTACTGCCATAATGTGGTCTGCATGCCCGTGAGTCAAAAGAATCCACTTTAATTTCCCACCATCAAATTCTTTTAAAATCTTTTCGCCTTCGTCACCAGGATCAATAAGAGCTATGCTTTTGTCATCAAACTCAATAATATAACAGTTTGCACCAATAAACCCTACCATGAGAGCTTTAATTTTCATCATTAACACCTCAATTTCAATCTTAACGTGTAAGCTTTAATACTTTCTTTTGTATGGCTATTATCTTTTCTATCCCACTATAAGCAATATAAAGTATCTCGTTCAACTTCTCTTTGGAAAATGGTTTTTTCTCAGCAGTTCCTTGAATTTCTATAATTTCTCTGTTTTCGTTAGCAATTATATTAAGATCTACATCAGCAATCACGTCTTCTTCAAAGTTTGGGTCTAATATAACTTCATCGTTTAAAACTGCAACAGAAACAGCTGCTACATAATATTTTAGTGGACTAGTTTTTATTAACCCATATTCTTTTAATTTTCTTAATGCAAGTACAAGAGCAACAAAACCACCTGTTATACTAGCACATCTTGTACCTGCATCAGCTTGAATTACTTCTGCATCTATATATATTGTCCTTTCGCCAAGAAGACTTAGATCTACAGCGCTTCTTAGTGATCTGCCTATTATCCTTTGAATTTCTTGATTTCTGCCAGAAATTTTACCAGAAGTGCTCTCTCTAACATTTCTATCTTGTGTAGCTCGAGGTATCATACTATACTCACTAGTAATCCATCCGCTGCCAGAACCTTTTAAAAAAGGTGGAACTTTATCCTCGACAGAAGCATTACAAATAACTTTAGTATTACCAAAAGAGATCAAAACACTCCCTTCAGGATAGATTAAAAAATCCTTAATAATTTCAATATGTCTTAATTCATCATTTTTTCTTGACTTATCAAGTCTAATTTTTAAACACTCCTCTCGAATTTTACTTTTCTAATTTATCTAGCGATTTGTAGTATTCCTTTTTTATAGTTTTTTCAGTTAATTTAGCATAAATATTTGTAGTATTAATATTTTCGTGACCCAAAATTTCTTGAATATACTTTAATTCTACTCCTTGATTGAGCAAGAAGGTCGCTAAAGAGTGCCTAAGTTGGTGAGGTGTAATACTTTTTCCAGTTTGAGTTTTCCATGTATTAGACACAATATATCTAATCATTCTTTCACTAATTCTACTCTTTAGTCTTGAAATAAAAAGATACCTACATTTTGTTTTTAGCTTTAGTCTCTCAGTAATATATTGTTTCAAAAAATTTTTTGTAAAATTTGTAAAAAAGACAACTCTCTCTTTGTTTCCCTTTCCAATTACCCTAATTTCATTTCTATCAAGATTAATATCTTCTAGCTTTATATTTTTTAATTCACTTATTCTTATACCTGTATTAAACAACAAAAGAATAATAAGAGAGTTTCTAAAACTGTAAAAATTACTGGATGTAAAATTCTTGTTAATTACATCAGCTACATCAGAATAATTTAAATACTTTGGAAGTATTCTATCCTTTTTTGGATTTTTTAAGGTTAAAGATAATTTGTTATTTATAACGTTAAACTTATAAAGATAATTTAAAAATGACTTAACTGCAGAAATTTTTCTTGAAACAGAACTTTTTTTTAATAATTTTGAATTTTGATCTTCTATCAGCCAATCATAAGTTAACTTTGTTATTTCAAGTTCATTTAAATTATTTTTTGAATTTTTTAAAAATTCAAACCAGCTAATAAGGTCACTTCTATATGCTCTAATAGTATTATTAGAGCATAGCTTACTAAACTGTAAATAATCTAAAAAATCTAAAATCTGATCTTTATTTATTTTCATAGTCGTATTTGAAATCAGAAAGATATTTATTTAAGTCATGTAAAGACCTCTTTACATATTCTTCGTATCTTCTTTTCTTGTCCATCTTCTTTAAAATGGGTGGCAATAAACCAAATGATACGTTCATTGGAGCAGGCTTTTCAACTGAAACACTAATAATATGATTTATCAAAGAACCTAAAACTGTTGTTTTTGGTAAGACGAGATGAGGTTTTCCTTGAATTTTCAGATGTAAATTTATTGCAGCCAATAATCCTGTTGCAATCGCCTCAACATAACCTTCTGTTCCAGTAATCTGCCCTGCAAAAAACAGATTGTTAAACTTTTTTGACTCTAAACTTTCTTTAATTAACGAGGAAGGGTTAAAATAAATATTTTTATGCATTACTCCGTATCTTACAAATTCTGCATTCTTTAGGGCAGGAATAAGCCTAAATATTTTATCTTGTTCTTTAAAAGGGAGTCTGGTTTGAAATCCAACCATATTAAATAAAGTTTTATCTTTATTTTCAGGTCTAAGCTGAACTACACAATAGGGTTCTTTATTTGTTTTAGGATCTTTTAACCCCCTTGGCTTTAATGGACCATACAAAAGAGTATCTCTACCTCTTCTAGCCAATTCTTCTATTGGCAAGCAACCTTCAAAATATCTTTCTTCATCAGGAAAATGACTTCTTATACTGTCTGCTTTTATAAGTTCTTCATAAAAGAAATCATATTCTTTCTCTGACATGGGACAGTTTAAATATGCGCTATCTCCTTTATTATACCTGTTTGCCCAGAATGCAAAATTTAAATCGATAGAATCATACTTTATAATAGGTGATGTAGCATCATAAAAGTACAAGTCTTTACTACCCAAAAATTTTTGAAAATATTTAAACAAATTTTCAGATGTTAAAGGTCCAGTTGCTACTATAGTAAAAGTGTTTTCCGGAATCTCTCTCACTTCTTCCCTAATAACATTAACATTGGGATAAGAGAGTATCTTATTAGTAACATGCCTGGAAAACTCTTCTCTATCAACTGCAAGTGCTTGCCCAGCTTCTACTGAGGAAACTTCAGCTAATCTTATAAGGTTAGATCCTAAGATTTTAATCTCTTCTTTAAGCAAGCCTGAAGCCGAGAAAATATTTTTATTCCCTAATGAATTACTGCATACAAGTTCCGCAAATAGATCCGTTTTGTGAACAGGAGTTTTGACTTTCGGTCTCATTTCATAAACGTTAATCAAATATCCTTTTTCTAGCAAAAAAAGAGCTGCTTCGCTTCCTGCTAAACCTGCGCCTATTATATTAATTCTATCTCTCTCTTTGTTAAAATACATTTTCTATTCTTTTATAGGTTCTTCAACCTTAAGGTTTTCGCTAATACCCGGTAGTTTGAAACTATAAAAATCACAATCCTTATTCACACACTTATAATATGGTTTGCCTTTTTTACTAAAAGTCCTAATTAATTGACCACCACACTTTGGACACCTTTGTTCAACCTTCTTTCCATAAGGAAGAGTCCCCTTACATTCTGGGTATCTTGAGCAAGCTAAAAACTTTCCAAATTTGCTTCTCTTCTCAACCATTTTGCTGCCACATATTGGGCATTCAACATCTGATTCTTTAACATCAATTTCGTTTTTCTTCAAACTTTCTTCATTGCTATTTTGTTCACTATTAGAAGAGTCCTCAAAGGGTAATTTGCCTTTACACTCTGGATATCTTGAGCAAGAGTAAAATCTGCCAAATTTACTAATTCTTAGTTTCATATCAGAACCACATATTGGGCATTTTTTCTCTGAAGCCAAAGAGCTAAGAACTTCACTTGAAGTTTCTTCAAAATTATGAAGACTCATTTCAAACGGTTGATAAAAATTCTTAAGAAGTTTTACCCTATCCTCTTCATTAAAAACTTTATCTAGGTCGCTTTCCATTTTTGCAGTAAATTCATAATCCACAATGTTAGGAAAGTATTTAATTAATATATCTGTTACTTCTTCACCAATTTTTGTAGGAATTAAAATTTTCCCCTCCTTTCTAACATAATTTCTCTCTTGAAGAGTGATGATAGTAGGTGCATATGTAGAAGGCCTACCAATACCAAGCTCTTCTAATCTTTTTACAAGAGTAGCCTCAGTATATCTAGGAGGTGGGGAAAGAAATCCTTCAATTTTATCAATAGAAATTATTTCATAAAGCTTTCCCTCTGTTAATTTAGGAAAAACTTCATCATTTTCTTCAGTTTCTTTTTCTTCGTCCCACAAAACCATATATCCAGGGAATTTTAAATTTAAAAACCTGGCGAAAAAATTATAATTTTTGGCTTCACCTTTAATCTCAAGAGAATCATAGATTGCGTTTGCCATCTGGCTTGCCATAAATCTTTTCCAGATGAGATCGTATAAAAGATAATATTCTTTACCAAGATACTGCTTTATTTCGTCCGGCAATCTAAAAACCGAAGTGGGTCTTATAGCTTCATGTGCTTCCTGACTGCCTTTATTCTTTTTTGGATAATATTTTTTATAAAAGTCTTCTCCGAATAATTTTATAATTAACTCCTTTGCACTTTCTTGTGCTTCAAGAGAAACGTTGAAAGAATCTGTTCTCATATATGTAATTAATCCTGTGCTTCCTTCAGGACCAATTTGAAGACCTTCGTATAATGATTGAGCTAATTTCATTGTTTTCTTCAAGCTAAAACCGTGTTTTTTTTGCGCCTCTTGCTGAAGAGTGCTAGTGATAAAAGGAAAGGGGGAACTTTTTTTCTTTTCTTTTGTTTCTAAACTTTTTATAGCAAGTTTTGCTCCATCTAATCTTTTAAGAACTTCCTCAGCTTCATTTTCATCAAAAAATTTTACAGGATTATATTTTTTATCACATAACTTCAATGTAAACTCTTTGTTGTTGTCATCTAAACATTTGATCTGAAAGGTATAATATTTTTTTATTTCAAAATTTCTTATTTCTCTTTCTCTCTCAACTACCATCCTTAGCGCAACTGATTGGACTCTGCCTGCAGAAAGCCCTCTTTGAAGAGTTTTCCAGAGGAACGGAGATATCTTGTATCCTATTATTCTATCTAAAATCCTTCTTGCCTTTTGTGCTTCAATAAGTTTTGTATCTAAATCTCTTGGCTGCTTCATTGCTTCTTTTACAGCCTTTTCAGTAATTTCATTGAAATAAACTCTTTTGTATTGACCATCCTTTAAATTGAGGACTTCTTTTAAATGCCATGCTATTGCCTCGCCCTCCCTATCAGGATCTGGAGCAAGGTAAACTATTTTTGCATCCTTCACCTCTTTTCTTAAATCCTCAATAAGTTTACTTTTCTCTTTCATAATTCTGAAAGTCGGTTCAAAATTGTTATCTATATCAATACCAAGTCTCGTTTTTGGCAAGTCGCGAACATGACCCTTCGATGCTAAAATCTTTAAAGACTTGCCAAGAATCTTAGAAAGAGTTTTTGTTTTTGATGGAGACTCAACAATCATTACTTTCTTCTTACTTTCAGACATCAAAACCTCCCATTTTGCGGCAGTGAAAAAACTAAGATTTTAGAATCAGGACTCAAGCCATCAAGATAAATTGTCGGAAGTGGTTTTTTATTAATTAGTTTAATAAAGCTTGATTCATCTAATTTCTCTGGGGGAACATAATATAACTCTGATATAGTTGAAGATCTTTCTTCAAGTGCTTTTTTTTCTTTTACATCAAGAATAAATACATGGCTATATCCATAATACCCAAGAGGAACCAAGTGCAATCCCATTTGATTTAGAAGCATATAGGAATCACTATCCATTTTTCTTGTAGCTTCTATATTTATTACACCCAGCAAAAAAGCATTTTTTGGTACAGATTGAAGGTAGTTAACCAGGGCAGCATTTTCTTGATGATGAAAAGATGTATCGAAATTGCCTTGACTAATTATTTTGCCATTATTTGGATCTATAGCAATCAAGAAGTAGCCTAGATTTTTAGGGAAATATTTTTTTCCATCAATTTCAATATAGCTTCCACTTTTAAGACCATAACTTACAAGCTTTACTTCACATCTCAACTTATCTTTAAAAGGATAGATACCTGGTCCGAAAATAACATTATAACCAAAATTTTCTAAAAATTCTCTTGCCTGAGTAAACTTTATATTATTTGGTAAATATGGTATTACACCTTTTTCGATGGCATCTTTTAATGTTCCATCAAAAACCTTTTTCACATTTTCATTGGGTTGTAAATTATCAGAAACAAACAACCCAATTTCTTTAATTCCACTTATGTGTTCACTAGAAATAAAGTCAGCTAAATCCTGAATCGTCTCAAATTTTTTTTTGCTTGTAAGAATCAAATCTTTAATTTTACTTAAAGATGATTGTTCACCAAGAACAACTACCATTCCATTCCCCAATCTCAAACTTAAAGTGCTTTCCTGTGAATAGGCAGCTGTTTTAAGAAAGACAAAGTTGAGTATAAATACAAAAACAAAAAAATAAAAAATAAGACTAACAACTCTATTAGGAGAAAAGCCTTTTATAAATTTCATTAGCAACCTCATTTTTATCCTTTTTAAAATCTTCTTCAAATAAAACTCTTCTTATATTACCATCTTTTTCTATAAAAGCAGAAATTTTAAAAGATTTGTTTTTAATAGGACAAACATAACAGCCAAAGGGAATTTGACACCCACCACCAATCAGCTTTAAAACCCTTCTTTCGATATCTGTTGAAATTCTTGTATTAAAATCATCTAAAAATTTTATAATTTTGGCAAACCTATTGAAATCCTTTCTCCTTCCTTGAATAGCAAGAGCACCCTGTGCTACGGCAGGAACAAAGGTAAACGGATCAAGAGTAATGTAATTTCTTTTTATTCCAAGCCTATTTAAAGCAGCTTTTGCCATTATAAGATAATCACAGAAACCTTCATCAAGTTTTTTTAATCTAGTATCAATATTTCCTCTTATATCCTTAATTTCTTTAAATGTAAAGAAATTATTTAAAAGAGATATCCTTCTTAGACTGCTAGTTGCAAATACTGAGTTTGGACTAATATCATCTAAATTTTCAATACTTAATTCTTTTCTTGGTACAATCACATCAGATGGATCTTCTCTTACAGGAACAGCGAAAATTTCTAGTTCGCTTACAGCTTCTGCAGGCATGTCTTTCATACTGTGTACAGCTAAATCTATATCTTTATTCAAGAGTGCCTCTTCAATTTCTTTAACAAACAATCCTCTTTCAGGAGCTTCGTGTAGTGCAACCATAAGTTTATCGCCTGTAGTTTTAATGATCTTTATTTCTATTTTAATTGTACTATCAAATTTGTTAATAAATTCGGCTACATATCTTGCCTGAGTAAGAGCGAGTTTACTTCCGCGAGTACCAATTACGATTCTTTCGATCAAATGAGTTCTCCTTTACCTAAAATTGTGGAAGGTAATAGTAAAATAACTAAGAAAAATTGATAGAAAAGTTAAAATTGTAGAAATCAAGACCAACAAGGAAAGTTTTTCTGTCATCACTCTAGTTTTTTTTCTTACTATTATATATATTAAAAACATTAACCATAATACAACATTAAACACATTGTTTGGATCAATCAAATAGAAACCATTATATATTTCTTTTAATATTAAAAAACCAAGAAATATTGAAACGGTTAAAAAACCAAATCCTAAAGAAATAAAAGTCAAAATCTTTTTATCAAGCTCTGGCAGCGAAGGCAAAAGTTTTATAAAGGGTCCAAATCTTTTATGTTTCACCCTCCATCTTTCGTAAAAGAAAAAGAAAGAAAGTATAAAAGAAGATAAAAATAAAGTTTGAGCAATAGATGCAAAAATATAATGATAAAATAAAAGGATATGAGGGAAATTTTTATTATAAATGTTTGTAGCAATAATTATTTGTGAAAATTCGAATATTTCTGAGTGAATAAGAAAAAATAAAGAAAATAAAATAACAAATAGAGCAATAATTCTCCAACTTTCTTTAAAATTAAAGTATATAAAAACAAGCAACAAAAAAGTACTAATTAATTTTTCGTAAATGAAAATATTAATATAAAAAAACTGTAAACTCAAAAACAATCTTATAATATAAACCCCTAAATCAAAAAAACAAAGCAAAGCCAAAAATATAGAAAAATATATATTGATTTTATTTTTTTTGAAAACATTTAAAATAGAGAAAAAAATAGACAGAACAATTAAGTCGATAGCTACTAAAATCATTTTGACTCCTTGTGTTTACCAAAATCTGGCAATAGTGAATCAGAATTTAAATTAAATAAAAGTTCCGTTATATTAATTATATTTTCTAAATTCTTATCATTGATGTGTCGTTTTAATTGGACAGTTGGATTGTGTAATATTTTTTTTACTATAGCCTTAGTCATAGCATCTATTTGTTCAATTTCTTTCTCTGAGAGCTTTCCTTCTAACTTAGAAAGAGTTTTTTCTACTTCAGCCTTTCTAATTTTTTCTGCACCTATTCTAATTCTTGAAATAGTAGGAATAATTTTATTAAGATAGCACCAGTGATTAAATAATTTTAACTCTTCTTCAATTATTTCTTCTACTCTAGGTACTTCTTTCAATCTTTTATTTCTATTTTTTTCGACAACTTTAGTTAAATCGTCAATATTGTACAAAAAAACGTTTTCTAAGTTATTAACTTTTGGATCTATGTCTCTCGGAATAGCAATGTCAATCATAAATAAAGATTCAGCTCTTTTGCTTGTACTTTTTTTAACTAAATCAAAAGGAAAGATGTAATCACAAGAACCAGTAGAAGAAAGTACAATATCAACTTCGTTTAATATTTCAAATCTTTTTTCGAAATCTAAAAATTTACCGTTAAATTCATTAGAAATTTCAATTCCTTTTTCCTTACTCCTATTGCTAATAAATATATTTGAAACACCATGATTCTTTAAAGTTTTTAAAAAAAGTTTAGACATTTTGCCCGCGCCAACTACCAAAATTTTCTTTTTTTCTATGGATCCAAAAATTGAATTAGCAAGTTCAATAGCAACAGTTGCAACGCTTAAGTTGCCCTTTCCTATTTGAGTTTCTGTTCTTACTCTTTTTCCAACTCTTATAGCTTGAGAAATCAAATGATTTAATATCAAACCGCTAAACTTATTTGTGCTCGCAACTTCCTGAGCATCTTTAATTTGAGAAAGAATTTGACTTTCTCCTACTACTAAAGAGTCAAGACTGGAGGCTACAATAAACAAATGCTTAGCAACTTGAATATCTTCAAAATAATAAGTAAATTTTCTCATAGACTCTTTGGGAATATTCGCAATATATGAAAAAAATTCTATTATATCTTTTTTGGGATTCACACATATAACTTCAGTTCTATTGCATGTAGAAATAATAATTGCTTCATCAGGTTCAACAATAGAAAAAAGAGTTTTTAAACCTGAAATTAAACTATTGTAACTTGGAAAAGAGATTTTTTCCCTGATATCTACTGTTGCGCTCTTATAGTTAAGGCCCAACAATTTTAATTGCAATTTTCAATCATCGCCTTAATTTCAGACAGGCTTTTCCCTCTTCGAAAATATTTAAAAGCTTTACGCGAACAATTAAGTAATATTTTTTCTTTTTCTTCCGGAAGATAATTTCTATTTTTAATATCTTCTCTTAAAGATTCTAAATATTTAATAATGCTATCAAAATTTGAATTAAAATCCTTCTCAAATTCTTCCCTAAAAACTCTTGATAATGATGGTGCTTTACCAAATGTAGAAAAAGCAATCAAAAAATTTTCGTAGGATATTATAGATGGCACTATAAAGGCACAAAGTTCAGGATCATCTACTACATTCACAAGTTTATTATTTCTTCTTGATTCTAAAGAGATCAATTTATTCACATCCCTTTTATTTGTCGCTGCAATTATTATGTCAAATTTTAGGGTGTCACCATTTTCAAAACATTTTTTTAAATAAACAAAGTTATTCTTTTTAATTTCTTTCTCCATCTCAGAACATATTTCAGGAGCAATAATAGTTATATTTGTGGAGAATTTTTTGAATAACAAAACTTTTCTATATGCCACCTTTCCTCCACCAATAACTAATATAGCTTTATCATCTAAATTTACTAAAAATGGAAAGTACATCTTATTCTATTTCTTCCAGTCATAAACTACCATATTGGATGGAATCTTAAAGTAATCGTCAGAAACAGGGAATCCCCAAACCAAATCAGTTATCGTAATATGAGTAGTCCCTTTAGAAGAAGTTAAATCTGCTTTTCTTACATAATGAGTCCATTTACCCACCCATACTGTAAGTTCTTTCCCTTCAATCTTTTTCTGCATTTCATAGCAAGTTTCGCCTTCAACTTCCTCTTCACCAATTTTTTTAAAACTATCATCTTTCATTACTTGTTCACCATAAGTAGGAAGTATGAAAAACTCATTAAGTTCTTTTGTATACTTTGGGAATTTGTCTGCTTCAAATCTTATAGCCCTTTGTAAAACTGGTAACATAAAGTATACTGATCTATCCTTGCTAAGTGCAAGAATTTGAGTTTGTTGACCTAAAAATAAAGGACCATTAAAACTAATGAGGATTTTCCCAGGCTTAAGATAAATGTCTGCAGATTTTGCTTTTTTGTATTTAAACGAGTCAAAATTAATTTTAAAAGTCATATCAGGTACATCTTCAAGTTTACTAAACACATCAGGAGCATTTTGTTCTGTTTTTGAACTCTCTTCCACCTTTGTACCCTTTTCTGCAAAAGCAAGGTTGGCAGAAATTAATAAACTTAAAAACAAAAGCAAAATAACCAAGAACCTCATAAGTTGATAACCTCCAGAATAGTTTACTTTAACAAAATTTTATCAGATAAATAACCACTGTATATTGACCACAAAAGAGCCTTTTCACTATGTAATCTGTTGTGGGCCTGTTTAAAAACCCTCGATCTTTCTCCCTCTAAAACATCTTCACTAACCTCAAGCCCCCTATAAGCCGGCAAACAGTGTAAAAATATAGCATCTTCTCTTGCATGAGAAAAAAGTTCTTTGTCAACAATATACTTTTTAAAGTCATTAATTCTTTTTTCCTTTTCTGCTTCCTGACCCATGCTAATCCAGGTATCAGTATATACAACAGAAGCTCCTTTTACAGATAAAACAGGATCGTTAGTAAACTTGATAAAATCAAAATTACTATACTTTTCCTTAAATTCTTTTTCAAGTTCATACCCTTCTGGAGTAGCTATAGTCAATTCAAAGCCAATTATGCTAGCAGCTTCCACTAAAGACCTGGCTACGTTGTTGCCATCCCCAACATAAGCCCACTTTAAATTCAAAGTTCTAAACTCTTGATAGACTGTTAGCAGATCTGCAAGTATTTGTACAGGATGATTATAATCAGTTAAAGCGTTAATAATTGGTATGGTCGAATAATTTGCTAACTCTATTAAAGAATCATGGCTGTAAAGTCTTGCAACTATCCCGTGAACATAACCACTTAGCACTCTGGCAGTATCCTTTATAGGTTCACCCCTTCCTATTTGGAGTTCATCCTTGCCAAGAAAGATAGTGCTTCCACCAAGGTCTCTAATAGCAACCTCAAAAGAGACTCTTGTTCTAGTTGAATGCTTTAAAAAAATTAAAGCAATGATTTTTTGTTTTAAAACATCACCAAGCAAAAATCTATTTGTAGAGAGCTTATCTGAAAGTTTTATAATCTCTTTTAATGAGTGATTGTCAAAAACTGTCAAATCTAAGAAGGATTTCTTATTCATCTTTGCACCTCTTTTTGATATTTTGCACAAGTTGTTTGTGATTCCCAAACAGTAATAGAGTTAACATTCAATCCTCTATAATTTTCTAAAAATTTTTCAAATTCATCAAATATATACTTTGATAAATTTTCTGAAGTGGGGCTAAATGGAACAACGTCATTTAAAAGTTTATGATCAAAAGTATCTAAAATCTCTTTTAACTTCTTTTTTATAATTCTAAAATCAATCAACATTCCAAATTCATCAAGCGAATTACCAGAAATTTCAACGCTTACTTTAAAGGTATGCCCATGAAGAGGCTCAAATTCAATTTCCCCATTACGGGTTAAAAAATGAGCAGAAGAAAAGCTATCTTCAACTATAAGAGTATACATCTATGTTTTCTCCATTTCACTTAATATTCTTAACAGCATACATTGATAATATTAACATATTCTACGGAAGATATACCCCCATATTTCTTAGGATTTGTTTAATCTTTGCTCCATCTATATCCTTTAGTGGCAAGTTTGATTTTATCGACTCTGCAGCCAAAAGGCCACCAGCTTCACCAACGCTCATCATAGTAGATTGAACTCTGAATGATGCCATTGCAAGTGGTTGTGCGCTGATAGTTCTTCCGACAATTATCAGGTTATCAACTCCTTGAGGAATCAAGGTCCTTAAGGGTATTTCATAAGGAATAATCGGTAGTTGAAAACCTCCAGGTCCTCCGTAGGGATTATGAATATCAACGCCATAAAAACATAGTGCAATGCCATCATAAAAGTATCTTCCTACCAAAATATCTTTCTCTTGAAGCGTGTATTCCCCAAGAAAGTGTCTTGATTCCCTAACTCCGATTTGAGGCCCTGAAGATAAAATCCTATAATTATATTTTTTCTCAATTTTGGAAAAAATATCCCACATTTGTTCTCTACCAATCATTTCTGCATTAGAAAATTTATCAATATTAAGTGGGTTTGCATAAACTCTAGTTTCATTTACTAAGACTTTACCGCTAGAAAGAACCCATACTCCTTTTTCTCTTTTTGGGCCAGTTGGGTACATTGTAAACATTGTTGTTAGTGGCATGATTTTGTGATCCCATGTTCTTCCAAAAACATATTGAACACCTGCTTTAGCAGCAATATCTCCATCGCCTGTTGCATCAATTACCCTTTTCCCTAAAATAGCTACACAGTCGTACGGTCTTTTAATTACTACTCCAAGTACTTTCTTCGAATCCATAACAGGCATTAGGGCAAAGGAGTCGAAATAAACTGTAATGTTTTTTTCATTATGAACCATATTTTGATAAATTGATTTTGCAATCTCAGTATCAAAAAGTCTACCAGTATTTGGCAGATTTTTTGAACCATAAAGCATTGTTCTTACTTCTTTAAAAATTACTCCAACAGAACCAGGTTCAAAATAACTAACCCCCCCTGCAGTTCCCATTCCACCAAAAAATGGGTACTGTTCTATAAGAGCTACTTTCATACCCATTTTAGCAGCCATAATTGATGCAGCAAATCCGCTAGGTCCTCCGCCAACAACAACAACATCATACCTTTTTAAAACAGGAACTTCTTCTTGACTTACATGAAAAGTATTCTCTGGATTACTAGTTTCAGTGTTTTGTAGTGAAGCTAAAATTTCTTCTATATCTTTCTCAGGAGTATATGGATTATCAGGCAATAAGAATTCATTGTTTTTAACTTCTTTAAATTCATTACCTGATCCCTTCAAAACCAAACTTATAGGCGATACTCCTGGCACAAATGTGTGATTTGAAAGAATATAGTTTGCGTACATGTTTCTAAGATACTCTTCAGCATCAATATATTCGGTAGAGTTTTCTACCGGCCTTTCCAAACTAAAAGATAAGACTTTTTGATCATTAAAAGCAGTGTTAATATTTTTGTAATTAGAATTTATTACTGAAAAGTTTAATACAGCTCTGTCAAAGTTTAAAATTGAAGGATCTATTGTCCCTAAAAGAAGAGAATTATTAGAAGCATCTATTACGATTTTTGAGCGTATTATTTGATGTCCGCCCTTAGAGATAAATAATGTGTATTTATAACCATCTTTACTAAACACGTTCAATGGATAAGAGTGAAATAAAACCGGGATCTTGTTGTCTTTAGCAAATTTATCAAGAGCAAACTTTAATATTTCTGTATCAACATATTTGTCATTTGAAATGTTTTTGTAGTAAGTATTTTGAATATTTTTGATAAAATTTCCAAAACTATTAGTTAACTCAGAAAATGGTAAAGGTGAAAAACCTTGAGTAAATTTCCCGCCAAGAAAGGGAGCACTATCAATTATCATTACGCTTTTACCAGATTCTTTTATCTGTTTTGCCACTGTAAGTGCACTAATTGATCCACCAAAAATTAAGACATCAACTTTGTCAGAACATTTAAGATCTTCAGAAGGAATAATAACCTTATTGTTTTCTAATTTAGCGTAAGTCACTTTGTCTTGAGTATATGATACTATTTTTTTATCTGCAGGAAGGGTTCCATCATCAGTAAAAGCATAAACCTTACCATCATCAGAACCTGCAATGATCATGTTGTTTATTGGAACAACGTTTGATCTAATTGGTCCACCTGCGTACAGTCTCCAGATTAGCTTGCCATCGGTTATATTTAAAGCATAAATCCCACCATCATATGTACCAAATAATAAACTGTCTTTAGTAGCAGTAACAGAAGAAGATGGATAGCTATTGGTTTTAAACTTCCAAAGTAGTTTGCCATAAGGGTTTAGTGCGTATACATACCCATCACAAGAAGGAAGATAAACATTTCCATCAGGAGTAACTGCAGCAGAATTGAGAATTGCATCATCGGTTTTGTAAGTCCATAAAATTCTCCCGTTTTCAAGATCAATACTATAAAAATTGCCAGAAAAATCACCAATATAAACCCTTTTATCAAAAATAGCAGGAGCTGCTCTGATGATGTTAGATAATTTTAATTTCCATAAAATTTTACCGTTCTCTTCCGACAAACAATATAAAACCTTATCTTCGCTACCAACAATCACCCTACCACCTGAAACAGCTGGAGTAGCCATTTCATGTTCTCCCAAAAATTTTGACCAAATTTTTTTTCCAGTAATGGAATTATATGAATATATGTTCCCATCCAAAGATGTTATAAATACCATATTCTTATCTATGACAGGACTAGAACGAATTCCTCTCCATAAAGGATTTGAAAAATATACATATCCATTATTTGGGTCAATAGATGAAAGTCCATATTTCCCAACCATTCCAGCATAAACCCTATCATCTTCTAGGGCTACAGAACCAAAACCGCCTTCACCTGTAGACCATATTAAATTACCATTGTTTAAGTTTAATTTAAGAAGTTCTCCCCCTAAAACGTTTACATAAACAAAACCATCCTTTACAGCTGGGCTGCCTACAATCCAACCCTTAGCATTATAGGCCCATTTTACTTTAGGATGAAGGGGAATTTTTACATCAGAATATCTTATACCAGCTTGGTCGTAACCTGATTGTAACCAACTTCCTGAATAAATAATATTATTCTTTTTATTTAACAATAACCCGATAAAAAAAATTATAACAATTGTAATAATAAATGATAAAAATATTAAAAAATTGTACTTAAAATTCTTCATAAAATTTTGTAACTTCCCCCAAACTCTTCAATTTTATTTTTTAATGTAAGCTCTGTTAATATAAGTATTAAATCTTGAGGTTTTAAATCTTCAATTTTAGAAGAAATTAATTCAAATGGAGTATAACTCGTAGAATTTAAACATGAAAGAACTCGTTCTTCATGAGGTGTTAGAATATCAAGTTGCTCTTGTTTATAATTTTCTTTTACAATTTTGTATCCAAATTCATCTAATATGTCTTCAAAAGACCTCACTAAAATAGCACCGTTCCTTATAAGAGTGTTAGTTCCAAAGCTTTTTGGAGAATTTACAGGGCCGGGAAGAGAAAATACATCTCTCCCAAGATCTAAAGAAAAACTTGCAGTCAAAAGCGCACCGCTTTTTTTCTCTGCTTCAACAACCAGTATACCTTTAGAAAGAGCTGCTATAATCCTATTTCTTTGAGGAAAAGAATAAGTTGTTGGACTTTCCTTAAAAGAATATTCACTAACCAATAGTCCTGTTTCTGATATTTCAATTTGAAGTTCTCTGTTCTCAATCGGATAAAATATATCTAATCCGTTACCAAGTACTGCAATAGTCTTTCCTCCTACTTCTAAACAAGATCTGTGAGCATATTCATCGATACCTCTTGCCAAACCAGAAACAATAGTAAACCCAAAACTTGAAAGTTGTTTAGAAAATTCTATTACTTGAGATTTCCCGTATGCAGTTGCCCTTCTTGAACCTACTATAGATATTATCTTTTCACTTTTTAAAAGATCTACATTGCCCTTGCAATAAAGTAAAACTGGCGGATCGTTTAAATGCTTTAGACTTTCAGGATATTTTTTTGAAATATAAGGAATTAATTCAGTATTGGTTTTTTCTGCAAAATTTATAGTTGATTTAACTTTTTCATCTAACTTAATGTAATTTCTATCACAAAATCCCTTAATCAAAAATTCAAGGAATGTTCTATCTTCTAATCTTTCTTTAATCTTCTTAAATGGTATTTTACAAAGAGAAAGAGCTAACCATAATTCTATATCAGTCATATGGATCCCATTTTATATTTCTTAAAGAAATAGCCTCTGCTATATGCTGTGGTTTTACAATCTCTTCTTCATCCAAGTCAGCTATAGTTCTTGAAAGTTTTAGAATTTTATCATATGCCCTAGCAGAAAAATGGTGATTATCTATAGCATTTGCCAAAAGTTTTTTTGCATTATCATCCAAAATTATATATTTTTTTATCTCTTTCGGGCTAAGTTCAGAATTATTTTTGACAATTCCTTTAGTTCTTTCTAACTGAAATTTTTTTGCCTTTAATACTTCATTTTTCATCTCTTCAGAAGTTTTGCCAGGTTTCATACCCAATAATTCTTCATTTGAAAGCCTGGGAACTTCAAGCATAATATCGAATCTATCTCTAATAGGTCCTGAAAGTTTACTTCTATACTTTTTAATGTCATTAAGAGCACAGGTGCAGGGATTAAATCTATCTTTAAAATAACCACATTTGCATGGGTTTGAACAAGCTGCTAATAAAAATTGTGCAGGAAAAGTTAACGAAGAGGAAGCTCTGCTAATTGTAATTCTGCCGTCTTCCAGAGGTTGTCTTAAAGATTCGATCAAATCTTTTCTAAATTCAAGAATTTCATCCAAAAACAATATTCCTCTATGAGCCAAGCTCATTTCCCCAGGTCTGGGTGGCGATCCTCCGCCAGCAAGACCGGCGAGCGAAATTGAATGATGAGGACTTCTAAATGGTCTTTTTCTTATAAGATTTTTTCTATTCTTCATCTCACCTATCAAACTATAAATTTGTGTTACAACTATACTTTCTTCATCATCAAGATTAGACAGAATTGTTGGAAATCTTTTCATTAACATAGACTTTCCAGAACCTGGAGGCCCCATTAAAAGTATATTGTGTCTTCCTGCAGCAGAAACTACTATTGCCCTTTTTGCCCTTTCTTGTCCTTTTACATCAGCATAGTCGATATCAAAATTAGTCTCTATCTCTTCTTCTAATTCTCTTTTTGCAAGAAAATTTTCAATTGAAATATCTCCTCTAAAGACTTCTATAACTTGATTAAGATTAGAAAAACTATAAGTTTTTACTTCTGGAACTATTGCACCCTCATGTGCGTTTTCTATAGATAGAACCAATGATTCAATGCCTAAATTTTTAGCCCCAAGAGCTAAAGAAATAGCACCTGAAACGCCACGAATCTGTCCATCAAGCCCCAATTCACCAATAAACGCCATATTCTCAGGAACTCTTTTGATTATTCCTGCTGCCTCTAAAATTCCAACTGCAACAGGCAAATCCAAATAAGAACCTTCTTTCCTTAAGTCAGCAGGGGCAAGATTTACTGTAATTTTCTTAACAGGTATTTCACTGTAGACATGCTTGAGTGCAGTCTTAATTCTTTCTCTTGATTCTTGAATAACCGTATCAGGAAGGCCTACAATAGTAAAACCGGGATATCCAGTAGTAAAACTCACTTCAATATCAACCAAATAAGCGTCAAGTCCATTTAAAGTAACACTTTTAATCTTTGATATCATAAAATCCAATCATCTCCAATAATATGGACGTACTCACTATTAGGTTTGAAGTATATCAGATCAACTCTAACTATCTCATGTTCTGGTAAAACACCTTGAGAGAGTAAAAGATTATAGGCTTTTTTAATTCTTAACAACTTATTTTTGGTTATAAATTCTAGAGGATGACCAAATCTTTCTGAACTTTTACCTTTAACCTCAACCAAAACTAATATATTATCCTTTTTTGCTAATATATCAATTTCGCCGACTCCAGTTGAAAGATTTCTCTCACAAATCATATATCCATTGCCTATAAGATAGCTACAAGCAACACTTTCATATATATTTCCTTTATCACGATTACTCAAAACATAACCTCTGTTTATCTAAAAACCTACAAAAAGTTTTTCTATGAATTTTTGAAAGACCTTTTTTCTCAAGCACTTCCAAATGAAATTTTGTGCCGTAACCTTTATGTATATCAAATAAATAATCGGGATAATATTTTGAAATATTAATCATATAATCATCTCTGGCAACTTTTGCAATGATAGATGCAGCAGCAACAGAGGGAACTAATCTATCCGCTTTAGGAAAAACTATATGCTTAAATGGAAAAGTTTTTAATTTTAAAGAACCGTCAAAAAAAATTGCCTCTGGCAAAAAATTCATATTTAAAATAGCTCTCTTACATGCAAGTACAAGAGCACTATAAATATTCAATTTGTCTATTTCCCAGTGGTATGCCCATCCAATAGACCAATAAGAAGCTTTTCTTTTGATAATATCACAAAGTTCTCTTCTCTCTTGATCTTTAAGAAGCTTTGAGTCCTTTAAGCCATCAATCATATAATCTTTATCAAAATAAACAGCCCCAACAACTAATGGACCAGCCAAAGCACCCCGCCCCACCTCATCCATACCTAAAGATGGGAAAAAATCTATTATTGAGGAATCAAACCTATCCTTCCAGGTGGCCAAATAATTAACCAAGCCTTTCCAATAATGTTCTCTTTAGGAACAAAACCCCAAAACCTTGAGTCATCAGAATTTCCTCTATTATCTCCAAGCACAAAATAATAATTTTCAGGAACTTTTGTAGGGGGGTAGTTAAAATTATCTTTATACATAGGATGATTTTCAACTAACTTTTTACCATTTACATAGAAAACACCATCTTTTTCTTCAACTACATCGCCAGGCAAACCAATAACCCTTTTAATAAAATCCTTTGATGGATCTACAGGGTATCTAAAAACTATTACATCAAATCTTTGAATGGGAACAAAATGATAATCTATCTTTGAAACCAAAACCCTATCTCCAGGCATCAAAGTTGGCTCCATTGAACCGCTAGGAATATAAAATATTTGGAAAAGAAAAGTTCTAACAAAAAAAGCCAAAACAAGGGCAATTACAAGAGATTCTAAAGTTTCTCTCCAGAATGGTTTCTTTTTCAATTTACTACCTTAAAACTTTTCTTTTACGTGAGATGCAAGTTTTCCGATCTTATCTCTAAGATAATAAAGTTTTGCTTTTTTAGCCTTACCCTTTCGAATTACTTCAACCTTCTCAACATTAGGTGAATGAAGCATAAAGCTTTTCTCTACACCTACTCCGTATGACACCTTTCTAACAACAAAACTCTCTCGTAAACCGCCGTTTTTCTTTGCAATAACTATACCTTCAAACACTTGAGTTCTTTCCTTTTCACCCTCTTTTACCTTGACATAAACTTTAACCGTATCACCAACATTAAATGTTGGCACAGTCTCCTTAAGAAATTTTGACTCTACCTTTTTAATAAGTTCCTGCGACATTTCTAACCTCCAGAATACAATTCTTTTAAAATTTCTGCCTTTGCTTGTGCAAAAGCAGCTTTTTCATTCTTACTAAAGCTTCTTCCTAAAATTAAATAGGGTTTAGATTTTATAGTCTTTTTAAAAGATTCTTTCATTTGCCAAAACTTAATATTTTCGTGATGACCACTCAATAAAATATCTGGAACTGCTTCACCAAAAATTTCTCTTGGCTTCGTATAATTTGGAGATTCTAAAAGGCAACTTGAAATTGAATCTTCCATTATACATTTTTCATTTCCTATAAATCCAGGTATTAACCTCAATAAACCGTCCAACAATACTACTGTAGCTATCTCACCAGAATTTAAGACATAATCACCCAAAGAAATTTCTTTTATCTCTTTTAACTTAAATATCCTTTCATCTACTCCTTTATAATGACCGCACAAGAAACATATTTTATCAAACTTTTTAGAAATTTCAAAAAGCTTTTTTTGTTTTAAAACTTCACCTCTTGGAGATGGATAGAAAAAAACCACATCGGGGCAAATACTTTCAATGTAATTGATAGCGTCCATAATGGGTTGAACCTGCAAAACTAAACCTGAAGAGCCTCCAAAGGGGTAATCATCTACTTTCTTAAACTTATTTTTTGCAAAATCTCTAAGATTAATAATATCCACACTAAAAAGGCCCTTGTCTAAACCCTTTTTTGCAAGACCAATGCTAAAATAGGTATTAAATATTTCAGGAAATAGCGTTAAAACATAATAAGAATTCATTTACATCCTCAATTTTTCACTAAATGTTCTTTGATTTCTATGAAATAATTAATACCCTTCTTCTTTCCTACTGCCTTTAATATTTGTCTAATTGAATCTATTATTTGTCCGTGTCTTCCAATTACTCTTCCTACGTCTTCTGGTTTAAGATAAACTTCATAAAAAACACTATTTTCTTCTACAGACTCGTTTATTAAAACTTCTGCAGGATGCTCTACTAAATTTTTTATTGTAATCTTTAAAAAATCAGTCAATATTACTCCTTCGTATTAATAAACTTTGCAAACAACTTTTCAACTGTTTCTGAGGGTTTAGCACCTTTCGAAATATAGTTATTGTACTTTTCAACATCAATTTTAAATAACGCTTTTTCTGGCAAAGGATTGTAGAATCCTATTACATCTTGAGTTTTACCCTTTAACGGATCTCTTTTTTCAGCAACTACAATTCGATATGATGGCCTATTTTTTGAACCTACACGCTGAAGACGAATTCTAACCACTAATAATAAACCTCCTACTAAGTTTTATAATTTAAATTCTTCCTATTGGAAAATTTGGTAATTTTATGCCTTTTTTTAGATTTTTTGATTTAAACATCTTTTTGAACATTTCATATTGTTTTAAAAGCTGATTTACTTCTTGGATTGAGGTTCCAGAACCTTTTGCAATTCTTCTTTTTCTGCTTGCATCTATTATTTCAGGCTTCTTTCTTTCTTTAGGAGTCATAGATAACATTACTGCTTCAATCCTTTTCATTTGCTTTTCATCTGGAATCATATTTTTCATTTGTTTTATATTCGAAAAACCAGGTATCATTGACAAAAGCTCTTCCAAAGGGCCCATTTTTCTAATCTGACGCATACTTTCTAAAAATGTATCAAAATTCCACTTCTCTATTTCTTCTGGAGGTTTTTTGCTGGTATCAATTTTGATGTCTGATACTCTTTCAATTAAACCCTCGATATCGCCCATACCTACAATTCTGTTTACCACTCTTACAGGATCAAATTTTTCAAGATTTTGTATTTTCTCTCCTACACCTAAAAAGATTAGTGGTACACCAGTAACTTCTCTTAAAGAAAAAGCTGCTCCACCTCTTGCATCACCATCAAACTTTGTTAAAATCGCTCCTGTCAAGGGGATGGTATTAAAAAAAGCTTTTGCTACTTTTGTTGCTTCTTGCCCCATCATGGAATCAATAACTAGGATGTTATTTTTTGGCTGAAACCTCTCATTTAAAGTCTTGAGTTCATCAAGAAGTTCCTCATCAACATGTGTACGGCCTGCAGTATCAACTATTATGAGATCATAGCCCTTAGATCTTGCAAGATTTAAAGCTCCCTCACAAGCTAAAAAGGGATCTTTATCTGTAAAAAAGGGGATCTTTATCTGCTGAGATAATTTTTCTAATTGTAGCTGTGCAGCAGGTCTTCTTACATCAGCACCTACGAGTAAAGGTTTTTTATTTTCTTTTGTAGCAAAATAATTGGCAATCTTTGCAGAAGTTGTTGTTTTTCCACTTCCCTGAATACCTACCATCATTACCAAAGTAGGCTTTTCCGAAAAATCAATATTACCTGGCTTACCAAGAAGGTTAATCAGTTCTTCTCTAACTATATTAGAAACCAAAGTTCCAGGAGATGTTTCAGTAGTAAATTCCAAAGTGCTCAAGCGATTTTTAATTTCTTCTACAATTTTTTTAGTAGCTGATAATGCAATATCAGATTCAAGGAATAAAAGCCTTATATCTCGACAAATTTCACCAATCTCTTTTTCTGTTAATTTACCATATCCTCTAAACTTTTTGAAAAGGCTCTGGATCTTTTCGCTAAAATCAGAAAGCATCTTACGGGATCAACCCTTCTGCATATTGGACTTTATCAAAAGGTACAAGGTCATCTACACCTTCTCCTACACCAATGAATTTAACTGGAATATTAAACTTTTTTGTAATATTCAAAACATAACCACCCTTTGCAGAACTGTCTAATTTTGTAAGAATTATACCAGTTACCTTTAAAGATTGGCTAAAAACTTCAGCCTGCTTTACAGCATTGTATCCGGTAGAAGCATCCAACACTAAAAGAACCTCAGATGGTTCACCCTCTATTTCTTTGCCTATTACCCGTTCTATCTTTTTAAGCTCTTCCATTAAGTTATCCTTTGTGTGAAGCCTGCCTGCAGTATCAATTATAATAGGATTCCTCTTCCTACTTTTACTAGCTTTCAAACCATCAAAAACTACAGCTGCAGGATCAGAATTTTCTTTTTGAGAAATAACGTCAATATTAAGCCTTTCCCCCCAGATTTTCAGCTGATCAATTGCAGCAGCTCTGAAAGTATCAGCTGCAATAAGTATAGGGGTAGCCTTAAATTCTTCGATAGAATATTTTGCAAGCTTAGCACATGTAGTAGTTTTTCCACTTCCATTAACACCTATTAAAAGCCAAACACAAGGATGTGAATTAGTAAAAAAAAGCTGGGGTTTGCCTTCTGGCAAAAAGTCCTCTATTGCTTCTTTAAGTGCAATTTCAATGGGAGCAGCGTTTAACCACCTTTTTTTAGCATCTTTAACAATTTCTTGAGCAATATCAGCACCAACATCAACAAGCAAAAACTTTTCTAGTATTTCATCCCAATCTATGCTTTCCATTCCTACAACAGAACTAAAAACCCTTCTTGTTTTGGTTAGCGCTTCTTTAACTTTATCGAATAGGAACAACTATCTGCTTTCCTCCTTTATACTTCAAAAAATGATGAATCACTCTTAATCATAAGGAAATATTCTAACACAAAATTTAGCCTTTTTAACTTTATTTTGAATATTTAACAGGTAGACTCACTAATAATAAAAAAAAATAGCAAAATAATCAAGTATTTCTACCTTACTTAGTAAAAAAAGATATTGAGACATTTGTTAAATTCTAAAAAAACAAAGTTAGTAAAGTTAGGGCTCATTTAATTTTTCTTTAACTGCTCCATTTGGGCAAACAATTGCACAAACTCCACAACCTTGACATTTATCTGGATCAATTACTGAAAATTCAATGTCCTTTTCGCTTATAAAAATTGCTCCCGTTGGACAAATAAGAACACAAGCACCACATGCTTCACACAAATCTGGATCTATTGAAAAAACTACTGCTATCCCCTTGGCCAAATTTTCCTCCTTAAACCTTTAAGCTTTAATCTTGAATTTCTATAGCACCCATAGGACAAACAAATTCACAAAATTTACATTTTATACATTTACTACAATCAAAAAAAACTTTAAAATTTATTAAAGTTATAGCATTAACTGGACACATTAAAACACATGAATCACAACCAACACATATATAAGATTTAAAATTAATTTTGACGTGCAAATATATACCTCATTTATATGTTATCATTATATTTCATTATATCAAAAACATATAATTTTGGAGGAGAAAAATTTATCTTCAAAATTTAAGAATATTTGGTTTTAAAAGCTTTTATAAAGAATTTATATTCGAATTTGACAAAAAGTTAAATGTAATAATTGGGCCAAACGGTTCTGGTAAAAGCAATATTGGGGAGAGTATAAAATGGGCACTTGGCGGTAGAATTTCTTCAATCAGAGCAGATTCTTCGATTGAATTATTGTTTTCAGGATATAAGAATTTTAAACCTGTAAATTATTGTGAAGTCGAGATAAACTTTTCTGATGAATTAAAAGAAAACAATACTGAGCTAAACATAAAAAGATACATGTCAAGAGGTGGAATTAATAATTATTACGTAAACAACGTAGAAGTTCAAAAAAAACAAATGACAGACATACTCAGGCCTTTAGGCTTAGGTTCAACTCTTTTTTTAATTATTGATCAAGGTACAGTTGATAAAATCCTAAACTTAAATTCTGATCAACTTTGTCAAATATTCTTAGAATCCTTAGGATATGGAAACTATAAAGCAGAAAAAGCTGAGTTAGAGTCAAAAATTTTAGAAAAAGAAGAGCAAATTGAAACTTTCAACTTAGAGTTGAAAAAAAACAAATCAAGGCTAGAAGTTCTTTATAAAGACTTGAAGATATATGACATTTATGTTGAAATTTCTAATAAAATTGATTTGCTGAAAAAAGAATTAGTTTTTAGAGAATATAACGAATTAAAAAATGAGAAGCTAAATACTGAAAAAGAACAAATAGATATCGAAAAAGAGCATTCAAAACTGCTAAATTATAAAAAAGAAATTGAAAACAAATATTTAAAATTTAAAGAATTAAATGAGAACATCGAGAATGAAATAAACATAAAAAGATCTATTTTAGAAAAAATCAACGAAGAAATCCATAAGAACGAAATTTCTCTAGAAAGATTAGATGGTCAAATTAAACTACTTGAATCCAAACTTGATTCAAATATTAAAATTATTAATACAAAAAAAGATGAAATAAAAACAATAAATTTGAATAATTCAGAAAATATCAAAAAATTAAAAAATTTAAAAGATTTTTTGCCAGATACACTTAAGGAAAAAGACCCTAGTGAAATTTTACAATTACTTAATGTTTTCGAAAAAAATATTTCAGAAATTGAAAGAAATAATTCACTATTAAAAGAGCTTGAATCCAAAAAAATAACCCTCAATCATTTCACTAATGAATTAGAGATTAATAAAGCTTCTTTAGAGAAGATATCAACTAAATTATATGAAAAACAAAAAGAACTTATGATTTTAGAAGAACAATTTAATAATAATATTATGAAACTAAAAAATATAAATAAAACATTAGAAAAGGATCAAATATTAGAAGAAAAAAGATTAAGTGAAAAAAATGAGCTTATCAATTATTTAACAACTAAAGTAAGTGGTATTTTAGGTTTTATAGAAGACTTATATAGTACAGAAGAAAAATACAATATTGCAGTAAGCGTTGCGCTAGGCAGTTTTAAAAAATCTCTAGTTTTGCAAACTAAAAGTGAATTAAATAATCTTAAAAATGCTGTAAAAAGAATAAATAAAAATATAAACGTTTTTGTTTTAGATCTTATACCGAATATTTCCCACCAAGATTTTAAGCAAGAAATCCTAAGAAAATATAACTTAAAACGTTTAATTGACCTTATTAATTTTGATAGTAAATTAACAAAACTTTTTTATAACCTTATTGGAAATACTTTATTATTAAATTCTTTTGAAGAAGCAATAAAATTAAGAAATAACGAATCACTTTGGAAGTTTAGATTAGTAACTTTAGATGGGGAAATTTTTTCAACCAATGGTCAAATACAAATTTTGGACAAAGGTCTAAAAAAGCCAATTAACTTAACCGAATATAACGAATTGAAAGCTTCAACAGAAAATTTAAACTTAAATCTTCAAAAAGTAAAAGAAGATATCCAAAAATTAGTTCTTGAACAAAATTCTCTTAATGCTCAAATAAAAATTATATTACGAGAAAAAGAAAGATTAGAAAAAGAAATTAGCTCTATTGAGCTTACTTTGTCTAACTCAGACAACACCAAAAAATCTTTTTATCAATTGGATAAAAACTTATACGATTTAAGAGAAAATTTACAAATAGTCTTCGAACTTAATAATGTAAATGAAAGAATCATAAATAATAAAAAGAGAGTTCTTAAACTTAATATGGAACTAGAAGAACTAGAAAATAAAAAAATAGAAACAAATAAAGAAATTAATGCTTTAAAAGAAGAACTACAGAAGGAAAGAAGATTTAAAGAAGAGTCATTACACCGTAAAACAATTCTTGAAAAAGAGATTAAACTTTTAAAAGAACAACAAACTAAATATCTAGAAACAAATTTTGTAGTAGAATCTAATAAGTTAGCACAAAGAGAATCTGAACTTTTAAAGAAAATTTTTGAAATTAATAATAAAATGCAATTATTAAAAACAAAAATAGAAGAATTGATAAATAATAACGAATTTCTTAAAAATATTAACGATACCAACATAGAAATGTTCAAAAATAAGAATTATAAAAATTATTCAACTGAGGAACTCCAAAGTACTTTTAACATGCTTTTAAAACAAAGAGATGAATTAGGACCTATAAATTTTAAAGTTAAAGAAAATTACGATCAGTTAAAAGAGGAAATTGCTGAACAGGAAGCAAAAATAAAGAGTATTAAAGAAATTCTTAAAGGATCAAATTTAACTATAAAATCATTAGATAACCATGTAAATAATGAACTTATCAATTCAGTACAAAAAATAAATGAAAAATTGGACTCTTACTTTAGAGAAATCTTTAATGGAAATGCCTCATTAATATCTACCAAAAATCCTATAACAAATGGCATCTCATTGGAAATAAAAATACCTGGCAGAAAATTTTTAAATTTGAACATGCTATCCGGTGGAGAAAGGGCTATGATTTCAATTTTATTGTATGTTTCTCTAATGGAAAATAATCAAACGCCTTTTTGTTATTTTGATGAAGTAGATGCATCATTGGATGAAGCAAATCTTATAAGGTTTGTAAATTTGTTAAATATACTAAAAAAAAGAAAACAACTGATCGTAGTTTCCCATCAACGTACTACAATGGAAGCAGCAGACAATTTGATTGGTATTTCAAAAAATATGGAAGGAGAAATAAGCTGTATTACAACGAAAAGATAGAAAAAATTTTTCAAAAGCAGATCGATTATATTAATAATGTTATTAGTAATTTTTTAGCAAAGTTAGAGAGTATTCCCGATAAAACTAAAGAATTGATAATATATAGTGTCTTAAGCGGTGGCAAAAGAATAAGACCTATTTTTCTAATCAACGTTGTATCAGAATCAAATTACGATACAATGCTCGGTCTTAAAGAAGCTATATTAGCGCTAGAATTGATGCATTGTGCTTCCCTTATACATGATGATTTACCTGCTATAGATAATGATGACTTCAGACGAGGCAAATTAACACTACATAAAAAATACGGAGAAGGTCCTGCTATTTTGGCTGGAGATGCACTACAAATAATGCCCTTTAATATACTATCAAATATAGAAGATACTAATTTGGCAGTTAAATTAATTAAAATTTTATCAGACAAAGCAGGAGTTAAAGGTATGATTGGAGGACAAATTTTAGACATATCAAATATAGAAAACTTTGAACAAATTTATAATATAATGGCCTTAAAAACTGGAGCTTTATTCGAAGCAAGTCTTATGATGGGCGGTGTTGTTGGGCGATTAGAAGATAAACAAATAAAAAATCTTGAAGAAATAGGAAAAAGTATTGGGTTACTTTTCCAAATACTAGATGATGAGAAAGATAAGAACAGTGGTGAAAAAGCAAATATATTTAGATATGCCAATCAAGAAACTATAGATAGATTAAAAACTCAGCTTATTGATTCTATAATATTAAGTATGCTAGAAAATTTCGACACTGAGTTTTTTGAAAGGTATAAGTGGCTTTTAATTAACAAATTAGGTTTTAATGGAGAATTATTTGAATGAATTTCTGGCAAATAAATTAATATGGATACCCTTTACAGCAAGTATTATCGCTCAGATTTTAAAGATGTTTTACTATTGGAGGAAAAATCATAAAATCAATTTGAGGCACCTCACTGAAGCAGGAGGTATGCCATCTTCTCACAGTGCACTTGTTAGTTCTTTGGCTACTGTAATAGGAATCAAAGAAGGCTTAGATAGTTCATTATTTGCAGTTACAATAATTTTTGCCTTTATCGTAATGTACGATGCTGCTGGCGTAAGACAAGCAGCTGGTAAACAAGCGAAAGTCTTAAATAAAATAATAAATGAACTTAGTCACAAATATTACTTTAGAGAAGAACACCTTAGAGAACTTATTGGACACACCCCTGTTGAAGTAATTGCCGGTTGTTTTTTAGGGATACTTGTTAGTTTGATACTTATGAAATACTAGTTACTTGTCAGCGTTGAAAGGAGATTACTTTATTATGGAAATTTTGAATAATCTAAAAGATCCAAAAGATGTTTCAAAATTAAGCATAGACGAAAAGTTAAAATTAGCAAAAGAAATAAGAAAAACGATCATCAAAACTGTTAGTAAGAATGGTGGACACTTATCTTCAAATTTAGGAGTTGTTGAATTAACAATAGCACTTCTGTCCAAATTGGATTTATCAAAAGACTTTGTTATATTTGACGTTGGGCACCAGATATATCCCTACAAACTATTGACAAACAGATTTGATAAATTTGCAACATTGAGACAATACAATGGTATAAGCGGTTTTCCTAAAAGAGAAGAAAGCCCTTATGACTTTTTTGGAACTGGACATGCTGGTACTTCAATATCTGCTGCGCTTGGCGCTTGTATTGGAAAAGAACTGTTAAACAAAGAGGGTAAAGTGGTAGCTATAATTGGCGACGGCGCTATGACTTGTGGAATGGCTCTTGAAGCCTTTAATTATCTTGGACATACAAAATCCGACCTGACAGTGATACTAAATCACAACGAAATGTCTATCTCACCAAATGTAGGAGCACTAGCAAGAACGCTATTAGAACTTAGAACCCATCCATTTTATAAAAATTTCAAATCAACAATAGAAACTCTTAGCAATAGATTACCAAATGGAAAAACATTTTTAGACTTCGCACTAAGATTTAGAGATGCTTTTAAAGAAGTTCTTATTGGAAAGTGTTTCTTTGAGGAACTGGGTATAAATTATTATGGTCCGATAGATGGTCATAATCTAAAACTTCTAGAATATACAATAGAAAGAACTCTTAATCATCCAGGTCCGAAAGTACTGCATGTAGTAACTAAAAAGGGTTACGGATACAAGATGTCTGAAGAGAACCCTACTTTTTATCATAGTGCACCTAAATTTGAAATCTCAACTGGAAAACCCATTCATAAGGATATATCTTTTACAAAAATATTTTCCGAAGAAATTGTAGAAATTGCCAGAAATGATAAAAACGTTGTTGCTATAACAGCTGCAATGCCAGATGGTACTGGTCTTACAAAATTCGCAAAAGAATTTCCTGATAGATTTTTTGATGTTGGAATTGCAGAACAACATGCAGTAACTTTTGCTGCAGGTTTGTCAACTCAAGGATTAAAACCTGTTGTTGCAATTTATTCTACTTTTTTACAAAGGGCCTACGATCAAGTAATTCATGACGTAGCTTTACAAAATTTACCAGTAATATTTGTATTAGATAGATCTGGGTTGTGTGGACCTGATGGACCAACTCATCATGGTGCATTTGATGTTTCTTTCTTGATGCCAATACCAAACTTACATATTTTTGTTCCTTCCGATGAAATTGACCTAAAAAATATGTTAAGGCACTCTATAAATCTTAATAAACCAGTAATAATTAGATATCCAAAAGGTAAAATCTTATCAAAAAGAAGCAACGCATCGACAGATTTTGATGAACCAGAACTACTCAATAAAGGAAGCAAAATTGCTATATTATCAATAGGACCTATCTCTTGGAGATGTCTTGATATGTTAGAAAAGAACAATCTTACAAAAGAAGTAAGCATATTTGCATTCAAAAAAATAAAACCATGGAGTGAAAAAACTGAAAAAATTTTTAGAGAAATTTTAGAAACGCATCAAAAGATTATTACTGTTGAAGAAAATTCTACTATAGGCGGATTTGGTTCATATTGTCTGTTTATAGCATCAAAATTTGGACTAGCAGATAAATTCTTAGATATTTTAGGTTTCCCCGATTATTTTATGCCACATGGAGATAATGAATCAATATTAAAACAAATTGGCCTTGATGAAGAAAGTATCTTAAAATCTATAAATAATTTTCTAAATTTACAAATAACAAGTAAGAAATTAGAAAATATAGCAAAAAAATCTTAACCTAAGGTGGTAAAATTGGCAAATTATAATTTTTTAATTAAAATTAACCCCAAAAAACAATATAACTTAGATTTCTTATATCAATTAAGTAAAAAATATAGTTTCTTTTCTATTGATAAAGAAACAAATTTAATTACAAACTTTCCGATTAAAAAAGAGGCTGATGCAATAATCACTTTTGGTGGTGATGGAACACTTTTAAGGTTAATTCATGAAATTAACCTTGAAAAACAAATACCAATATACGTTCTAGATCTTGGGAGGCTTGGTTTCTTATCTACTGGTTCTGTTAACGAGTTAGAAGAGTTTCTCAAAAATTTTCCCTCTGTATACTCAGAAAGGATAAATCTTTTAGAGATAATGACTTTAGATAAAATCAGATACGCACTTAATGAAATAATTTTTTCAAGATCTGATCCCTTAATGGTTCCATGGCTAATTAAAATTGACGGCATAACCTTTAAGATTTTTTCAGATGGGATTATAGTTTCAACCTCGATTGGGTCTACTGCTTATTCTTATTCAGCAGGAGGCCCAATAGTAGAACATTTTTTTGATTGCATGATCATCACGCCAATTTCCCCTAGAGATCCTCGCTGCAGGTCTATGGTTATTGAAAAAAAACCTGTAGAAATAGAATTTGACCCAAGATATGATACTCTTTACTATAGTGTAGATGGACAATGTATAACGCCCTTAAAGGGCATAGAAAAATCTATAATAACGCCCTCTTCAAAATATATCACCCTTTTATTTAATAAAAAACCATCCTTTTTCAAAAAACTTAAAGAAAAGCTTACATGGGGTGCATGATCTTAAACATAAATAAGTTTGAGGTATGGTCTTATGCAAAATGAAATATTGAATCCAAATTTTACTTCTGGAATAATTAAGAAATTAATAATTGATAATGCCATAATAATTGATAATATCAAAATTGAGCTTAGTTCGAAAATAAATGCATTAACCGGGGAAACAGGTGCGGGAAAATCTTTGATAACTGGAGCTATAGCCTCATTTTTGGGAGAAAAAATCGTATTTACTCCCAAAAAAACTGAGAGTCCTTCAACTATAACCTTAGAAATTACCGGATTTTATAAAAATGAATCGGATGAGATAAAACAAGATGATATTAAAATAACAAAAATTACAAACCAAAACGGTAAAAGTACTTTTTACGTAAACGATAAAATATCAAATTTAAAAACAATTAAATCTATTCTTGAATTTGTTGAAGTAACTGGTCAACATTCAAATCAATCAGTTCTTAAAAAGTCTTACCAAAACGAAATATTTGATTCTTTTTCAAATACTACTTCATTAAGAAAGTTATACCAGAAAGCTTTTGAAAATTATAAAGCTTTATCAGAAAAACTTTATAAAATAAATTCGAATTTAGATGAACTAAAGAACAGAAAGGAGATTTTACAAGACCTCTTAAAAATAATAGAAAAAGAGAACTTTTATCCTGGGGAAATTAGCGAGTTAATACAAGAAAAAGATAGCCTTAAACAGTATGAATTAATAAATGAAGGACTTCAAAAAATCTTGGAAATTGTTTCGTATCCATCAAGTTTCTCTGACTATATGTCTTCAATATCAATTGAAATAAAAAAATTATCAAAATATGAAGAAATTGATGATTTGTTAAATTCTTTTATAAATTTTAAATCCTCTTATGAAAATTTTTGCGAACAAGTAGAGGCAAAAATTCAAAAAATGCCAGATTTTACAAACAGACTTATGTATATACAAGATAGACTATCTTCAGCAGAAAAAATTAGAAGAATCTTAAAGCTTCAAGAAATATCGCAAATAGAAGCAGCAAAAAATAATATTGAATCAGAAATAAATAAAATTCTAGACTTAGAAAGAGAAAAGGAACTACTAGAAATCGAATTAGAAAATTCTAAAAAAGAAATATTAAAATTATCAGGTGAGATTAGCAAAAAAAGAGCTGAAAACATAGAAACCTTTTCATACATGGTTGAAAATCAATTAAAAGACTTAGACATTCCTAATGCAAGATTTATGGCAATTTTTAGCGAACCCTTTAGCGAAATTAAGATAGATAACAAGTCCTTTTCAAAATATGGTGCAGAAGAAGTTGAATTCTACTTTAGTGCAAATCCTGAAATGCCTCTAGAAACGCTCAACAAAGTAGCTTCAGGAGGCGAGCTTTCAAGGATCGTAATTGCTCTTGAATTATTGAAAAACGAGAAGGATAAGAATTGTAAAACTTTTATATTTGACGAAATAGATGCTGGTATAGGTGGTTTTGCTGCAGTTAAATTGAGAGAAAAATTAATAGAATTGTCAAAATATAATCAAATATTGATAATTACACACCAAGCAAATATTGCAGCATGCGCAGATTTACATTTTAAAATTATAAAAGACCAAAAAAATAATATTACCCGAGTATTTGTAAAAAAATTGCATAGAGATGAGAGACTTGAAGAACTCTCAAGAATGCTATCAGGTAATGTTAGCGAATATGGACTAAAACACGCAAAGGAGCTTCTAAAATGAGTGAACAATTGAATTATCCTTTTATTTTCAATTCTCAATCACTTATACAGGATGAAAGGCTTTTGCATTTAGGAATAAAACATGGATTTTCAACAAGATTAAACGGAGTAAGCCAAAAGCCATATGATAGTTTGAACTTATCTTTTCAAACAGGCGATTTGCCTGAAAATGTTATTGAAAATCGCAAAATATTAAGCTCACAAACACATGTTGAAACTAGTTGGTGTGAGGCAGAACAAATTCACTCGTTCTACGTTGCACAAGTTTCTAGTGCAGAAACTATAAAAAGAGCAGATGGGTTAATCACTTCTAAAAACAATTTACCCCTTTTTGTAAAAACAGCTGACTGTTATCCTGTTCTTATTACAGAAAAGAGAAGAAGCTTTATTGCAGTGCTCCACATTGGTTGGAGAGGATTATATAAAGGCATAATAGAATCTTTTTTTGATATAATAAAATTTGGAAGAATCAAACCTCAAAATCTCATTGTCTCAATTGGACCTGGGATATCATGGAAACATCTCGAAGTTGATAAAGATATTGCAGAATCATTTGAAGCTCATGAAGACCTCTCTTTTCACGTAAAAAAACATGAAGAAAAGTATTTTATTGACATAGCAGGTGGAATTGAACATATATTTAGAAAATATGACGTTTTTGATATTTGTTCATTAAAACTTTGTACATACGAAAGAGAAGACCTTTTCTTTTCATATCGCAGAAGTAAAGTTACCGGAAGACAAGGGGCAATAATATCATTTTAAAACAATGTTCAATCTTCATAAACTCTAAGTGTCAAGGCTATCTCTTTTACACTATCAACTAATTTTAGATCTTCTATAGACTTATAAAAATTTTGTTCGTTACACTGATGCAAAATGAATACTAATTCGGCAAAACCTTTATCGCTTGTTTTTTGAACCATACTCTTTATACTTACATTATGATCTGCTAGAACTTTAGCAATCTTCGCAAGAACTCCAGGATTATCTTTAACAATGGTTCTCAAATAAAATCTAGAAAATAGTTCATTTGGTTTCAATATTATAGCTTTTGACTTTATATTACCAGAAAGCCTATGTGTATGAGAATTTCTTATATGCCAGCTAATATCCATGATATCACTTGCAACAGCTGAAGCTGTAGGATTTCCACCTGCCCCTTGGCCATAAAACATTACCGATCCTACGAAATCACCCTTTACTAATATAGAATTCATATTATTACTAACAGAAGCTAAGGGATGTGAAAAAGGAAGTAACATTGGATATACTCTTATATCATATTTATTATCTTTAACACATGACCTTGCAATAAGCTTAATTTTATATCCCAGATCTCTTGCATATAAAACGTCTTTAAGACTAATATTGCTTATACCCTCTGAAGAAAGCTCATTTATATCTATAAGTATACCAAAAGATACAGACGACAAGATGGCAATTTTATAAAGCGCATCCATTCCAGAAAGATCAGATTCCGGGTTAGCTTCAGCATAACCCTTTTCTTGAGCCTGTTTTAAAGCACTTTCAAACTCAAAACCTTCATCTAATTTTGTTAATATATAATTAGTAGTACCATTTAAGATACCCATAATTTCTTTTATTCTGTTTGCAGCCAAACATACCTTTAGTGGCCTAACAATTGGAATTCCACCACCAACAGCAGCTTCAAAATATATAGGGACTCTTTTTTTATCTGCAAGAGCAAATATTTCGTTTGGATACTTTGCTAGTACTTCTTTATTTGCCGTAACAACTGGAATATTATTTTCCAACGATTTGATGATATATTCGAGTGCAGGATGTACAGATCCGATTAATTCAACTATTATATCTGGCTTTAAAGAAAGTATTTCTTCAAAAGAAGATGCTAAATATACTTCTTTTTTCAAATGTTTAGATTTATCCCTGACAAGAGCACCTACTATTTCAAAATTTTCCCCAATTTTTTGATAAATTATATCCTTATTATTTCTAATAATATTTAAAACACTCGTTCCTACATTTCCCAATCCTAAAATAGCTATTCTAATCACTCAAAAAGCCTCCTTAAATTTTATATATCCTCTAACTTTGGCCTCATAGCTATTGGATACCTTCTGCCATAGCCAAAAGCTTTTCCCGTAACCTTTAAAGTAGGAGGAGCCTGTCTTCTTTTATACTCATTCTTAATAACCATTGAAACTACTTCTGTCACAGTATTTCGATCGAAACCATAAGAAATAATTTCATTTATTGATTTTGCTTCTTCAATAAATAATTTTAAAATTTTATCCAAAATTTCATAAGGTGGCAATTTTTCTTGATCATATTGCCCCGGTCTTAATTCAGCAGAAGGTTTTTTTATAAAAACTCTTTCAGGAATAACTTTTTTCTTAGAATTTATCCATCTTGCTATTTTATAAACATCTTCTTTGTATACATCTGAAATAACAGCTAAACCGCCTGCCAAGTCGCCATATAACGTTGTATAACCAACTGCCATTTCAGATTTATTCCCAGTACTTAACAAAAGCTTTCCAAATTTGTTTGAGACAGCCATTAATAAATTTCCTCTTATTCGTGCCTGAAGATTCTCTTCTGTAACATCTTTTTTATATCCTTTAAAAATATCTGCTAAAGATTCATCATAAGATTTCATTAACGGTTCAATCGGAATTATAACGGACCTAATGTTTAGATTTTTAGAAAGTTCTAAGGCATCTTCTAAACTCTCCTTTGAATTGTAGGGGGAATTCATAATAAGACCCATTACATTATCACTGCCAAAAGCATCACATGCTATACAAGCAGTTAATGAAGAGTCTATCCCACCACTAAGTCCTAATACTGCTCCATTAAAATTCGTTTTTTTCCCGTACTCCTTTAAACCAAATACTAAAGCCTTATACATTAGTTCGGTAACATCAAAATTTTCATTTAAAGAATGACTTTCAAAACTTATTATGTCGGTATCTAAATATGAAATATCTTCTTCAAAAAAAGATGCTAAATATCTTAGTTCACCCATACTCGTCATAAAAAAACTTGCACCATCAAAAATTAATTCATCATTTGCTCCAACACAATTCACGTAAAGCAGATCAAATTTGAATTCTTTAGTAATATTTGAAAAAATTTCTTTTCTTTGATTAAACTTCATATAGTGATATGGTGATGCTGATATATTAATTGCTAAATCAATTTTTTGCTTATCTTTATTTTTACACAGTGCGTCCTTAATAGGATTTTTGCCATATAAATATCCTTCCTTTCCTAACCCCCATAAATCCTCACAAATTGTTATAAGAATATTTTTGTTTGCTATATTTATAAAAAATGGACTATCTCCAGGTTCAAAATATCTTGTTTCATCAAATACGTCATAATATGGTAAAAGAATCTTCCTTGCACAGCCAATAATTTTTCTATTTTTAGCCAAAATTCCTACATTATAAATTTTTCTACCTACTTTATCGTTTTCCTGAATAGAACCAAAAAGGATTGGGATATCTTTAGTTAAATCAACAATCAGTTCGTTATATTTAAAAGCTCTTTTGCAAAAATTATCTCTCTCTAACAAATCCTTAGGTGGATAACCAGTCACTACCATCTCAGGTAATACTACAAGATCAGCATTAACTTCTAATCCTTTTTTGTAAGCATCCTGTATTAATTTAAAATTGTATTCAAAATTCCCAATAATGGGATTAACTTGACCAATAACTATCTTCAATATTTTCCTCCATTTTCACTGTACAAATTAATTCAAGCAAATTCTTTTCATAATTTTTCATAATAATATATTAAATATTAATTATATTTGACAAGCGAGGTAATTAAAATGTCAGTGCCTATCTTTTTTGTCTTCAACGAATCTAGTACTACTGTGTTTTGATCAATCTCAAATCCTGCTCCAGAAAATGGTGTAGGTGAATTTTTACCACCTAAAATCTTTGGAGCAATGAAAAAGTTTAATTCATCAATTAATCTGTTTTTCAACATATGGCAAGCAAGGGAACCCCCTCCTTCAAGCAAAATTTTTATAAGGTTCTTCTTAAAAAGTTCTTTCATTAGATCTACATAAAAATTTTTTTCTTCTACTTCAAGTACCTCTACCCCTTGACTTTCAATCTGATCTGTTACCTTATTTCTAAAACCTTTTTGTATTACAAGAATTGTGTGCCCCTCATTAGGTGTATTAAAAACCATTAAATCCTTTGGAAGAGCAGCTTTTGGATCTATTATTACTCTATTTACCTTCTTTTGCACTCCTTTCAGTCTTATATTTAAAAGCGGATCATCAAAAATTGCAGTCCTATAACCAACTATAATTGCATCACACTCAGCACGAAGTTCATGAACATATTTTCTTGATTTAACTGAAGATATATATTTACTTTTGAAATTATGGTCTGCAGTTTTACCGTCCAAAGTCATAGCACACTTATATATCAACCATGGCATTGATTTTTCCATTGCTTTAAAAAAATGCCTGTTAATAAACCTAGCTTCTTTTTCTAAGATACCCGTATAAACTTCTATCCCAGCATATTTTAATATTTCAACAGATTTTCCGTTCATTTTAGGGTTTGGATCAAGGGTAGCTATAAATACTCTTTTTATTCCAGAAGAAATTATCTTTGAAGTACAAGAAGGAGTTTTACCGTAATGAAGACATGGTTCCAATGTAACGTATAAATCAGCACCACTAAAGTCTATATATTTCGGTTTTAAGGCATTTGCTTCAGCATGGGGTTCACCGTAAGCTCTATGATAGCCCTGAGAAATAATTTTTTTGTCTTTTACCACAATACAGCCCACCATGGGATTAGGAGATGTGTAATATTTTCCATTTAATGCAAGATCTAGAGCCTTTTTCATAAAAGATTCATGCAAAACCATTTCACTTTTAACATATTTTTCCGACATAATTGCTCCTTCTACCCCCTTTTCTATCAAATAAATTATATAAAAGCAACTTAGATGCTGCTACACGCACCACTATTTAATCCACTCAAAAGAGCCAGTTGACCACATGCCCCATTTATATCCTCACCCTTAGAAAATCTAATAGTGGTTTTAATACCAAAATTATTAAGCATTTTCTCAAATAATTTTATCCTACGGATGTTTGTTTTTATTCTAACATTAGATAGTGATTGATTATACTTTACAAGATTAACGTGAGCATGAAGCCCTTTTAAGAGATCCTTTAATCTAATAATATCTTGGTCACTATCATTTATTGACTCCATCAGAACATATTCATAAGTTACACGTCTTTTAGAAGCCAATGCATATTCCTCAGATGCTTTAATAAGTTCACTAATACCAAAAGTTTTATTAATAGGTATAAGCTTAGATCTTATTTCATCAGTAGTTGCATGCAAAGATACAGCCAACTTTATTGGAAGACCAACTTCTTTTAATTTTTTTATACCATCAACAAACCCACTTGTAGAAATTACTATTCTTCTAGGACTAAAAGATTTCCCATTTTTATCCGTCAAAATTTTAATGGCTTTTATTACGTTATCAAAATTTAACATAGGTTCACCCATCCCCATAAAAACTATATTGTCAATTTTTCCCATTTTAGATCTAACAAAATTTTCCACAGCCATAACTTGAAGAACTATTTCTGATACCTTTAAATTTCTTTTGAAACCAATTTTACCTGTCGAACACATTACACAACCAACCGGGCAACCTATTTGAGAAGAAATACATATTGTATTTCTATTCTTATGGTTAATAAAAACGGTTTCAATAAAATCATTTTCGCCTAAATGAAGCAAAAATTTAAAGCTGTTATCTGCAGATTCAACTGTACTCTGAATTTTTGGAAATGATAGATCGAAACTTGAGCTCAAGAGATCTCTTAAATTCAAACTCAGGTTTGACATTTGCATAAAATCGTAAATGTTATTTTTATATACCCATGAAAAGACTTGATTAGCTCTATATTTAGAAAAACCTAAATCTGTAAAAAATTTTTCAAGTTCACTAAAGGATAACTCAAAAAAACTCCTTTTATTCATCCACTTTCTCCAAACAACATATAAAAAAAGGTTCTAACGAAAGTGCATTCCAGTCAATATCTAACATCCCATCTTTAATAATTATATCCTGATTAATATATTTAGAAGACAAAACACCCTCAAATGTCTTAAAGTTTTTGTTTTTTTGTAAAAACTTTTCAATCTGACCTTTCCCTTCCATTTCAGTGAACGTACAAACTGAATAAACTAATTTTCCCTTCACTCTAATAAAATCTTTATAATAATTCAAAATATCCTCTTGTTTCTTGGCTAGTAACTTTATATCGCTCTCTTTTAAGTGAAAAATAATATCAGGTTTACTATCAAGTGTGGAAAGGCCGCTACATGGTGCATCTATAAGAATTTTATCAGAAACGTCAAAAACTGTTTTTTTAGTATATAACGTAGGATTAATTAGTTTTAATTTGTATTTTTCACAAGTTTTTTTCAAGGCACTAATCCTACTTTCCGAAATATCAACTGAAATAACCTTTTTAGGCTTGTTTAAATTGTCTTTATAATTTTTTAAAACATATTCCAAAAATACACTTTTGCCCCCAGGTGAGGCGCCTACTTCTAAAATTTTTTCTCCTGGTTTTGGTTCAAGAAGTAAGACTGACAACATTGAACTTTCGGAAATAACAATATAACAATCTTTTGGCAAAATTCCTAATACTTCAGCAAATGATTCAGTATAATAGTAATTTTTAAAAATCCTACCAGGATAAAGTTTTCCTGATAGTGAATTTAATAAATCTAAAATTTCTTTACTATGAGATAAAACAAAAAAACCCGTCATTGGTGTTGATACAAAATTTTTAGTAAAGCTATTTATATCTAATTTCGAATCAACTATTTGATTTATTATGAAATTTGGAAGGCTGATCTCATTTTCAATCAAGTTTTTTTCATTTTCTAATTTTTTCAATGTTTTAAAAAATCTTTTTTCACTAAAATCTTTTTCAGGAATTGATTTATATTGGCTAAATACGATATATTTTTCTTTTCCAAGAATTTTAAGCTCCACCAGTGCCATCATTAATGCTATTACTTCACTATTTGACAATTTTTCTTTAGAAAGTTTCTCAAATAATTTATATCCACTTTTCAAAACCAGATTAACTAATAATTTAAAAAAAGCCCTGTCTCTTCCATTTAAATTAATATTTCTCGTAACAAGATGTAGATAAGCACCTTGATAAATTATTCTTTTTAAAGTTTTAAAAGCATAAAATCTCGATGCTGTAATGCTCAAACTTTAAAGAAAATCTCCAATTTTTAATCTTAAACCATTTAACAAATCTTTTCCTTTTATCCTATTTTTCCCTGGAAATTGAACTTCTAACAGAATAATGATCCCCTCTCCTGTTCCGATCTTTAAAGCATCTTTTTCTATACCTACAATTTTAGATGGCTCTCCTCTACCTTCACTAGCATAAGCCTTATAGACTAAAAGATCACCCTTACTAATTTTTGTCCTAGCAATAGGATCAGGGTTTGCAGCCAAAACCTTCCTTTCAATCTCAATTGCCTTTTCATTAAAGGAAAATATCACTTCATCAAGCTTTAACACTTCAGCATATGTTGCTTCTTTGTGGTTTTGGGGGATCTTTTTTAAACAACCTTTTTCGATATTGTCTAGAACATGAACAAGCAAATCTGAGCCTTCCTTTGATAAAAAATCCAATAGTTCTCCTGAACTTTTTTTTTCAGAAATTTTAAATGAAATCTGATCATATATGTCACCTGCATCCAATTCCTTAATAACTTCATGTATTGTTATCCCAAAGATGTTCTCGCCGTTTAAAATAGTCCTTGGAACTGGAGCTATACCTCTATACTTTGGTAATAAGGAAGGATGAAGATTAATCATCTTGTATTTAAATAAATCTATTACTCTAGTTGGAATTATTTCACCAAAAAAGGCTACTACTCCTATTTCAGGATTCAATTCCTTGCAAAATTCTAAAAATTCTTTATCTTTAGTTCTTCCAACATAAAGAGGTATACAATTTTGTTTCGCAAACGTTTCAACTGGAGATGGTTTTAAAATCTTTTTTCTTCCAAAAGGAGATGGTTTTTTTGTGACTATTCCTACAATTCGATGTTTCGACTGTTCTAACCTTTCTAAAACGTTTACAGAATAAATAGGTGTTCCAAAGAAAATTAAATCCAAAAATTTTTCCTCCTAAAAACTTTAATAACTAATCTTTCTCAAGTTTTTCTTTTTGTTTTTTTGCTCTTTCCTCAGCAGTTTCTAAATATTCGGCCTTATCAATAAAGAGGTCACCATTTAGGTGGTCAAATTCGTGCTGAATAACTCTAGCTTCATAACCTTCTTTGTTAAGAATTATTGTATCTCCATATATATTCTGAGCCTGAACAATTACTTTAAAAGCTCTCTCTACAGGACCAAAAACCCCGGGGACGGATAAACATCCTTCAACATCAACCTCTGAACCCACTTTTTCAATTATTTCAGGGTTTATAACCACCTGCAGATTATCATCTATCTTATATATAAATAATCTGCTCAATTCTCCAACTTGAGGAGCAGCAAGACCTACACCATTATTTGAAATCATCAGGTATTCCATCTCCTCAACCAAACTCTCAAGATTTTTATCAAATTGCAATACAGGCAAACTTCTTTTTCTCAAAAGTGAATTGGGATGTGTAATTATTTTTCTTTTGCAAATCAACTGAATGTTTCTCCTCTCAAAGTATATATTTTATTTTAACATGTCAATGAATATAGAAAAAAATAAAGCAGTTTATTAATTTTAGAAGATTAACCTCTATCCTAGTTCATCTGGATAAGGGTTAAGAAAAGTTTGATTCAGAATATATTTATTTTCGAACCTTAAAGACCATATTTTTAAAATTTCAATAAGTGTTCTTAAATCGACTATGTTGTTTATGTATTTATCAGTTAAAGAAATGAAATATTTTTTTTCATTTTTATTAAGTTTATCAGAAAAATATCCATAAATATGTTGTAAAACGTTTAAATATTTTCCTTTATTCACATAACTAGCTAGTGAACTTACAAATAAATTAAAATAAATTTCTTTTATTTTTTCAAAATTATCATCTTTTTTAAACTTTGCAATAAGAGTTCCCATTGATTTTAATTTTTGTTGATTAAAAGCCATCAGTAAGTATTTATTTTCTCTGTGAAATTCCATTAATTTATTAATGTTATTCATAGTAGATTTTGAATTTCTTAAATTAGCAAGGGCAAATACTTTTATTAAAAAATTTTGTTTTATATTGACATCTCTAAGTCTTCCTTCATCTTCTATAGGATAATTAGGAAAATTTCTTATGATTTCTGATCCGAAAATTCCTCTTCCTTTAGCGTGAAAAACCTTTGCTTCTTTATCCTTATATACTAGTGCATTACCTATTGCACAAGAAGGCGATTTTGCTTTAAGCAAAAATCCATCAAAGTCATTTAAATTTTTAAGAAAATTATCCGAAAATCTAAGCATTCCATCTGTTAAATCTTTATTTGTTAAAGTTTGAAATAATCTGATCTCATTATTAGACTTATATAATATTAATCTATCTCTAGGAACACCAAGATTTATTGAAATTTCTGGGCAAATTGGAATGAATTCACAGTAGTTTTTAAGTTTTAAAACAAAATCATCTTTAACAAACGAGCCATTATAGCGAACTTGTTGCATATCTAAGCAAGCGCTAATTATAATTCTTGGTTTGTAAAATGTCATTAAAAAATACCTCTAAAATCCTTTTAATTAATTCTTTTTGAAACCCCATATAGCATGAATAGGATCTGAAAAATTTTCTTTAAAAAAATATTTATCACCTTCAGGGCGTGGATAACCTCTAATGGACAAAGTATTAATATTTCTAAACCCAGACTGAATAAAATATTCCAAAACCATACCTACTCTTTCGAATTCGAGCAAATCTTGCCATATCTTAATGGCTTTTGGAGGAAACCACCTGTTAGAAATAGTTACAATAAAAATCCCACCGGGCTTTAATATTCTTAAAATTTCACTAAATATTTCAAAAGGATTAACCAAATATTCAATAGAAACTGTACATATAATAGAATCGAAAGAGTTATCATCGTATGGAAGTGTTGAATTAGAATTTAGATCTTGCACTATCCAATCGTCTAAAACTTTATTTTTAGATAATTCTTGTTCATTTAATCCAAGTCCACTTACTCTCTTGAACTTAATTTTACCAGGTAAATGTGAATTCCAACTACACATGAAATCTAAAATATCGGTATCTGGTTTTAGTAATACACTATAAATTGAGGAAATATGTTCCATAGCAGTAGCATCAATATGATTTACAAATCTTGGAAAAGAATAAAATAATGAATCTTCACTTTCATCATCCCGTTTAAAAGAGTCACCAGAAAAAAAGTCAGTAGGCATATTGTTCCATCTAGCCTTCATTCCAGCTTCAAATGCAACTTTATCTATCCAATCGAAACAAGAACCACCAATTTCAGGATTTTTCGGCCTTAAATTAATTATTTTTGCACTCACAATAAAGTTATAGTTAGAAAAAGGATGATTAAAATCAACTAAAATTTTGTCCCTTTCTATTCCTATCACTCTAAAAGGTTCAAAATTATCTTTAAATATGTTTGAAATTCCTTCAATTATTCCTTTTGGATAAAATCTACCAAATTTTGGTTCAATTATTCTATCTTTTATAAATTTTTTATTAAACTGAGAACAATTAATATAAAAAGTATTTTTTGAGTCATATTTTTCAATATATTCCCCTTTTAAATATTCTTTTTCAACAACGGATCCAACATCCGAATTTACTAATTTGTCATAAAAATCTTTAGGAAAAATATCCCTCCAAAGGTTTAATTTAGAAATAAAATATCTATCTTCATGTGAAATATCATATGCTTTCCACTTTATGGAAAGCTCTACAACTGCATTGTAAGACGATATATCTATCACAAAACCTCCGCAATTTACTAAAAAAGTAAAATTTAATAAATATTATAATACACATTTTCAATTTCTTATATATTTATTTAACCCAAATTTTCTAATTAATGAACCCTGTGACATCCATCTAACTTTGCCAAATATTTTTCTCTCCTTAAAGGCTCTATCATGTAGACCAAAACACCAGAGTATGCCCACATAACTATTTGGATCTCTACCATCAAGTGCGTATTTGTTATTTAGATAAATCATAGCGTCATAGGCATCCTCAATATTTTTAGACCATTCGATTATCTTTTTGCCCCAATACATTCTCATATAGTTATGAATTTTGCCTCTTTTTTTCAATTCTCGCTGAGATGCGTTCCATATTTCGTCATGAGTTTTGCTATTTTCAAACTCTTCCAATGAATAAACATATTCTCTTTTATCATCTTTATGCTCATAAAAGGTCTTAAAGGCCCAAGCAGGCAATAAGTTTTCTAAATTATTCAGATCATTTGAATAATAAGTAAAATTGTGAGCTAATTCTCTTCTAATTACCATTTCTTCAAAAAAAGAATAATAATTCTCTGAAGACTTGTCAAAGATTTCTAAAGTATCTAAAATCTCAAGTGGACTAATATTTCCAAAGTGTAAATATGGACTAATGTTGCTTTCTGACTCTTTTTCTGGGTTATTCCTGTTATCTTTGTAGTATTTAAATTTTTTGCTAACAAAGTAATCAAGTATTTTTTTAGCTTCTTTATAACCACCAATGTATGGTGCAGGCAAAACATTAACTAAATTCTGCTTTCTTAATTCATTTTCTATGTTATTTAAATCAACCTCAGTTTTTGGTTTTAAAAAGCTTCCATTATATTTAATTTCCTCAAAGTCATTTCTATATTCATAAAGAAGTTTAAGTATTTTTGGCCTAATAGTATATGCTGCATATTCCTTTTTTTGACTAACGATATTTACAGGTATGACCAAATTTGTGTCAACTTGGTAAATTGTAATTTTATTTTCAGAGTAAATAGTATTTTTAATATTTATCAAATTAGGTAAATATGACTTATCAGTAATCATTATTTTTGCATTATCAATATAAGACTTTAATACATCTTGAAAACTCCCAACAACTATATTTATTCCAATCTGTTGAGATATAGTTTCCTCAAAAACATCCTTTAAGCCTTCAAGAAAAAACTTGAAACTTCTAAAATTTCCCTCAGGATAAGAAAAATCTACTATAATCAAAACCAATAAAGGAATATTATGTTTATTTGATAAATATTTAGCGTATTCAAAACTGTGATTATATTTTACTCTAAAAGCTCCCTGCATCCAATATAAAATATATTTACCTACTTTTTCAAAAGTCTGAACCTTTTCTATTCTTTTATAAAATTTCATAAAAACCTCAATTTTAAAAATTTTTTCAACAATATTAAAATATATTCTACAGTCTTTTATAAAATATTGAGGAGTTGAAATGCTAAATATCACAAAGGAAAAAATTCTTGGTGGAGTAGGTTCCATCTTAATTGCATTTTCTTTAATTCCGGGGATAGGTCATTTATCTTTTATACTTGGTGTAATAATGTTTATTATATCTATATATAGCATATCAAAACTCTTAAAAGAAAGTGATATCTATTCAAATATTATAAAATCTTTTTTAATAAGCATTATAGGAATTGTTATTTCTCTTTTTCTCGGATTATACACTTTTGCATCAGTATTTTCTGGGCACTGGTATTTTGGAACAAATATACTTTTAAGTTTCATAATTTTTTATTCATTTATAATTGCCTCTGCTGTCTTTTTTCGAAAGGGTTTAATTATGATTGCCTCACTTACTGACAACGAACTTTTCAAGACATCAGGAGATGTAATGTTCTGGAGCACAGTATTAACAATTTTCGTTATAGGATTTATCGGAATATTTATATCATGGATTCTTTTAGCTATTGCTTTTTTTACTTTACCAGATTTAATGAAAACTTCTAAGGCTGAAAATTCACAATTCGATTCAGATTATCTTAAATTTAATTAAATGTTTTCGTAATAACAGATCCCAATTATTTCTAATAAAAAATTAATTCAACCTTAACATTACCCTAATTTTAATCTCATAAATTAATACTAAATTTAATATTTAAAATATTTTAAGTAAACTAAAGGAGATTAGTTTATGATTAAAAAGATGGTATTCCCTCATCCTTATTTCTCTTCAAATCCAAAATGGAAATGGTTTATTCTACTTACTGTTTTAATTGGAGCCACAATGTCTGCATTAGATGTAAGTATAGTAAATGTTGCCACTCCAACAATCGAAAATAGATTTGAAGTTCCAATGGCATTAGTCGAATGGGTCGTAATGGCTTACATGTTAACATTAACAGTTTTTCTACCATTTTTTGGGAAACTTGCTGATATGTTTGGAAGAACTAAAATGTATAACATTGGATTTATTATATTTACAATTGGCTCAGCTTTGTGCGGAATTTCTCCAAATGCATATTTTTTAATATTTTCTCGAGTACTTCAAGCTGTAGGCGCAGGTTTACTCCAGGCAAACTCAGTAGCAATAATAACACAATCATTTCCAAAAAATGAATTAGGTAAAGCTATTGGAATCCAGGGAGCAGTCCAAGCCATAGCAATGTCTATAGGTCCATTTATAAGCGGTATACTCATCTCTCTTTTAAATTGGAGATTGATTTTTTATATTAATGTCCCAATAGGTATTTTCGGAACCATATTGGCACTCTTTGTCTTGCCTAAAAGTAAACGTAATTTAAACAAAAACAATAAAATAGATTTTCTTGGAGTATTTCTTTGTGCTACAGGATTAGGTTTTCTTGTGCTTGGAATAGATCAAGGAACTAAAATAGGATGGACGTCACCATTTATTATCTTTTGTTTTTTAACCTTTTTTATAATATTACCTTTATTTATTTTAAGGGAACTGAAAATTTCTAATCCTATGCTGGATTTAAGAATTTTCAAAAATTGGGATTTTTCAACCGGAAACATTACAGGCTTTCTATCATATTATGTACTTTTTTCAGTTCTTTTTTTAATGCCTTTTTATCTTGAAGATATCATGCATTACGATGCAGAAATTGTTGGCTCTTTACTTACCCCTATACCTCTTGCAATGGCATTAATTGCACCATTTGCTGGAGCAATATCTGATAAAATTGGATCGCGAATTATGACTACTATTGGAATGACAGTCTGTGTAATAGCTACACTTCTTTTATCCTTTTTAAGTGACAACATTAATATTTATTTTTTAACATTTATATTTGTAATACTTGGTATTGGTATGGGAATTTTTACACCTCCCAATAATAGTGCAATTATGCTTTCTGCACCTAAAGATAAGCTTGGCGTCGCGGGTGGCATATTAAATATGATGAGAGCTCTAGGTCTTATATTTGGAGTAGACATATCAAGTATGATGTTCACAACTTTAAAATTAGATGTGCTCGCACAACATGGATATTTTATTGAATCAAAAGCTCCGTTTACAATTTATAGAATAGCTTTCATGAAAGGTTTTTCAGTATCAATGATAAGTCTTTTAGTGGTATGTATAATAGCTGTGATAATATCATTTACTAAAAAAAGTATAAAAAGAACCGATGTATTAGAACAAAACTTTGAAAGCGTAGATATGTTATAAGATCTAAAAGGAACTTTTATGAGTTTAAAACATCAATATATTCCTTGCATCTCACCATTTTCAAATATATCAAATTTTACAGCTTGAGGTATTTTTGGAAGCCCAGGCATAGTCATTATCTTACCAAGCACTGGAACAATAAAATTAGCCCCATGAGAAATTCTGACTTCTCTAACCATAATTTTAAAATCCTCTGGTCTACCAATTAATTTAGGATCAGCTGATAAAGATAAAGGGGTCTTTGCCATACAAACAAAAGAATTATCCATTCCTACCAAAGAAACATCCTTAAGGTCTGCTTCTGCTTCTTGAGAATATTCTACTAAACTTGCACCATAAATAATTTTGGCAATTCGTTCAATCTTTTCTTTTGGAGATTGTTCAAGCTTATATATAAATCTTGGAGTTCTCTCTTCTTCAATCTCAACAATTTTCTTAGCTAGTTCCTCTCCTCCTTTGCCGCCTTGTGCCCAAACATCTGAAAGAGCAAACCCAACTCCCATAGATTCGACAAAATCCCTTACAATTTTGATCTCTTCTTTTGTATCTTCACTAAACTTATTTAATGCAACAACTACTTTTAACCCGAAGGCTTGCATATTTTCAATATGTTTTTCTAAATTTTGTAGACCTCTTACAAGATTTTTGTTTGAGTCTTCAACATAATTTACTTTCAAACCCCCATGATACTTAAGTGCCCGAGTAGTAGCCACTATCACCACAGCACAAACTTTTAAATCTCCAAGCCTTGCAATAATATCTAAAAATTTCTCTCCACCAAGATCGGTAGCAAATCCTCCTTCTACCACGGCATAATCTGAAAATTTTAAAGCAAGTTTAATAGATAAAATAGAAGAAGTGCCATGAGCTATATTCGCAAAGGGCCCGCCATGTACAAAAGCAAGATTATTTTCAAGAGTCTGAACCAAGTTCGGATTAATTGCTCTTCTTAATATAGCAGCCATTGCACCTTCAGCTTTCAAATCTCTAGCATAAATTGGCTTTTTGTCATATGAAAAACCAACCAAAATTTCTCCTAATTTCTTTTTTAAATCGTTAATATTCAGCGAAAGACCAAATATGGCCATTACTTCAGAAGCTGCAGTAATATCAAATCCTGCCTCTCTAGGAAATCCATTAGCACTTCCGCCCAAACCAACAACTATACTTCTAAGAGATCTGTCATTCATATCTATAGCTCTTCTAAACTTAATTTTTCTAGAATCAATTCCTAACTCATTTCCATGAAAAATATGGTTATCAATAAGAGATGCCAAAAGATTATTTGCATACTCGATAGCAGGAAAATCTCCCGTAAAAAGAAGGTTTATATCATCCATAGGTACAACCTGAGCATATCCTCCACCTGCAGCTCCACCTTTGATACCAAAAATTGGACCTAGTGATGGTTGCCTTATAGAAGCAAGGGATTTATACCCTAGCCTATTTAAAGCATCTACTAAACCAATAACAGTAGTAGTTTTGCCTTCACCATAAGGAGTGGGTGTAATTCCAGTAACAAATATAAGCTTACCAAAATCTTTCATGGACTCGTATAAAAGCCTGTAATCTACTTTTGCTATATAATCACCATATGGCCTCAATGATTCCTCAGGTATTTCATATTTTTTTGAAATATCAAAAATTTTTTTTAATTTTAGCATTTTTTGAAATTTCATAATCAGTCATATCGGTCTCCTAATTTTTAAATATTATTAATTACTTAATATAATTAATTTTAACAAATATTTGTAATTTTTAAAAAGTTTTTTACTATTAGAATATTTTATTACTATAAATAGTAATCTTTTATAAAATAGTAGGTGTTTATAAACTAAGTAAATTTTTAAAAAATAAAGTCTTTTATAAATGGCATTTTGATGCTTTTGTCAGAATTAACGCTAATTTTTTTTATTTGTTCTAAAATATTTTTTTTATCATAACTTTCTAACCTGTTTAATTCATTAGTGAATTTTTTATAAAAATTAAATGATTCAAAATTTATCCCAATTTTATAAATTATTAATAGATAAACAAGTAGTTTAAATTCTTCATCAATAGAAAAATAATCTTCTTTAAATTTATAAAGATTAGATTTTTTTTGTTCCTCAAGATTTTCAAAACATTTAATTAACAGTCTATTTGCAAGAACTAATTTGTTTTCACCTGCTTCACTTAAAAAACCAATTAAATAATTATTTTCTTCATTTATAACTTGAAAATTAAATCTAAAAACGTGTTTTATAATTTTACTTGAAAAGTTTAATAAATTTTTTGGAAGATTCTGTTCTCTTTTTAAAATTTTATTTACATCATATTTTTCAAAAGAAAAAGTCTTGGCTATCTCGAGTTTTTTTGAAATGCTAATAAGCTCTTTAATTGATTCTCTTAATTTTCTATTAATAGGCAAATTATTCATAGATACTATTCTCCCCAAAAATTATTTCTAACAGTAGTTAAATTATACAATTTATGAAACAAAAAAAGACAAGCAACAACTAAGTGCTTTTTGCTTGTCTTTACTGGTTTTTAATTAATTTAATTTATTAAATTTACGATGCAAAAGGTACTACCAAATATTCTTCTTCATCGGGAGAAGACGTGTTTAGACACCAAACTTCAACAGAAGAAGAGTCACACTTAAAACCCTTAGAATGTATTATGTCCCATCCCTTTAACTTAGCCGATTCCTCATCCTTTGCATTTATAACTACACAAATATCTGGATCACACTTTAAGCAAACCATATAAAGGTTCATCTTTCTCCCTCCTTCGCCCTTTGTTAAGCTTATTATACAATAAATATTATTTATTTAAAACATAAAAATTACTTATAAAATATTCAGAATTTTCTACAAAATTTAAGTGGAAAAATATTTTAGAAGTAATCTGTTTAAAATAAATAATTAATTAGCAAATCTAAAATTTCTGTTAATGTAAAAGAATATCTACAGAATACACAAAGTGCTGTTTAAATATTTAAAAAAGCTTAAAACTTATACTTCAAATCTCTCTTCTTTTATGTACACTTGCCCAGTAAAAGAAGCAATAAGCTCTTTATTTTTATTCTTATATACTTTAACATCATAAAGTCCTAACTTTCTCGATCTGCCAGATTCAAAACATTCAGCAATAAGCTCTTCTCCTGCAAGTGATGGCTTTAAATAATTTATGTTTGCAGAAATCCCAACAGCAATTTTACCATGAGAATTTGATGCTAAAGCAAAGGCAAAATCTGCAAACGAAAATATAACTCCTCCCTGACAAATTTTTACAGAATTTAACATGTCTTCTCTAACAATCATAGAAATTTTAGAATATCCAGTTCTAACTTCAAGTATTTTTACATTAAGCCATACTGCCACTTTATCATTTTCTCTCATAAACTTAACAATTTTCTCATTCACGCTGTTATCTCCTAGTTAAATAAAAAATTAATGAAATCAATAATTATCTTAGATCCCTGAAATTATTTTACTGATAATTTCTATGCTATCAGGATTCTCCAAACTTGTAGTATCGCTTACAATCTTACCTTTAATAACCAATTCTCTTAAAAATCTTCTCATAATCTTTCCGCTAGGAGTTTTCGGAGTAGTTGGGACACAAAAAACATCTTTAGGAAGAGCTATTTTGCCAATTTTTTCAACAATTTTTAATTTTATTTTATTTATAATTTCTTCTTCGTTATTTTCATCTCTAACTGTAACAAAAACAACAGGCATCATACCTTTTACTTCATCAGGACTTCCTATTACAGCCGACTCTACTACTCCTTCAACTTCCATAACTGCGCTTTCAATCTCCATAGTACTAATTCTATGCCCTGATACGTTTATAACGTCATCAGTTCTAGAAAGCACCCATATATGGCCATCATTATCTCTCACAGCAGCATCATATGTAAAATATGTACCTGGCACTTTATAAAAATAAGTATCAAGGTATCTCTCATGATCTTTCCAAAGATCTCTAATCAACATTGGTATTGGTTTTTTGAAAACTAGATTTCCTACTGTCATTGGTTCTACTGGGTTACCAAAATCATCAACTATGTCTAATTGTGCTCCCAAAAATTGAATACCACATGAACCAGGTTTCATAGGGGTAAGCCATGCAGCACCTGCTAAAGGACATCCGGCAGTTTCTGTTTGGCCATAAGTATTATTTAGATATATCTTACCTTTTCCAATTTTTTCATAAACCCATTTCCAAGCTTCAGGGTTTAAAGGTTCTCCCACAAAAGCAACTACATCTAATGAACTTAGATCATAAGGCTTCAATTTTTCTTCCCCAAATTTCATCAACATTCTAGTAGCAGTTGGAGAAGTCCACCACTTGTTAACTCTATACTTTTCCAAAATTTGATAAACTCTATCCTGTTCTGGATAATCTATTGCTCCTTCATAAAAAATAGTTGTTATACCATTCGACAATGCACCAACTATACCCCAAATATGCATTGTCAACCATCCAATGTCAGCCATACACCAAAAGACATCATCTTGATGCAAATCTAAATGATATTTAGCATAAATATAGTTGTTTATTACAAAAGCATTACCCGAATGAACTACGCCTTTCGGTTTACCAGTGGTACCACTAGTATAGAAAACCAAACCAGGTTCATTTGCTTCAATAAGTTCTGGCTGAAATTCAGCTTCAGATTTTCTCATTAAATCATCCCACCAATAATCCCTACCTGACTTCATACTTATAGGGTTTCCGCCTCTTTTAACAACAATTGAGGCTTTTATACTACTTACCTTTTCAATTGCAATGTCAGCCTGTTCTTTGAGAGCAATAACCTTACCTCTTCTATAAATTCCATCTGCTGTAATAAATACTTGTGGCTCAAAGTGATTTAGCCTTTCTCTAAGTGCATTGGCAGAAAAACCAGAAAATACGGTATTAAATAAAACTCCCATTCTATAGCAAGCAAGAACAGCAATAACTGTCTCAGCTAGGTTTGGAAGATAAATTGAGACTCTATCACCTTTTTTCAAACCAAAGCCTTTTAAAACATTACAAAATTTATTAACTTCACAAAGAAGCATTTTATAGGTATAAAACTTCGTTTCATAATTTTCGCCTTCCCATATAAGTGCAAGCTTATTTGCATATCCCTTTTCAATATTTCTATCTAACATATTAAAAGCTGGATTTGTTATCCCCCCTGTAAAAAACTTAAAGTTTGGAAATTCTCCTTCAATTGTTTTTGACCATGGGTGAAACCAGGACAATTCATTTGCTACATCTTCCCAAAATTTTTCTGGTTCATCCCAGGACCTTTTTAATAAATTATTAAAGGCATCAATGCTGCCTGCATTGGTATTTTTAACTTTATCTTTATTTGGAAATATTATTTTACTTTCTTTAATCATATTTAAAGTCTCATTTTTAGCTTCAATAGACATCTTATACCTCCTAAAATTTTTTTAGAATAAAAATTATTTATTGGTATATCATAAAAATTTAAATTGTCAGAATTTTACAACAAAATAAATATTTTGTAAAGGAGCTATATAATACTCAAAAAGGAGGCCTAAAAATGTTTAATGAGGGAGATAAAGTAAGCGATTTTTGTCTTAATGGGATAGATGAAAACTCAAATGAAAAAGTTTTTTGTTTTAAGGATTTAATAAAGGATAAAAAAAACCTTATTCTTTATTTCTATCCAAAGGATAATACACCAGGCTGCACAACAGAGGCGTGCGATTTCAGAGATAATATGAACTTCATATTGAAATATGCTGCTGTTGCAGGTGTTAGCCCTGACTCTATTGCGTCACATAAAAAATTTCAGGAAAGGCATAGTTTGAACTTTCCTCTTCTTTCTGATCCTGAGAAGAAGATCTTAACTCTTTTTGGCGCATACGGTGAGAAGAAAATGTATGGAAAAACAAGTATGGGAGTTATTAGATCTACATTTTTAATTACACCTGATATGGTATTGAAAAAAGCATGGCGAAATGTCAAAGCAAAAGGTCATGTCGATACTATTTTAAAATATTTTGAAAATACTGATTAAATAATACAATAATAGTCAAATTCCATTTGATCCATCAACTAATACTTTTATAAAAAAGACTTCCAATGAGAAAAAGTTATTTATAAAACAATTATTTATAAAACAATATAAAATTTACAAATCACTAGGAGGCTTTGAAATAACTTTTTCAATTTTATTGAACATTTCGCCATTTATATAATCTAATCTTATTACATATGGGAAATTCAAAGTAGAAGGCTCTATCTTGTCGAACCCTAAGTGAATAGCGTTTGGAAAATTTGACTTCGTAGCAAAAGTCCAGATGCAAGAAGCATCAAAATCTTTGCCTGTACAGGTATTATAAGGACCATATTTTTGAGTAATCGAATCCCTTAAATTAGAAAAATAGTTCATCATATCGTTTTGACTGATTTCATTTTTGTTAATGTTAATTAAAAAAACACCATAATAAAACTTGTTGTCGATAAAATATAAAAATAAATTTGCTCCTTTATCTGAAAAAGTAGTATGATAAATGTAAGTAGAAGTTTTACTATTGCTATCCTCCAATTTATTCAAGAAGCTTGTATTTGGTCGATCCTTTATAACATCTTTCATTTCTTGGACAGATGAACCCCATTGAATTCCTATAAAACCATTTAAATCTCTTGCGATAAAGCCATTTAACCACTCGCCTTTATAAATTCTTCCATCAGCCCAAGTATACGTACCCTGTCCATTTGGTTTATTATCTTTAAATTCGCCCTCATAGATAGAACCATCCGAAGATTTATACATTCCGTTTCCATTCATTTGTCCGTTTTTAAAATCTGCATTAAAGGAGTCACCATCTGAAAAGTTCATAGCAGCGTGACCATTGAGGAAGCCATTATCAAATTCGCCGACACCACTTCCTTTGTAGCCTAACCCTTTATCGTCTTGCAAAATTAAACTTATCTTGCCCTTACCCTGAGCTTTACCATTAACACAATCACCATCCCAATTAACAGAAATAATTTTATAGCTATCAGATGACCAAAGCACCTGGCAATTTGTTTTGGGATCAGTAGCAGAACTTTGAATAGCTAAACTTTCAGTTTGGGTAAAAATAAATGAAGATAGAAAAATAGTAATCATAAAGGCTGCCTTCAAAAAAATCCCCACAATTATCCTCCTCAAATTTAATATATGTTATTATATCAGATCAATATAAGTATATTTAAAAATTATAAAATAGTTCTTTTCTTTACCCACTGTCTCGAACAAATAGTTTGATACAGACAAAAGGCACATCTTTGTTCAGTTTTATTAGAAACAGGCAAAAAAGGCACATCTTTGTTCAAAATTTCTGAAATTAGATACTTCAAGGCATTAAAATAAGCATTATGAGTTTCATAATTAAATTGAAAGTATTTTTCATCATCAATATTTTTTAAACTCCAAGTACCAGCTATTATTTGTTCAAAGTTTATTTTTTTAAACTCTTCAAACAAAAATATATAAAATGGCAACTGAAAAGATCTAATATTCTCAAACCACAAATTTCTGTTTTCTAACGTCGGCAAAAAATTTGATTTAGGAATCTTCGAAACACCTGTTTTGTAATCTATCAAAAAATATTCGTCTTTCAACTTGTGTATTCTATCAACTCTTCCAACCAACCTTACTTTCAACTCATTAAAAGAAAGTTTTGTAGTAAACTCCTTTTCAAGAAACAAGATCTTCATACTGTTAAGTTCCTTAATATTTTTTTCTAAAACATTCCTTAATGCTAGTCTACATTGTTCCTTCTGGAGCAAAACTTCTTTTGATTCAATTTCTTGAAATTTTATATCTAAAATTTTATATATTTCTTTTAACTCATTATCAAAATCTACATTTATAAATTCAACGTTAAGCCATTTTTTGAAATAAAAATGTAAAATTTCATGAACTATATTGCCTATTTCTATGCTGCTAATATCTTCTTCTATCTCTTTGTGCTCTTTCAAATTCAAGACATAGGCAAAATAAAATGAAAGTGGACACCTTAGATATCTGTCGATAGAAGTAGGACTGAACTCAAAGTCTTTAAGAAACTTTATAATATCATCATTTTTTTCGATAGGAACAGGATTTTCTTGGGCAAATGAAGCCTGAAAATTTATGCCTTTACTGTCAATAGGCATTTCAATAGATCCTCTTATCTTTTGTAAGTCCCAAACTATATTCTCTACAAACCTCGAAATTGTTCTTGAGTCAGAATTAGAATAAAAAAAATAAACTTCTTTAGCACTATTTATTAAATTAATAAAGTTAGTTCTTTGAAGTTCTTCTCTCTCTTTTATTGTAGGTAGATCTAAAATTCTTCTTATATCTTGCGTCAAAAAAAGTTCTTCTTTATTCACATTTGGCAGTTTATCATCACTAATATCCAAGTAGAAAACTCTATCGAAATTAATATTTCTTGTTTCAAGTGCACCTAAAATCTGAATACCATCTAAAATAGAAGAAGAAAATGGAATCCTGGAGCTTTGCATAAAAAATTTTAACAAATTAAAGTACTGATTTAAATTTTTAAACTTAGCGTGTGAGATCCTAGTGGAATATAAGTCGAAAAGAGTTTCATATGCATATCTAAAAAAGTTGTTTCCATAAAGATTCAGGTGCCCTAAAGATTTTATTGATATATAATCCAATAAATCAACTGCTCTCTGTATAAAATCAGGAAAATTCTTTATATTTAAAAATAATTTAATTACTTTGTTATGAATTTCAATTAGAAACTCGCTCAAAGAAGATGTAAAATTATCTTCTGAATTAATTTTCACGTCAAAAGATTTAATAGCATCAAGAACCTCTTTAAAAATTTCTGAATTTCTTTCAAATTCGCTTAATGAAATAAAAATTTTGTTTTTGTTCCTAATATTTTCTTGAATTTTTTGGAAAATAATTCTAGTGACAAAATTTTCTATATTTGGGAAATTTTCTGAAACAATAGAAAATTTATCAAACTTCAGAGTTTTTATATATGGATGAAAAAGTAGATTTATATAGTCTTTAGCATAAAACTTTAAGTTATTCATTCTGGATAGTAAAATAGAAACCATATCAAACAAAGAGTATATTGGTGTTCTTGAAAGAGGATAGCCTATTGAAACATTGTACTTTTCCCCTGCAGGAATAGCATTATATAATACAGGAAATAAACTATTTTCAGAGGTTAATACTATAACGTCTTTATAGTTTAAAGGCTTTTTTTGCTCTAATATATTTCTCAATTTAAGAACCTGACCATTTAAAGTTTGAGATTGATATATATAAAATTTTTTGTTTTCCAAATCATAAAAATTAAAACTTTTTTTCACAAAAATGTGTGATTTTCTACTACTTAATATGTTTTTAAAAAGTTCTTCTTCGCATTTATTTAAACGTGAAAAACCTCCAATTATATAAGTTTTCTCTGGTAATTCTATTCTCTGGACAAAATTATATCTTGAAGCTCTTGTAGAAAGTTTTCTATTTTCAAGTTCTGAGTAAAAGTCTTTATACAACTCAAAGAAATCCTTAATAATGTTAGTAAAATCAGTTTTTAAGACTTTATAAATTAAAGAGTTTTCATATAATTTTGAACTAGAAAAAACATTTATTTTATCAAAACTATTAAAATTTACATTGTTAATCAAGAGCTCTTCAAAATTTTTAAAAAATTCTTCACCCCAAGGAATAAATTCTTCGAAGGAATTATGAATTTTTTTAAAGGAATCAAATTTTTCTGGATTACCCAATAGCATATAGATTATGTCAATAGATTCTATAATATTAATTTTCCTATAAACATTAATCTTTCTTTCATATATATAATCAACAAAATCATCAATAGAATAAGTCGCAGGAATTTTAGATGCTGTTCGTATGCGCTTAGCAATTTTTGAGTAAAAATAATGAATCGCCCTTCTATTTGGAAAAATAACGATATATTCTTCAGAAATTAAATTACTAGCTATGCAGTTAACAATTTCATCAATTAGATCGCTATCTTCCTTTAACCATATTATTTTTTCACTATTTTTAGTCCAAAAATTAAGATTACTCATCTTTTATAATTTCTTTCGACATATTATCAATATCTAATATTACCCCTACAGTACTTCTCCTGTAAAAGTTTTTTACAAGTTTCATATAAAGCTTAATCTGCCTAAGATAGTTTTTCTTTTCAAAATTTTTATAATATTCTTTTAAGCTCGTTTTATAATCCACAACATAAATAATATCCTTCTCTATTACCAATCTATCAATCCTAAAAAGATTACCCTTTTTATCAACAAAATCAACTTCTGTAAAAATTTTGTTAAGAGGGCTAAAAAATTTAGAAAATTGTTCGTTCATAACTATAGATGAAATTTTTTTTGCTATTTCTGGTTCAAAAAGCTTTATATCGTTTTCATAAAGTTTAGTTATATTTTCCAAGCCAAAAAGATCCTCTTTATATTTTATTCTTTCCAAAATTTTATGAAATAAAATTCCTCTTTTTATACTTGCTATGTCATTCTTTTTCCAATTTTGTTCTATACCCAAAGGCTCAACCGTAAATTCATAATTAATTTTAAAATTATCAAACTCAAAATCATTTACTTCAACATCAATTATTTTCTTTTTTTCTCCATCTTCTTTTTCAAGATTATACAAATTGTCACTAGTTTCTATCTTTTTAATACACATAAAATTATAAAGTTCAAATTTTGCCCTTGTCATTGCAACATATAAAAGATTCAAGTCGTCTAAAATACAATCAACATCCTTATCAGATAAAATCTCATTTAAAAAGTTATTCTTTTGTGCTACTTCTCTTGTAATATGAAGCAGTGAAAGTGAGCTTTTATCCGCTTCAAAATTGGTTTTTTCTTCATAAATAAAGAAACTATAATCTAGCTTTTTCTTATTAATAAGGGCATAGTTATTTTCAGCATCAATTACATTTATTACAACAGGAAACTCTAAACCCTTTGCTTTATGAACAGTCATTAATTTTAATGCATCAGTAAAATTAGAAATTTCAATTCTAAAAAACTCACTTTTATCTTGTTCGATAAGATATAGCAGCTTATTTATGTCTACATATCCTGTCAATTCTATTTCAGAAATAATTTCCAACAATTTTACTAAATAGGCCGACTCCTCTGGGAAGTTTTCAGGAATTTTAAAAATTGAGTAAATCAAAGTAATAAGATTATACATTGAGATATAGCCAGATTTAAAATATATTTCTTTGAAATATTTATTCCATAAGTCTATATAATTATTCTTAAATGAGTTAAATAAATTTTTATTTCTGTTTAAAAATATAAATTCTCTTATCTCATTTTGAGAAATATTATTATCAACAAAAATTTTGTTCATTATCTTGCCTAAAATAAAAATAGAAAAATTTAAGTTATCATTAGGCAATTCTATGAATTTTAGTAACGAAACAATTTCTCGAATTATTTTCCTATCTCTGATATCCATTGAGCTTTCTGAAACTACGTTATATCCATTTTCTATAAGCCACGTGGCAACTTTGTTTACTTGAGAATTTGATCTAGCTAGTACTACAATATCACTTAATTTATATCTTTTACTCAATTCATAAATCAAATTAAGCAGTTCAGTTTTTAAAGTACCTATTCTAACATCTTTACTATCGAGAATCTCTTTATCTTCAGGCTCATCAAAAAAAACTATTTGGCTTTTAAAAAATCCTGAATTCTTTCTTTCTTCCAAAGGAAATTGAATAAAATCCTTTAAGCCTGAAATATTATTCGTTTCAGATACTTTGTCAGATATATCCCTTTGAAAAAAATTCTTGATATTTTCAATTATAATTCCATCAGTTCTAAAATTTTTCTCAAGATTCAGCAAAAAAGTATTTTTAGTTGGTTTTTCTATTGTTTCCTTCATAATCTTATAGTTGGCCCCTCTAAAACTATAAATAGACTGCTTTATGTCCCCGACAGCAAAGACTGAACCATTTCTAGACAAAAGATCATCACAAAGTTTTTTTATACAGGCCCATTGAACTTCATCTGTATCCTGAAATTCATCTATTAAAATATGATAAACGTAACTTCCTAAGCAAAACTGAATCTTTGTAATAGTTTCTTCATTAAGATTTTCAAAAATCATTTTATTCATGTTGCCAATATAAATAGCACCAAAATCTTTATAGCAATTTTCTAAAGTTAATTTGAATTTACTAAGCAATTTAATGTATGGCTGAAATCTTATTTGACTCAAAATTGGTAAATATGTGTATATCTCAGAAATATTTTTTTCCCATTCAGATTTCAAATAGATATAATCATCACTTTTTTCTTTATTAAAGGGGAAGGTTTTATAAATACTTTTAATAATGTTGATTATATTTTTTTCAGGATTATTTAATTTTTCTATAAGTTTATAGAAATTCTCTTCTTTAATTTTTCCGTTTAGCTTAAAACTCTTTCTTAAAGACTTTTCAGCCAATAAAGCTAAATTTCTCATGAGTAATTTTACTTTATCTAAAGCTGGCTCAATATCCTTATTTTCTTTAAAGTATCCTAGTTTCCTATTCTCTAAATTCAATAAAGTTAATAAATTTTTTTTCAAATCTTCTTTTGGGTTAAAGCTTATAGAGTTGTTTGAAGCAATAACTTTTATAAACTCCTCAAGCTCAAGAAAATCAATGTCTTGTATGAATTTATCAACAGCAAAATCAATTATTTCTTCAATATCAATTTTTATATTACTTGCTAAAATGTTAGTTTCAAATGCCATCACCTTAAAAATTTTTGACATAAAGCTGTCGATCGTGCTTACCTGAAATTCATAAAAATTATTAAATATTAAATCTATTAGCTTTTCAGATCGAGTAACGATTTCATTAAAGGGGAGAGATAGTAATTCAATTAAATTATTTTTATCATCTTCGCTTAACAAACCTAGAGATATTCTTTTTAACCATTCCAAAATCCTTTGCTTCATTTCGTTTGCAGCATTTTTTGTAAACGTTAGAGCAATGATATTTGATAAATTATTATTTTGTATACATTTTGACAACAAAAACTGGCAAAACCTCATACACAAAGTATAAGTTTTGCCAGAACCTGCAGATGCGCTTACTAAATAAAAGTGGGGAAAAGTTAGTTCATCATCTCTTTGTAATCTTGATACTCTCTTTAACCCATCTTCCAAAGAATACTATCCACACAAAATAATATTAATCTTTATTGATTCTTTCAACCTTCTTTAACCAACCATCTGGAGCTTTTATTTTGCCGTTTTGTATGCCAGTATAATATTCATAAATTTTTTTCGTATATTTTCCTACTTTTCCATCTCCTACTGTTATCGACGAACCATCTTCAAAAATATATTCCCCAACTGGTGAAATAACAGCAGCAGTGCCAAATCCTCCAGCTTCTATTATTTCGCCTGATTTAATTTTTTCAACAAATTCGTCCAATAAAACCCTTCTCTGTACAACTTTTAAACCTAAAACATTTTGTAACTCAAGAATAGACTCTGATGTAATGCTCCTTAAAATAGTGTCTGTAAACTCAGGTATAACAACTGTACCATCCTTTTCAATATGAAAATGGTTCATTGCTCCTGCTTCTTCTATGTATTTGTTTTCAGAATCCAAATACAATACCTGACTAGCACCAAATTTCTTTGCAAATTCTCCAGCTCTTAAAGAAGCAGCATAATTTCCCGCAGCCTTTGCGGCACCTGTACCTCCACTCACAGCTCTATGAAATTTTTTTGTAATAAGAAGTTTAATGGGCTTAGTAAATCCAGCAGGATAATAAGGACCACTAGGCGACAGTATAACAGCAAAAATATATTTACTAGATGGATGTACTCCAAGGGAGTCTTCTGTCGCAAACATGAATGGCCTTATGTAAAGCGATGCTCCTTCTTGAAGCGGAAACCATAATCTATCAACATCTATTAGAGCATGAATAGCCTTTATTTGTAATTCTTCGTCAAGTTGAGGCATACAAAGAATTTCAGCAGACACATTTAATCTTTTAGCATTCTTATCAATTCTAAATGAATATATTTCACCATCCTCATGCATAAAAGCTTTTGCGCCCTCAAAAAGAGCCTGGCCATAGTGAATTGCAATTGCACCCGGGGAAACTGGAATATCTGAATATGGCACTATTCTAGCATTTTGCCATTTTGAATCTTCATAATTTAACAAAAACATATGATCTGTTCTTAATTGGCCAAAAGAAAGAGTTGAGGTAGGTTTAAAAGGTTCAGATCTTCTATCTGATTTACTTTTCAATTTGTAACTAATCTCCATCTGTAATCCTCCTAAATTAAAGATAATTTTATTTTACTTCTTCGCTCACTAAAAAATACTTCGTTGTATTTTTATTTTTTATTTTTTTAACTTTATTAGTTTCTATTAATTTGTCTAAAACTGCTTCAGCAGCAATTAAAGGATCGCTTACACTAAATTTATACCCTTGAAAATGACTTCCTACTTTCACATCTTTAATTGCATTTGCAACATCATTTAAAGTAACTCCTTGTGAATGACTTGAAATAAATGATATTACCTTCTTTTCAAGTTTTAAGCCTATTTGCTTTTGAAGTTCTTTCGGCATATTATAGGAACGCTTATAACCATATATATAAAGCAAAGCTCCCATAATTGCAAAGGATAGAGTGCCCAAAATATAAAACTCAATGTTCATACAAAAACCCTCATTTTTCCTTCAACAATTTAATTAATTTATTATTAACCAAAATTCTAATAAAGACAACAAGTCTTTCAAGAGTCAGATCTGGTTCGTTGCTAAAGTGCTTTTGCATTTGAATAAATATATCATTTACAGTAAAATTTCCTGTACAGTGCTGCCATACAAATTGGCCATATTTATCTAAATTAATAAAGCTCTTACCATAATTAGGGAACCATTTTTCATATGTTGAACGAAAAATACCAGCATGATAGACGGTCAGCTTAAGCTGACCGTCTATCATTTCATCTGAGACATTTGAATTTTTTACAGGATACATTTCCAAAAGATTACCTTTATTTTTTTTGCTTCCAAACAAAATTTATTCTACCTCAACTTTTTTCTTCATAAGATAGATATAAACGCCAACTGCCAAGAGGAAATAAATTAAGAGAGAAACAGCATTAACAAATCCGCCCCATGTAAAGTTAACTGCAATATTAATATTTTCATATACTAGAAAGGCAAGAATTACACCCATCAAAGATCCTCCAGCAATTAAGCCGGAATTCAAGAGGACCCCTTCTTCTATCTTAGCTTTTAAAATATCCTTATCTTTAACAGTTTTGGAAAGAACCAGTTGTAATAATCCACCTGTTGCAATTGCAGCAGACGTTAAAATTGGCAAATACATCCCAACAGCAAAAGCTAAAACAGACAAGCCTAAAATCTCAGCAATAATAGCTACAAAACCACCGATTGCTACTAATGCCCATGGCATTGTGCCACCTATTACACCCTTAATAACCAAAGACATAAGCATAGCTTGTGGAGCAGGCAATTCCTTTGTTCCAAAACCATAAGCATGACTAAGCATGACTAAAATTGAACCAATTACAAAGGATGATGCAACAGCACCTATAATCATTCCATATTGCTGAGCTTTAGGAGTAGCGCCGACTAAAAATGCCGTTTTTAAATCCTGTGATGTATCCCCAGCAACTGCAATTGAAATACAAACTAAAGCACCTGTTATAAGTGTTGCAACCATTGCAGTATCTCCAACCCAACCAAACAATCTAAAAACTATAGCCACCAAAATTATTGTTCCTATTGTCATTCCTGACACAGGGTTACTAGATGAACCAATAATACCGACAATTCTAGATGACACCGTTGTAAAGAAGAAAGAAAATATTAACATAAGAAATGCACCAAGGAATCCAATATTGAATTGGGGGGTAAGAGCTACGTAGAAAAATATAATACCTACAATAATTAAGAGCAATAAAAATGGCATATCGCTTTGAGTACGTATGTCTTTAATACCATTGTTATTTTTATTCTTACTTAAACCTTTAATTGTTGCGTCAAAAGATCCAATAATAGTTGGCAAAGATTTTATAAGCGTTATCAAACCTCCAACTGCAACAGCACCTGCTCCAATATAGCGAATATAAGTGCTCCACAGCGCCCAATAGCTCATCTGTGAAATAGGTACTTTCGAAGGATAAATTGGAGCAGTTAATCCGCTACCAAAATATGAAATCAAAGGCATCAAAACAAGCCAACTAAGCATACCTCCTGTAAGCATTGTAAAGGAAGCTCTTGGTCCTATTATAAATCCTACGCCCAAAAGAGCAGGCAACGTATCAAAACCTATTGCAGCTCCTTTTAATCCAGGAATACCCCAATCAGGAGTCTCATTCCAAAGACCCAAGCCGTCCATCAAAAATTGATACAACGCTCCAACACCTATACCCATAAAGACTGTTTTTGCACCTGTACCACCTTGATCCCCAGCAACCAAAACTTCCGCACAGGCTGTCCCTTCTGGATAAGGTAAATTGTGATGTTCATTAACTATTAGAAGCTTTCTAAGTGGTACCATTAAAACTACTCCTAAAACACCACCTAGTAATGCCATTGTGTCAACTTCCAAAAGTCCAGGATTATATCCCCACAAGAACAAAGCAGGTATTGTAAATATTACTCCTGAAGCGATTGCTTCACCTGCAGAAGCAATTGTTTGAGCAATGGTGTTCTCTAAAATCGTACCTCTTCTGAAAATACCCTTCAAAATACCCATAGACATAACTGCAGCAGGAATGCTAGCACTAACCGTCAAACCTGCTTTCATACCTAAATATGCATCGGCTGCACCAAAAACTATTGCCAAAAAAACACCAAGTAAAATTGCTGTCACTGTAAACTCTGGAATAACCTTATCAGCGGATATATAAGGTACATATTCTTGTCCAGAGACGTTTAGGTAATTAAGTTTCTTTCTATTTTCCATTATCTTTTCACCTTCTATAGATTAAAAATTTAATTAGTTTAGTTTAGCTTTTTAGATCTTAGCAATTTGATAATTTTAACAACGCTTCAGCATATATTGCAGAACACTTAATTAAGTCTGAAATCTTAGCAAATTCGTTTGCCTGGTGACACAAATCCTCTTCACCTTCAAAAAGGGGGCCAAAAGAAACAGTGTTCGGTATATGCTTAGAATAAGTACCTCCGCCTATAGAGAGTGGAGGTGTGTTAGATTTAACATATTTTCTATAAACTTCCAACAAAGTTCTAACCAAAAAATGATCTTCTGGATAAAAAAGTGGTCTATCCTTTAACAAAAATTCAACTTTTGCGCCAGCTTTTTCAACAATTTCTACAAACTTTTCATTAATAGCATCATAATCTAAAGTTACAGGCGTTCTATAGTTGATATCCAAGGAAAACACATTGTCTTTCAAATTAACAATACCAACATTAAACGTAAGCTTACCATATTTATCTTCACAAAAGATACCAAATTTTTTTCCATCTGTCTCACCATCAATATAGGCAGCAAGCCAATCAATTGTACTTTTTATTTTGGAATTTAAAGACAATTTTGAAAGAAATTCAATTAATCCCATTATTGCATTTAAACCGAGTTCTGGATGCGCTGCATGTGAGCTTTTACCAATACACTCAACAGATATTTCTTTGCCATATTTAACGTTCCACTTAAATGGCTTTTCTGATTCAAATTTTTTTATAACTTCAGAAACTATTTTTTCATCAGCATTTTTTAAAATCACAGTTGCTTTATTTGGAACTACATTAGCTTTAGTTCCACCAGTAATCTCTTCTATAATCACTCCGTCAGTACTTTGATTAAAGTTCCAGGATACCCTCACAAAAACCATGCCTTTTTCAGAATGTATTACTGGGAACTCAGCATCGGGCGAGAATGCGTAAATAGGTGGTTTTTCCTTTGCAAGATACAAAGGCATATCGTTTGAACCTTCTTCTTCATTTGTACCAAACAAAAGCCTAATTTTTTTCCCTATTTTTGCTCCTAGCTCTTTTATGGCATAGAGAGAATAAAGTGAAGCCATAGCTGGTCCTTTGTCATCAATTGCACCTCTAGCATAAATTTTATCCCCGTCAATTCTAGCAACAAAGGGATCGCTATCCCAACCTTCTCCAGCAGGAACAACGTCAAGATGTGCCAAAGAACCTACATAATCTTCTGAATCTCCGTACTCAACTACCCCAACCGCATCATTAACTACAAAAGTTTTAAAACCCATTCTTTTAGCGATATTTAAAGTTTCATCCAAACATTTTCTAACTTCCACCCCAAATGGTGCTCCCTCAGACTTTTCTTGATTTACACTAGGATAAGATAAGATTTTTTTCAGATCTTCCAAAAATTCTGCTTTTTTGTTTTCAACAAAAGATAAATAATCCATCTACATATTCTCCTTTACATCTTCTTAAATTAAGAATTTAAAAAAAGATAAAATTGTTAAAGCTTATAAAAAACCAATTACCACCACCCTCTTAATTTCATTACTTCAACAATTCTTTTGATTGCTACCACATAAGCGGCCTGCCTCATGCTGATACTGTATTCCTTAGCAGCCTTTAAAACATTTTTGTAGGCTTCGGTCATTCTGTGATCAAGTCTTTTATAAACCAGATCCTCGTCCCAGTAATACATATAGAAATTTTGGACCATCTCAAAATAAGATACAGTTACACCTCCTGCATTTGCAAGAAAATCAGGTACAAGATGAATTCCTTTTTTGAACAAGATTTTGTCAGCGTCGGGCGTAGTTGGACCATTGGCAAGTTCAAGGATAATTTTTGCTTTAATATCATTCGCATTATTTTTTGTAATGACTTCTTCAAGAGCAGATGGCGCCAAAACATCTACATCCAATAGCAAAAGTTCTTCGTTAGTTATGTCCTTTGCACCAGGAAAACCGCTTACATGTCCAGTTTTTTCTTTGTGTTCTTTCAAAGCTTTAGCATCAATACCATTTGGGTTAAAGGCTCCACCCTTACTATCACTAACTGCCACTACTTTCATGCCAAACATCTTCTCAGCTAATAGAGCCGCATAATAGCCTGCGTTTCCAAAACCTTGAATAGCTATTGTAGACTTTGCAAGATCAAGTCCTAAATACTTTGCAGCCTCTCTTAAAACAGACATTCCTCCTCTTGCTGTTGCATCTTCTCTCCCCAGAGATCCCCCCATTTTAATTGGTTTACCAGTAATAACTCCAAACTGATTTTTACCAATTATTTTAGAATATTCATCCATCATCCACGCCATAACCTGAGGATTGGTATAAACGTCTGGAGCAGGAATGTCTTGATCTGGACCTATAAGTTGCCAAATCTTATCAATATAACCTCTTGCCAATCTCTCAAGTTCGTTAATAGACATTTCTTTAGGGTTACATATTACACCACCCTTTGCACCCCCAAGTGGTAAACCTATACAAGCCGTTTTCCAAGTCATCCATGCAGCCAAAGCTCTAATAGTGTCAATAGTTTCTTCAGGATGAAATCTTATCCCTCCCTTACATGGGCCTAAAGCATTGTTATACTGGACTCTAAAGCCATGAAAGACTCTTAAGTCACCGTTATCCATCCTTACAGGTATAGACACGTGAATTTCTCTCATAGGCGTTCTTAGAATCTGCATAACATTACTATCTATCTTCAAAATCTGCATAACCTCATCTAACTGATCTTGAACAACCTCAAATGGGTTAATCAAATTCAACCTACCCGCCTCCTTAAATTTAAGAGCATATATTCAAAATTTAATATAATATATTTTATTATTTATTAAGCACTTTAACAAATAACAAAAATAATATGTATTAAATAAAAAAATTTTATATTATACAATTTTTTGTATAATTAACATTATACTCCTTACTTACTAAATTGCAAATTTGATCTTTTATAAAAAAATAATATAATTTAGATATGGAAAATTACATAACTTTAGAACAACTTTCAAAGGAAACCAATATTGCGGAATCTACAATCAGAAGATATATAAATAAATTCGAATCTCTTTTTGATATTAATAATGAAAAAAGGTCTAAAAGATATAATAAAAATTGCATTCCTCAATTAATTAAAATTAACGAAATGTATAAAAAAGGATTTACTACAGATGAAATAAAAAAATCTTTAAATATTGATGTCAAAGATAAATCTAATTTGGTTAACCAAAATAAAATAACTAGTGTTCAATCAGAGACTTGTAAAGATTTAAAAAATTTTGATACAGAAAAAAGTTTAAGCAATTTGCTTTCTCAACAGATTTCATTACTCGAGGAAATAAAAAATAACCTAAAAGTTTTAGAAGATATTGATTCTCTAAAAAAAGAGGTTAACAAAAAAGAGGTTGAAATCGCAAATTTAAAAAGAGAAAACTTCGAACTTAGACAATATTTAAGCAGATTAGAAGAAAAAATAAATTCTTATGAGAAAGAGCTAAGTAAATTAAAAAAAGAATCTGACAAAACTTTGATGGAACTTTTTAACAATTTAAAATTTGAACAAAACAAAGAAGGGCAACAGTCCTGGTGGAAAAAATTCTTTTCAAAATAAAATTAAAATTATTTCAAAACTAAAGGGGGCAAAAAATTGAAGTTATTAAGATTTAAACATCACAACGAAACAAAATTTGGAATATTAGAAGGAAACGAAGTAATAATTTTAGAAGAAAATTTCTTAAATTCTATCAAGAAAGGTTCAACTAAAATAAGTCTTAATGAAGTTGAACTTCTTTCTCCTGTGTTACCTTCCAAATTTGTATGCGTAGGCTTAAACTATATGGATCACGCAAATGAAATGAAAGAATCTCTTCCTTCAGAACCCGTCCTATTTTTGAAACCATCTACAGCAGTTAATCATCCTGAACATCCAATTTTTTATCCTAAGCAAACCAAAGAACTTCATTACGAGGCAGAATTAGTTGTGGTAATTGGAAAACTTGCAAAGGATATAAAAATTGAAGAAGCAAAAGACTATATATTAGGTTACACTTGTGGCAACGACGTTACTGCAAGAGATTTACAGAGAAAGGATGTCCAATGGACAAGGTCAAAATCATTTGATTCATTTGCTCCAATTGGACCTTGGATTGAAACAGAAATCGACCCAAATTCGCTAAACATAAAATTGATTCTTAATGACGAGATAAAACAAGAGTCTAACACTTCAAATTTAATATTTAAGCCAGATTTTTTAGTTAGCTTTATTAGTTCGGTTATGACACTATTACCTGGAGACGTAATTATGACTGGAACCCCTTCTGGAGTAGGAGCAATGAAGGTAGGCGACAAGGTAAGTGTTGTGATAGAAAATATTGGAACGCTTACTAATAAGGTAATTTAAATTATTTCATGATTTAGGAGGGATAAAAAAAATGATTAAGAAATCTTTATTAATTTTAGTTTCTATTTTGTTCGTTTTTACGAGCACTTCTTTTGCATCTGTACAAAGCGACCTTGCAAAGGAATACTTTTTGTTAGGTGAAAAGTATTTAAACGAGTCAAATTTTGACAAAGCAAAAATGTTTTTCCAGCAAGCAATAGACACAGATCAAACTTACGTTCAGGCGTATGATGAATTAGCAAAATGTTATATTGGAACCAATCAACTTTCAACTGCTGTTGATGTTGCTTCCAAAGCTTTAAGCATAAACCCAAACTATGTTGATGCCATGCTTACCAAGGGAATAGCATTAAGAAGACTCGGAAGAAATAATGACGCTATAATTATCTTATCTGACGCTATACAAAAAGATCCATCAAATGCTGATATTTATTATAATCTAGGGCTAGTATACTCTAATCAGCACAATGATTCTCAAGCGATAGAAAATTATACAAAAGCAGTTAGTCTTAATCCTAAATTTTCCGATGCGAGATATCAGCTTGGCCTTTCATATTTAGCTACAGATGATTTATATAATGCATACCTTCAATTTAGAGCTTTAAAGGATTTGAACTCTTCTCTTGCAAATTCTCTTTTCGATAAAATATATACCATAAAAAATTTAGCAAGTTTATATCCAGTTAACATAATTAATGACCAAAGCACAGAGCAACTTTTAAAAAATGCAAATACTGCTTATGAAAAGAAGAATTACGATCAAGCTGTAACTTTATATGAAAATCTTTTAGTTAAGGACCCTGATAATTTATTAGCTTCAACAAGACTTGGAGAGATCTTTTGGAAAAGATCAGATAACGGTATGATTTTTCAAGCATATAAAAATGCAATAAGGCTTGACCCTGATAATGCAAATTATCACTATTATGTTGGAATTGCTCTTGCAAAACTTGGAGAAAAACATTTTGCAATGACAGAAGAGAAGATACTAAAAGGTCTAAATCCAGACCTAGCAAATAAACTTTTTATAGAAATCTATAAATATAACTATTAATATGTCAATAAAAAACAGCATAAAGGGTATAGTTTTCGATTTTGATGGAACTCTCGTTGACACGCTTGAAGATATTGCAATAAGTGCAAATCAAGCTCTCATAGAAAATAACTTAGAGCCATATCCGATAGAGAACTACAAAAACTTTGTTGGTGAGGGTTCAGAAGTTTTAATAGAAAGAATTATCCCTAAAGAACTATATTCAGAAGAATTAAAGTCAAAGTTACTTAAAACTTATAGCGAAATCTATAGGAAAAATTGGTCAAAAAACAGCAGGCCATATGAAGGAATATATGAAGTTTTAGATTATCTAAGAGAAAAAAACTACAAAGTAGCAATACTTTCAAATAAACCTGATCCCTTTACAAAAGAGATGGCACACTTTTTCTTTCGCGATTTCCCCTTTATAAAAGTTTTGGGAGCAAGACCTCATATACCTAAAAAACCAAATCCGAAAGCAATTTATGAGATAATTTCTTTTTCAAATTTGGTAAGGGACAACTGGTCAATGATTGGCGATACTGCTATAGACATACTTACAGCAAAAAACGCTGAAATTCTACCAATTGGCGCTCTTTGGGGATTTAGACCAGATGAAGTTTCAAAAGAAAAAGGCGCTGTACATATTAAAAAACCAATGGATATAATCTCAATACTCAACAATGATTAGTAACAAAAAAATTAACATAACAAAATTAGTTGAAAATATTTCTTACTCACAAACATTGTTCCTTTCTAATCCTTATCCATACGAACATTCTTTAAAGGTTAGCTTTATTGCCAACCTTATATCAAGAGAAATGAAACTGGAAAAAAGCCAGAGAATTGACCTTTATCTTAGCAGCTTATTGCACGATATTGGAGCCCTTTTAAGTGAGAGCTCGTATCTGCTCGAATTAAACAAAAGGAAAGAAATTAATGTACAAAATCATGCTTATTCTGGTTATGAATTGTTAAGAGATATACCCTTTTTTGATAAAATTGCATCTATTATTAAAAACCATCATAATGAAAATACGCAAAACTCCCTTTCAAAGATTATCTTGTTTGCCGATGAAATCGAAGTTTTAATTAGAAATAGCAACTTTACAAGCACAAGAGAAATTCAAGCTAAAGCTTTTTCAATTTTTAAAGATAAAGCTTCATTCAAAGATATTCTTGATGCCTTTCTATCCGTTTCAAAAAATGATTATTTCTTGTTTATATTAAATAACGTTGAAGAAGTAAAGAAAGAAAATTCTTCACTGATAGAAGACAGATTTGAAATCCTAAGTAACGAACAATTAGGAGATTTAGCTAAGTCTATTGCAAAAAATCTAGTTGATGCAAAAAGCGAGTTTACCAAACTTCATTCGATCGATGTAACTTATACTGCCGTCTCAATAGCCAAAACAATGGGATTTCCACCTATGGATTGTCAAAAAATAGAAACTGCAGGTTTCTTGCACGATATTGGAAAAATTTTTATTCCTTATAATATTTTAGAAAAACCAGATAAATTAACAGAAAATGAATGGCTGATTATGAAATCACACGTTTATTATACATATTCATTTTTAAATACTTTGGGTTTAGATAAAGAAATTGTAGATATAGCATCATTTCATCACGAAAACTTAGACGGCAGCGGTTATCCATTTGGCTTAACAAGTAATGACCTTACAATTTTTCAAAGAATTATGGCTGTTGCAGACATTTACGCCGCACTTAGACAACAAAGACCATACAGAAAGGATAGATTAGGACACAATGATGCCATAGAAATATTAGAAAAAATGGCAAAAGCAGGAAAGATAGATATAAATGTTGTAAAAGCTATTCCCTATAATTTACTTATGCTCTGGGAATATTAAATATACCTGAAACATCTTACTTTATGTTCTTTTTCTACTTCTATTATTTCAGGAAAGCTCTCTTTACACTTATCAATTTTTTGCTTACATTTTTCTAAAAATGGACAAAACCTAATCTGTGTATCCTTAAAATCAACTGTAGATTCTGGAGTTTCTAATTCAGTTGCTTTAGTTTTCTCAGAGTATAAAGTTGGAGACGATTCAATCAAAAGTTTGGTATAAGGATGCAGTGGATTATTGAAAAGATCTTTTGTAAAAGCTTCTTCCATCATAAAACCTTTATAAAGAACTACTACCCTATTACACAAATACTCAACAATTGAGAGATCATGGGAAATTATCATCATTGTAAGATTGCTTTTTTCATAAATCTCCTTAAGTAGTTTCAAAATTTGAGCTCTTATAGAAAGATCTAGCGAAGAAATAGGCTCATCAGCCACCAAAAACTTTGGATTGAGAATCAAAGCTCTTGCTATTGCTATTCTCTGTCTTTGCCCACCGCTAAATTGATGTGGAAATTTGTTAAGATCTTCAATCTTTAGCTCAACATTATTAATTATCTCATCAATTCTTTCTTTTCTTTTATTTTTTTCAACTCCGTTAAGAATAAGTGGTTCTTGAAGTATATCCAAAACTCTCATTTTAGGGTTAAAAGATGAATAAGGATCTTGAAATATAAAAGAAGTGCTTTTCTGAAATTTTCTAAAATCCTTTTTGCTTAATTTAAAAATATTATTGTTGTTGTAGTAAAGAAAACCACGAGAAGGTTTTTCTAAGCCCACAAAAATTTTTCCAAGAGTACTCTTCCCTGATCCAGTTTCTCCAACTATTCCAATAATATCTCCATCATAAATATCAATATTTATATCACTTAAAGCGCTCAATCCGTTATTTTTAAAATCAAAAAAACTTTTTCTAAAAAAGATTTTGTGAATATTTTTTGCCCGAAACAACATTATTTAAATACACCTTTATTAAAACAAGCTACAAATCTGTCATTATCTACAAGTTCTAAAGATAATGGTTCACTACATTTTTTTGTAGAAAAATCACATCTGGGTAAAAAAGGACATATATTGTCTGGGAATTCATCAAGAGATAAGATGCTGCCTTTGATTCCCTTTACAATTTCTAATTTGTTAGTAACCCTTTTTGGCATAGAAGACAAAAGTCCAAAAGTGTAAGGGTGTAAAGGTTTTTTTAACACATCCTTTGTCCTACCGCTTTCTACTATTCTTCCACAGTACATTACCGCTATCCTATCTGTATTTTCCCAAACAACACCTAAATCATGAGAAACAAGTATGAGTGAAGAATTCAATTTTTTCTTAAAGTTCTTTATTAAATCCAAAATACCTTTTTGCACAGTTACGTCAAGAGCGGTTGTTGGCTCATCGGCTATAATAATCTCAGGATTGCAAGAAATTGCAATAGCAATCATTACTCTCTGTCTAATTCCACCACTGAGCATAAATGGATATTTATTTAACACCAGTTCTGGCTGATCAATTTTAACGACTTTCAAAAGATCCAAAGCTATTTCAACTGCCTCAGATTTTTTACAAATTCCATGTGCCAATAGCATTTCAACTATCTGATCCTTTACAGTCAGGAGTGGATGAAGAGAGCTCATAGGATCCTGAAAGATTATTGAAATATCTTTTCCTCTAATTTCTCGAATTTGCTTTTCACTAAGCTTCAAAATATCTTTATCTTTAAATAATATAGAACCTGAAAATAATTTTGAATTTTTTGGCATCAGTTTTAAAATTGAATTTACAAGAATTGTTTTTCCAGAACCTGATTCCCCTACAATGCCTAAAAATTCATTTTGATTAAGACTAAAATTTACATTATTTAAAACTTTTGACCATCTTTTTTTCTTTTCAGAATATATCCCTAAAGATAAATTTTTTACCTCAAGTAATGACATTAAAAATTCTTAGATTACCATTTATTGTTGTGAATAATTGATTTATCTAATTCACCATGAGGCTTTTTCCTTTCTGCAGGAAAACCTAACGAAGCAATTGCAAAAGGCACTAAGTTCTCAGGAATATTAAATATTTTTCTCAAACCGTTTATCCTTTCTTCTACAGGATAAATACCAACCCAACAAGATCCTATCCCAAGTGCTGTTGCCGCAATAAGAATATTCTCCATTGCTGCAGAACAATTTAGAGGCCATCTACCAGGATATTTTTCAAGAGATGGGTCTGCAACTACAATTATTGCAACATTAGCCTGCAAAAGCATATGAGCATATTGATGATAGTTAAGAACTTCTTTTAATAAATTCTTGTCCTTCACCACTATGTAGTGGCAAACATTGCTCCCACCTGCTGAAGGAGCAGACATTGCTGCTCTTAAGATAGTTTCTATATATTCCTGGGGAATTTCTTTATCTGTATACATCCTTATACTTCTTCTATTAAACAACGCTTCTATAGCATCCATATAGCAACCTCCTAATTAAAAATTTTATTAACATTTTAAAAGATTTTCAGCAATAATTAGAATATCTACAGGCCAAAATATTTGTGGTCTAGGATATGTAACCTTTGGCAAACCCTTTATAGATCTGCTTGAAAGAATCTTATCTTTGAAATACAGAGGAATATTTTCTAATCCATATAAAGCACCAAACAAAGAACCCACTAAAGCACAATTTTTAGAAGTGTCTCCTCCTCTTATTGATGTTTTTATAATCGATTCTTCAAAGGAACTTGAGTTTAGTAATTCATAAAATAAATTTTGAATACAAATCAAAACGTTTTCAGATTTTTCATTGTGATTTGGATGAGCCTGAGTCTTTGCATTAATTAAAGCGTTCTTTACATTATCTGAAAAATCGTTTTCGCTTACAAATCTGAGAGCATATCTATATAAGTCTTCTTTTGTCAGTCTTCTCTTTAAAGCTAACCTTATAGTATATAAAAATATTTTTGCACACTCCAAACAAAGAGAATTTGGGTTAGTTATCTTACAATCCTTTTCTACAATATCAAAAGCCTCTTCAAACGAAGAGTTTAAAGTAAATATTGCTATAGGAATAATCCTTAACAAAAAGGAATTTGAAATATCGTCAATAGATTCAGAAGAATAACTTTCTGGAATGTGAAACAAATAGTTAAGAGCACTAAAGGAACTTGATTCTGAAAAACTTACCTCTAACGGTTCAGAATTATACCAATATAAATAGGATTCTATAACTTTTTTAAAGTCATACGAGCAATATTTTGATAGAACTCTTGACAAAATAATAACTATTTCAGAATTTACAGGTTCTAACATTTGATTTTCAATAGTAAAGTCGATAACCTTTTCATTACTATTAGAGTATCCAAACGAATCACCAACTATCAATCCCATCAAGGTGCCTTGAACCTTAGATAATAAACATTTATCTTTAACACTCTTGCCAAGCTTTGGAGTTTCTGTCTGATTAAGGTTAAGAACATTTTCAAGCGGCGGTCTATAAAGCACACTCTTCCAATTTTTGCCAACAAAATCCCTTATTACTTTATAATCTCCTCCAAAACATACCTGTCCACATCCACTATAACCTTGCTTTGAGTATCTAACTTCTTTGCCCGTTTCATCATAAAGATTTAATCTATTGCCAACTAAAAGAGCATGTGGTGCAGCATAGGTAAATGTTGTTGGATTTGAACAATCAATCGCAAAAACCCCTTCGCCAACTGAACATAAAGCTAATCTATAGGAAAAAGATGGAACACATTTATATTTATACGGATAACAAAGGATTGAATTAGTTTTGCTGTTTTTATCAGCCTCATATGAGGTAAGAATAACATTAGATTTAAGGTCACTAGTTGTTTTCTGTTCATTTCTATATACGCATTCCAATCCCTTTGACCAATAAAATAAGTCATCAAAATTAAATGAATAAACCACTCCCAAAACCAATTCTCTGTTGGACAAAAGCGCAATTGAAACGCATGCACCTCTATAGCCTTTTGTAAATGGTTCTAAACCAGAAAGAGCTGAAACTATCCAATATATATTATTTTCATGAGTTGACTGTGACAATATCCCCATAGATTCACAGTGAAACCCATATGTTGGAAATTTTTCTCTTAAAGACAAATAAATCTTTTCTTCTATATCCTCAACTTTGTTAGAAGCTAATTTTGGATTTTCTACGAATAATTTATCAAAGTATGATCCAACTTCTTTGGCCAAAGATACAGCAATATTTAATTCATCATAGAAAAAAACCTCTTGCACCATTCACCCCATTTTAATAACAAATTACTTCAATCTAGATTTTACTCCTAATTTGTAAAGAATGTTTGCCATTATACAAAAACCTGTTAAAGCAAATATTACCAAATTAATTCCTACTAGAAAGGTTAAAATAAACCAAAAAGGGCTCCAAAAAAGTCCTAAGAAAAGACTAACCAATACAAACATACCCGCTATAAGAAATATAATCCTTTCAAGATACCAATTCTGGGTAGGAGCCTTATACATAATATTATCACCTCTTAAAAATCTTTTTTATGTCAAACTTTATTTTTCCCTCTTTAATCTTTATCTCAGTATCCTTATATATAAAGTAAAGAATAGGAAGCAATGTCCAAGAAAATATAGTAACTGCTACTTCTCCTGCCATTAGCGATATGGCCATTCCTTGAAATATAGGATCAAAAAGTATTACGCTTGATCCAACTACTACTGCAGCTGCCGTCAAAAACATAGGTCTAAATCTAACTAAACAACCTTCAATTATAGATTCTTTTAAAGGAACCCCTTCATTTAGTTTCATCTCTATAAAGTCCACTAGGATAATTGAATTTCTTACTACTATACCAGCACCTGCAATAAACCCTATCATCGATGTAGCAGTAAAAAACGCGTTCAAAATTGCATGAGCAGGCAAAATGCCTATCAAAGAAAGTGGTATAGGAGCCATAATAATAAGAGGAGTAATATATGATTTAAACCATCCAACTATCATTACATAAATTAAAATTAAAACTACAGCAAAAGCTATCCCAAGATCTCTAAATACTTCGTAAGTAATTTGCCATTCACCATCCCATTTAACAGAATAGTTTAGGCCAAGTGGAGGTTCATGTGTAAAGTAGAGCTTTAGTGGATTCTCTCCCGGCACTTTTATCTCAGAGATAGGCTTATTCATTCTCAAAATTGCATATATAGGACTTTCTTCTCTTCCAGCCACATCACCAATAACATAAACAACTCGTCTAAGATTCTTTCTATATATGGGCTGATCTTCACTAGTTTTTTCTAACGTTACCAATTCAGCTAACGAAACCATATGATTTGTTGCAGAAGGCAGTGCAATATTTTGTAAACCATTGAGGCTTGCCCTATTTTTCAAAGGAGCCTGCACCCAAATCTCTACAGGTTCTCTACTATGATCGGTATGTAAAAGTCCAGCATCACTTCCATGAAGTGCCATCTGAAGACTTTGTGCAATAGCAAAAGTTGAGATACCATTATACGCAGCCTTTTCTTTATCAACCTTAAAAATATATTTTGTTTGTTCATCATTTTGTAGCCAATCAACGTCCACAACATCGCGTGTTTTTTTGAAAATATCCTCAATCTTAGAAGCAATTTTTAGTTGCTCATTAAAGCTGGGACCATAAACCTCAGCTACAAGAGTACTTAGTACTGGAGGTCCAGGAGGCACTTCAACAACTTTTATTCTCGCATTATAAGCACTGGCAATTTGATCTATAGGCCCCCTAATTCTTTTTGCAATATCGTGACTTTGTGCACTTCTCTCGTCCTTGGGAACCAAATTTATTTGAATATCAGCTACATCATCACCTTCCCTAAGAAAATAGTGTCTTACTAGACCATTAAAGGTTATTGGAGATGCTATGCCAGAATATATTTGATAATTATCAACCTCGGGAACAGTTTTAATATATTCTGCTATTCTTTCTGCAATGGCATTTGTAGCCTCAAGTGTAGTTCCTTTTGGAGTATTTATCAAAACTTGAATTTCACTCTTGTTATCAAAAGGTAACATTTTTACCATAACTATTTTTAGGGGTAAAAGCGCCACAGCAGCCAGAAGGCATATTATTGTAAAAATTATAAAAGAAGTTCTTTTCTTGCCACTTTCTAACATCAATGTAAGATTTTTTCTGTATAGTCTATTAAAAGACGATATTATCCTGTTTTCTTTCTCTTTTTCTGTTTTTTTAACGTTTTTTAAAACAATATAACTAAGCCATGGACTAATTATAAATGCGATAAGAAGTGAAATTATCATAGCAGCAGAAGCACCAATAGGAATGGGTTTCATATATGGACCCATCATACCTGAAACGAAAGCCATAGGTAAAAGTGCTGCTATAACTGTAAAAGTAGCAAGAATGGTAGGATTACCTACCTCGTTAACTGCCTGAAGAGCAACAAGAACAGAAACCTCTTTCTCTCTAAAGTGTCTATGTATATTTTCTACGACAACAATAGCATCGTCTACTAAAATGCCTATAGAAAAAATCAAAGCAAACAAAGTAACTCTATTTAAAGTAAAACCAAATAAATAAGTGGCCAAAAGAGTAAGGGCCAAAGTAACAGGAATTGCTACAGCAACAACTAAGGCTTCTCTAATCCCTAAACTTAGACCTATAAGAACAGTAACAGAAACTGCAGCAAGTAGCATATGTTCTAACAACTCATTCGATTTTTCGTTAGCTGTATTCCCATAATTTCTAGTTGTAGTTACAATAACACCCTTTGGTATAACAGTACCCTTTAATCTAGAAATATCGCTTAATAATCTTCCAGCTAGTTCAGTCGCGTTTGTACCCTTCTTTTTCGCAATCGTTATAGTAACTGCAGGGTAAATACTAGATTTTTCTATTCCAGGTATATTTTTTCTCCAAGATGGGCCAAAACCCATAAATACATAATTCTTTGCTTCTTGAGGACCATCTGTTATAGTAGCAACATCACTTAGCTTAACAGGCCTACCTTCAAAAACCCCAACAATTACGTTCCCTACATCATTCGCGTCTCTAAGAAAAGTTCCAGTTTCAACTAAATATTCGTAATTATTCAAAGGAAAAGATCCTGAGGAAAGTGAAACGTTAGCAGAGCTTATCATTTGAGAAATTTGCATAGGTGATATGTGATAGGCTTTCAACCTTAATGGGTCGATATCAACCTTTACTTCTCTTTTTGGACCACCTATTATGTGTGTTTCTGCTACATCAGAATCCTTTTTTAGATAATCGCAAGTTTCTAGAGCAATTTTCCTAAGTTCATAACTGTCATATTCGTTACTCCATAAAGTTAAAGTTAAAACTGGAACGTCATCAATAGATTTTGGCTTTACAATAGGCATCGAAACGCCAGGCGGGATTAGGTCAAGATGAGAAAAGAGTTTTGTGTAAAGGTTTGTAATACTCTTTTCCATATCTTCTCCTACCTTATATCTAACAGTTACCATACTAAGACCTGGTTCAGAAGTTGAGTATATGTACTCTACCCCTTTAATCTCCCACAAAAATTTTTCCATAGGTTTTGTTACTCTTTCCTCAACCTCTTTTGCTGAAGCCCCAGGATATTGAACAAAAACATCAATCATTGGAACAACTATTTGTGGATCTTCTTCCCTTGGAGTAACAATTACAGCAAAAACACCTAATATTAATGAGGTTATAACTATCAAAGGAGTAAGTTTTGATCTTATAAAAAGTTGTGCAATTTTACCTGCAAGTCCAAATTTCATAACTTTTCCCCTAACTTCCTTTTACAATGGCACCGTCAAAAGCATTTTCAGTGCCTTCAACAATTATTCTTTCACCATTAGAAAGCCCTGATAATACTTCCACAGTATTTTTATATGTTTCACCTAGCTTAACCATCCTATAGCTTACAATTCCTTTATCGTCAACTACATACACACCAATTAAACCGCCTTTTCTTACAATAGCTGTTTCTGGTATGACAACTGCTCTTTTTGTTCCTATATTAAAATATGCCTTCCCATACATTCCACTTTTAAAATTGCCAGAACCAAGATCTACTTTTACTACAAAGGATCTAGACATCGGATCTACCGAAGGTACTATTTCAGATATCTTACCCTCAATTTCAGGCATAGAATCAATTTTTACCTTTACAGGTGAACCAACTTTTAAATCTTGAGAATATTTGGAATCGACGTTAGCGTCTAATTCAAAGCTAGAAGTATTCTCTACATTAAGTAGGGGCATACCAGGCATTGCAGTAGTACCAACATCAACCTTTTTGGAAGATACAATTCCAGAAATGGGCGACGTTACAGTATAAAAACTCCTCATAACTCTTGCTTCCTCCAAGGCTGCCTTTGCTCTTTCATAATTAGTTTGTGCTAGTTCTTTTTGTGTCGTAATTTGATCCATCTCCTGCTGGCTCAAAGCCTTCTCATCATACAGTGCCTTATATCTCATATAGGTTGCATTACTTAATGATAAATTTAGTTTTGCAGCATCCAGATTTTTTTCAGCCTGTCTTACCCTTTCAGATGCATCCTGATCGTAAATCGTCAAAAGTACTTCTCCCTCTGAAACCCTATCTCCGTCTTTAACGTTAATAGAAGTAATAGTCCCCATAACTTTGCTTGTAATAACACTTATTATTTTAGCCTTTACTGTACCTGATGCTTCTAAATACTTCGGCAAATTACTTTCATTTACCGTTTGAAGTTTTACATCCTTTATAGTTTTATTTTCAATCTTCTCTGGGTGATTTGAAGAACATCCTGAAATTAGAAAAACAGCAAATAATGATATTAAGAAAAATATGAAATAAAAACGAAATGATTTCAAACCTTTAAACATTTTATCCTCCCTTTAAAAGACTTACTTAATTCCTAATTCTGAAAGCAAAGTTCCACTTTTATAATCCAAATCAACCAAAGACATAAAATATTTATTTTCTTTATCAACCAAATTTGCCCTTATATTATCCAAATTCGTTTGAGCATCCAATAAATCAATAAAAGGTGAAAGAGCGTTTTGATATCTGTGTAAGATAATTTTTGTATCTTCTTCTGCACTAACGAGGGCACCCTTTGCAAGCTCTAAATTCTCTTTAGCTTCTTTTACCCCAAGATAAGAACTATAAACCTCTAAGGAAATTGCATCTTCTAAAGACTTTAGATTTTCCTCAACCATCTTTTGTTCAGCTTTAGCTTTTTTTATCTCGTTTTCTCTTTTTGCTCCATCAAAAATATTCCAACTTAAATATGTTAAAAACTGATAGCTACTTCCTTCAGAACCAAAAATACTGCTGTGATCATTCATCTGGTAAGTAAGTGAAAGACCTATATAAGGTAAATAACTAGAAGTGGCTAACTCAATATTCTTTTTTGCAATTTTGTTTCTTAATTCAATTGCCTTTAAATCAGCCCTACTAAGACTTGCATTTTTATAATATTCTTCCTCTTGAAGCTTAAGAGGCAAATCAAAATTTCCAGATGGAACTACATTTTCCCCAATACCCAGTACAAGACCAAGAGATCTTTGCGATATTTCAAAATTCTTCTTAGCGCTTACAAGTTTTTCCTTTGCCGCCAAAACAGAAGTTTCAGCCCTTAAAACATCTGAATAAACGCTTAAACCAACTTTATAATTAATTTTTGCAATCTTTTCATGTTCCAGAGCATCGTCAAGAGCTTTTTGAGCTACATCTAAGTATTCTTTAGCAGTTTGAACCTCTAAATAACTCTTTATAACTTTATAAACAATTTCTTCTTTTTTTCTCTGGTAATTGAGTTTTTGTGCTTGAAGTTCTTTTTTTGCCATGTCAATAGCTAACAGTGCTTTTCTTGAAAAAATTAACTGATCAACGGTAAAAGTTGTTTGATAATCGTTAATAGATGATGGATTGTTTAAAGAATTAATTTCAAAATCGTTTTGAGTAAATCTCCCTTCATTTAATTTTGCCATGAATGCGTACGTAGGATTGTTTGTCCTTAAATAGGTTTCACTAAGAGAAAGTTTTGGCAAATAACTACTTTGAGCAATCCCTAAATCTGCTTCTTTTGAAACTATAGACTCAGATAGAGACTTTAATTCATGATTATTTACTAAAGCATATTGTATAGCTTCACTTAAGTCTAAGCTCATTGGCGCTGAAAAAGAAATTTTGGGAGTTAAAAAAATAAAAAAAAGTAGAAAAAAAATAACTCTCACTTAAATCCTCCAAAAAAATAACTTAATCTTAGTAATATTTTACACTAAAAAATGAATATCATATTCAGTTTTCATTTAATATATAGATATATTCAAAAATATTTAAAGAAAAATGTCAAGTTATCAATTTGCCATAATAATTTTTTATTTTTTAAATAAAAATTACATAGGAAGCATAATTAAATTAAAGTTATAAAATATTATCATGACAATAGTTAAAAATATAATTTGAATTTGAAATAACATATGATAATTGAAGGGAGAAAAAATGGAAATTACAAACTTTCCAGCAGTAGATAGAGAAATTAAAAAATGGGGCTTAAGGTCAGAATCTCTAATTCAAATTTTACACGGTACACAGGAATCAATAGGTTATCTTCCCGAAGAAATACTAAGCTACATCGCAGAAAAATTAAATATATCTTTGTCTAAAATTTATGGCGTTGTAACATTTTATAACTTCTTCAAACTTACAAAAGATGCTGAACACGTTATTACAACATGTTTAGGAACTGCATGTTATGTTAAGGGCGGAGAGAAAATATTAAATGCTTTGTGCAATAAATTAAATATTAAACCAAATGAGATTACAAAAGACAACAAATTTACAGTAAAAACTGTAAGGTGCGTCGGCTGCTGCGGTTTTGCACCAGTAATGATTATTGACGGGAAGGATATATATGGCAAGCTTTCTGAAAATGAGGCTATTGAAATCCTCGAAAGGTACATGATCCCATAAAAAAATTAGTAAACACACAAGATAATAAAGGTGTTTAAATGAAAAAAATTGAATCGCTCGATGATTTACATAAACTAAAGGAACAATCTCAAATGTTTTTAAAAACAAGATTAAAAGAGATCAAATTCAAAATTTATTTAAACCTCTTGAAAAATGATGATGTTAGCAATTCAAGAAAAATACTTCAATCAATTTTGGATGAACTTCAAAAAAATAATTTTTTTGAAGTTCAAATTCTCGGAAGACCACCTATAAATTCCAACATAAAAGAACCTTTTATAGCTATAGAAAAAGGTGGAAAAATTTCTTATTTTACCAATGTAAACGAGGATATAGCTAGAAAAATTATTACTTCATGTATTTTTAATGAATAAATTTTAAGTGATAATAAGTTGAAAAGGAGTAATTTATGAAATTTTATAGGATTCATGCACTTGTTTGTGCTGGAACACAATGTCTTGCTGCAGGCGGCAATAGTTTTAAAAATGCTCTAGAAGATGAAATAAAAAAACATGATTTAACAAATGAAGTAATTGTTGTTGAAACTGGTTGCATGGGATCTTGTCAATTAGGACCAAGAATGGTTGTTTATCCAGAAGGAATTATGTATACAAAACTTAAACCTGAAGATGGAAAAGAAATTGTAGAAGAACATTTTATTAAAGGAGTTCCTGTTAGAAGACTTTCATGGGAACAAGAAGGAAAACAATTTTTAACTCTTGAGGAAACGCCCTTTTTTTCAAAACAAACAAGAATTGTATTAAGAAATTGTGGTTTTATAAATCCAGAAGACATAACAGAATATATTGCACAAGGAGGTTATGAATCATTAGGAAAAGCATTAACTTCTATGTCTTCAGCAGATGTAATAAAAATTATTAAAGATTCCTTGCTTCGTGGTCGAGGAGGTGCTGGATTCCCAACGGGTCTTAAGTGGGAGCTTGCAAAAAAACAAACATCAGATATCAAATATATTATATGTAACGCAGACGAAGGCGATCCGGGCGCTTATATGAACCGGTCTGTTCTTGAAGGGGATCCACATTCTGTTCTAGAAGGAATGACAATAGCAGGATATGCCGTAGGAGCACAAAAAGGATTTATCTACATCAGGGCAGAATATCCTCTTGCAGTAAAAAGGCTTCAAATTGCAATAAAACAAGCAAAAGAAATAGGCCTATTAGGAAAAAATATTCTTGGAACAAACTTTTCATTTGATATAGAGCTAAGGATAGGAGCAGGAGCATTTGTTTGCGGCGAGGAAACTGCCTTAATAAATTCTACTGAAGGCAAAAGAGGAGAACCTAGAAAGAAACCACCTTATCCTATTGAAATTGGCTTATTTGGAAGACCAACTGTTATAAATAACGTTGAAACCCTTGCTAATGTTCCAATTATTATTGAAAAGGGCGCAAACTTTTTCAAACAAATTGGCACCGAAAAGAGTCCTGGAACAAAAGCTTTTTCACTCGTAGGGAAAGTAAATATTGCAGGATTAATTGAAGTCCCTCTCGGAACATCTCTAAGAACAATAGTTTTTGACATTGGAGGGGGAATCCCAGAAGGTCACACATTTAAAGCGGCTCAAACAGGTGGTCCATCTGGGGGCGTTATTCCTGCTAATTACATAGATATTCCAATGGATTATGAAAATCTTCCTCAACTTGGAGCAATTATGGGTTCAGGAGGGTTAATTGTGATGGATGAAACAAGCTGTATGGTAGATGTAGCCAAATTTTTTTTGAAGTTTACTGTTGATGAGTCATGTGGCAAATGTGTTCCTTGTAGAGAAGGAACAAGACAAATGCTAAATATTTTAGAGAAAATAACTAGGGGAGGCGGGACCATGAAAGACCTTGATTTGCTTGAAAAGCTTGGCAACGTTATAAAATCAACTTCTCTATGTGGACTAGGTCAAACAGCCCCAAACCCAGTTTTATCAACTCTTAGACATTTTAGAGATGAATATATATCTCATGTGAAGGATAAGAAATGTCCAGCAAAAGTTTGTCCAATGAACTAAAAGCAAAATTAATATAAGGAGATTTTAAATGAGCGAATTAGTTAGTATAAAAATTGACGGAAAACCTTATCAATTCAATAATGGCATTTCAATTTTAAATGCATGTAAACTAGCTGGAATTGAAATACCAACACTTTGTTATCTTGAAGATATATCTGAAGATGGGAGTTGTAGCTTATGTTTAGTTGAAATTAAAGGAATTAAAACTCTTCAAAGAGCCTGTTTAACAAAAATTACCGAAGGAATGGAAATTAAAACAAATTCAGAACTTATCTACGAAGCAAGAAAAACAAACCTTGAACTTTTACTCGCCCACCATCCGCTAGATTGTATGACTTGTGATAAAGATTCAGATTGCATTCTTCAGGATCTTGCTTATCAATTTGGTATAAAAATAAGTCAATTTCTTGATAAAAATGAGGCCTTTTACACTCCGAAAGAAACTGCCTGGGACACAAATTCATTTATTCAGTTTGACCCACAAAAGTGCGTGCTTTGTAGACGATGTATAGGCGCATGTGAAAACCAGTCATTAATTGAAGCAATTGGAATAGCTATGAGGGGTTACAGATCAACAATATCAACACCATTCAACATCCCATTAGAACAAACAAATTGTCAATTTTGTGCAGAATGTGTTCAAGCATGTCCAACTGGAGCACTTATTGAAAAAACACGTATCGGAAAGGGAAAAATATTTAATCTTGAAAAAACAGACACAGTGTGTGCTTATTGTGGTGTTGGATGTAATATCTCTCTTTACACAGACAAAAAAAACAAAATTATAATGGCAAGGGCTGTAGAGAACAAAGAACCTAACAAAGGAAGACTTTGTGTAAAAGGGAGATATGGTTTTGAATATACAAACTCATCTGAAAGAATATTACAACCTTTAATAAAGGTTAACGGTAATTTTAGAGAGGTGATATGGGAAGAAGCTTTAGATTATACTACAAATAAATTGCTTGAAATTAAAGAAAAATATGGTCCTGATGCAATTGGTGTTCTTGGTTCAGCTCGTTGTACCAACGAAGATAATTACTTAATTCAAAAATTTGCTCGTGCTGTTATCGGTACAAACAACATAGATCATTGTGCAAGGTTGTGTCATTCTTCTACTGTTGTGGGATTAGGTAAAGCACTTGGTACAGGAGCTGCAACAAATCCTATATCTGATATTATGAATTCAAACGTAATGTTTGTTATAGGTTCTAACACAACAGAATCACACCCCGTTATTGCTCAATTTATAAAAGAAAACAAGAAAAAAAGAGGAGCAAAGCTCATTGTTTGCGACCCAAGAAGTACTGATATTGCTAGGTATGCTGATATTTTCATACAACATTATCCTGGAACAGATGTGCTGCTTCTCAATGCAATGGCAAAAATCATTATAGAAAAAGACCTCATTAACAAAGATTTTATTGACAAATACACTGAAGGTTTTCAAGAACTTTTAAAAACATTAGAAAATTGTAACCTCGATGATGCTTCAAAAATTACAGGAGTAAGCAAAAGTTTAATTGAAGATGCAGCAATTAATTATGCCAAAGGCCCAAACTCAATAATTTTCTATACGATGGGAATAACCCAACATCACGTAGGTGTCAGCAACGTTCTTTCGATTGCAAATCTTGCCCTCATTACTGGTCACATAGGTAAACCTGGTAACGGCATTAACCCTTTGAGAGGCCAGGCAAATGTACAAGGAGCATGTGATGTTGGTGTTTTGCCTGATGTTTATACTGGATATCAAAAGGTAACTGATGAAAGCGTTAGAAGAAAATTTGAGGAACATTGGAAAGTTAAACTACCTAAAAATATAGGTTTTGCTGTTTCTCAATTTTCAGATCTAATATTTAAAGGAAAGATAAAAGCTTTATATATAATGGGAGAAAATCCTCTTGTCACTGAACCTGATGTCAAGCACGCAAAAGAGAGCTTTGAAAAGCTTGAATTTCTAGCTGTACAGGATATTTTTCTATCCGAAACTGCACAAATGGCAGATGTAGTCTTTCCTGCAAAAGCTGCATATGAAAAATTTGGAACTTTTACCAATACAGAAAGAAGAGTTCAACTTATTAAACCAGCAAAAAACCCATCCTCATCTGTAAAAGATGATTGGAAAATAATTTGCGAAATTGCAAAAAGAGCAGGATATCCAATGGACTATAAAGGTGAAGAAGAAATTTGGGAAGAAATAAGAAACGTTACCCCTTCATTAAAAGGCATATCTTATAAAAGACTAGAAGAAAACTCAATTCAGTGGCCATGCCCTGAGGAAGAACATCCGGGAACACAGATTCTTCACTTAAATGGCAATTTTAAACGCCCTAATAAAAAAGCTCTTATTAGTAGTGTAACCTTTCAGCCTCCAAGCGAAATACCTGACATGAACTTTCCATATATCCTAACAACAGGCAGAATACTTTATCATTATCACTCAAGAAATGAAACGAGAAGGGTAAAGGTACTTGAAGAGTTTGTTCCAGAAAATTTTGTAGAAATTAATCCAGAAGATGCTAAAGAGATTGGCGTTAAAGAAAAAGACCTTGTTAAAATTAAAACAAGACGTGGTGAAATCGTTGTAAGAGCAAAAATTTCAGCGAAACCCAAGAAGGGTGTTATATTCTTAAGCTTTCATTTTTCTGAAACAAATGCAAACATACTTACAATAAATGCGCTTGATCCAGAAGCAAAGATACCAGAATACAAAGCATGTGCTTGTGCTGTTGAAAAATTTATGCCTACACTAACAAGTTAGAACAACACTAAAAATTTACTTTAAATAATTAAACCGAAAAACATTAATTAAACTTAATCTATAGTAACAACGTTTCTACCCAAATTCTTAGATTCGTAAAGCATTTTATCAGCTTTTTTCAGCATAAATTCAACTTTATCTTCTAGTTTATTCGTTACACCTATCGATATAGTAATCTTTATATTTACATCCTGGTCTTTAAATTCATAAGAAGAAACTTTTTGTCTTAAGGAATCGAAAACGCTATAAGAACTTTCACCCATTATTCCTATTATACAAAATTCATCCCCACCTAATCTAGCAACAATATCTCCAGCCCTAAACCTTTCTTTTAAAATTTTTGAAAGAGTTTTTAACACAAAGTCTCCAAAAAGATGTCCATATGTATCGTTTATATATTTAAAATTATCAATATCAATTATTGCCAAAGAAATAGGTAGATTGTTTCGTTTTGCATTTTCTAATAATTTTTCACCTATGTCAAATAAAAATCTTCTATTATATAATCCTGTTAGAAAATCTGTAGTAGCATAAATTTTCTGAGATTCGAACATTTCTAAAATCTCTAAGTTTTGCATCACTCTTAAACAAAACTCTTCTTTGTTAAAAGGTTTTAAAATAAAGTCATTTGCTCCCCGTTTTAAAAATTCAACAGTCAATATACTATTTGAGTATGAACTTATACCAATAACAGACATTTGTTCCTTTGTATAAGTCTTTCTAACTTCGTTTACCAGATCTGAACCTCTCATGCCAGGCATATTTTCATCAATCAACATCAATTTAATGTCCTTATTTTTCTCCAAAATAGATAGAGCTTCATCAGAATTGATAGCAGTAAATACTCGAAGATTATGTGAGCTCAAAATATCTTCCATAAACTTCCTCGAAACAGAAGAGTCATCAACTATGAGAGCTTTGATTTCTCTGTTTTTATACAATCTTTTGACAATTTTTACAACATAATCAAGATTATTATTACTATCTTTTAATACATAATCTGCTACACCTTTTTTTATTAAAGTGTCTCTAATATCATCATTTATAATGGAAGTAAAAACTATCGTTGGAACTTTATGTTTTATACAAATATCTACAGCTTCTCCATTTGGAGCATCAGGCAAAACCAAACCTAAAATAGCACATAAAATTTTATCTGAATTTTCAGCAACAAAACTTTCTAAGTCTTTGAAAGAATTTAAAATTATTGGTTCTAGATCTGTATCCTGTTTTATAGCATTATAAAGATATTTGGATATAAATTTACTGTATTCACATATTAAAACAAACAACTTACACCTCCATTAACTGCAATAAAAAAAATTTTAAAAATTATTATTATTATAAATCAAAATTTTAAAAAATATTATTACGAATTGCTTCATCAAAAATCTAAACGAAATACAATCGTTGCCTCAAATAAAAAATCTAAATGAAAATAATAAGCCTCTTAGAATAGTAGTTACTATAACTCTGGAGGCTAGAAATGGGGTTAACGATGAAGGAAAGAAAATCAGTGGTGAGTGAAATTGCAAAAAGATATAAAAAAGCAAGCAAGAAACAAAAAGGCATAATTTTAGATGAGTTAATAGCTTTGACTGGATACAATCGTAGTTATGCATCTTTTCTTTTAAGCAGTCATGAGAAGATAGTAAGGATGAATAACAGAGTTTTAAAAGTAGATTTAACGATGAAGAAAAAGAAAAAGAAAAGCAAATATTATGATGATGATGTAAAAAAGGCGTTAATTAAGGTATGGGACGTTTTAGATTGTCCATGTGGCAAAAGGTTAAAACCTGTTCTTCCTGAAATAATATATAAACTTAAAGAGTTTAAAGAAATACAAATTGAAAGGGATGTAGAAGAAAAACTCTTTAAGATAAGCGCATCTACTATAGACAGAATACTTTCAGAATACAAAAGAATGAATAAACCAAAGGGAAAGACATATACAAAACCAGGCAGCCTTCTTAAAAGTCAGATTCCTATAAGGACATTTTCAGAATGGGACGAAAGTATACCTGGATATTTAGAAATAGACCTTGTAGGTCATGAAGGAGGAGATCTAAGAGGAGAATTTATCCAAACTCTAACTGCAGTTGACATTTGCACCGGTTGGATAGAAATAGATGCTTTAAGAAATAAAGCTCAAAGGTGGGTTTTTGAATCAATAGATGAAATAAAGAAACGCTTGCCTTTTAACATTTTTGGAATTGATTCTGATAATGGAGCAGAGTTTATAAATCCATCAACTTCATCGCTATTGTGTTGAAAATAATATAACGTTCACAAGGTCAAGAAAATATAGAAAAAACGATAATTGCTATGTTGAACAGAAAAACTACTCTGTAGTAAGAAAATATGTTGGTTATTTTAGATATGATAGAGAAGTTGAGCTAATAACTTTAAAAAGGCTTTATGAAAGCCTAAGGCTATATATAAACTTTTTTCAGCCTGTAATGAAACAAATCTCAAAAGAAAGAATTGGAAGTAAAGTTACAAAAAAATACGATAAAGCAAGAACTCCTTATCAAAGAATATTAGAAAATCCTGGTGTAGAAAAAATAGATAAAGAAAAGCTAATAGAACAGTATACAAAATTAAATCCAGCTGAACTTCAAAGAGAAATAGTAAAACTTCAAAAAAAATTACTAGAAGATATATCCATAAAGGAAGAAGTAAGAAACTCTATTAAAAAAATTAGCAAAAACAAAGATAAAATATGTTATGGTTATGTTTAGAATTTTAAGTGAGGCAACGAATACAACTTCCTTTAGGTTTTTAAATGAGGCAACACGATTACGTTTCTTCTTTTAATCAGTAAAAAACCACTAGATTATCTATTTATAGTTGATAATATTCTTGATAAATTAATAATTTTTCCTACTTTCTTTTATCTTCATACTCTTTAAGTAACTTCACAAAAAGTTCAGGCACTAATTTCATTTCCCTATCACTTAACACACAAGCAATTCTCATTTGAGTTTTGGCATAGGGATTATTATTTTTATAAAAACCATCTGCAGGAGCTACAAGGAGAGTATAATTTACACCATTAATTTCTACACTGCCCTCTCTTGCACAATACATAACAAAATCATTTGCATCAAATCCTGGCTTTACAACATTTCTAACATCTACCATAGAATATATTGCTGCTTCTGGTTGAGTAACTATCAATCCTGGCATTAATGACTTCAAGCCCATATACAGTTCATTTAAAATCCTTTTATAATAAGATCTCAAGTATGCAACCCAACCTTGAATGTCCTTTTCGCTCTCTTCATTAATTGCCGAAGCTATGTACTGATCAATACAAGAAGGACACAGATAAGTGGTATTAACAGCTCTAGCTTGGTCAAAAAATAATTGGTTATCCGTTATCAGTGCACCCATTCTAAGGCCACATGCATTAAATAGCTTAGAAAATGATTCTATACTAATTCTTATTTTTGCTGAGGTAATTCCAGGAACTTCTTCCTCAGAAATATTCCATATTGAAGGGGCAAATTTTATATCATCTCTATAGTAAAGTCCTCTATATGCTTCATCACTTATAAAAAATATGCTATGTTTAACGCAAATTTTAGCAAACTTATTTATAGTTTCCTGTGTCATAAGCGTTCCAGAGGGATTATCATAAGGTATTATTAGAAAGGCAGAAGGTTTTTTTTCTTCAATTACTTTCTCAACACTTTCGATTTCAACATCACTAAATTTGCCATCAGCATTTAAAACTCTATCCAATGCTAATATTTCTCTATCAAGTTCTTGTGCAATTGAAATATAGTTAGTATAAACAGGATCAAGCATCACAAGAGGCCTGTTAATACCATTAAACCTTCCGCAAACTCCCAGCATTACCAGCTTCATAATGTGTGAAGCACCAGTATCTACTAAAGTAAAAAGTTCTGGATCTATACCAGGCTTTAAAAAAGATTTTATTATTTTTTTAAAAGCAAGGTTCACAGAATCAATACCTTCTGTTTGAGTATATCTCCATACTCCTTTTTTTAAGTTTTCATCTTCTATAAACAACAACCTTTTTAACATTGCTGGGTGAGTGGGAAGTGAAATATTTCCTATAGCAACGTTGATTGCATTAACATATTCTCCTGTACTTTTAAGCCTATCTGAAAAGACTATGCTTGACTTTCTAATACAAGAAGGCGCAGTAGAATTGAAAAAGTCGCTGGTAGATAGTTTAAAGTTATCCATTTCTAACCCTCCACTAATTAGATTATAAATATATAAACAAAAGTCTAAATTATCTAATAATTAAAGTCAATTCAAATTTTTCAGATAAATAAAAAAACTAAAATTCTCTCCAGGATCCTTTTACAATTTCAAACTTCAACCCAAGAGGCGGACCAACCCAATTATCTGTTATTTGAAGGAAAATTATTGTAGAACCATCATTAAACAAACTACTAGAATTAGGATCTTCATTTAAGACCAGTAAAGAACCTAAAATATTGCCTGATATGTCAGCGGAGTTTAGTACAACAATGTTTGAACTAACGGTTTCATTAAGCCCAACATATATTGAATTAGCATATAATGATGAGCTCTTAAGAAAACCTTTTAAACTAAGGTCTGACGAACTTATGTTAAAAATCTTGTTAACGTATAGGTTTGAACCTGCTGAATCAACAGATCCAGCATTTAAAACGTATAAATTATTAAAATTTAATTGAGAATTATTAGCTATTAACTGTCCATATATCTTAGAATCTCCTTCTACATTCAAAGCTTTATTTACGCTCATATAAGAGTTATTCTCTACCAAAAGATCTCCCTTAATTTGAACTCCATTGTTTACAACTACTTTAGAAGAATTTGTCAAGTTTAGATCCTTTTGAACAAAAAGAAAATCACCAACGTTTAAAATATTAGAGTTTAAGAAGTTTAGATCAGATAATACCACTAATCCTTTTTTAATATTTACTTCTTTACTACCCAACGAAAGATTTCCTCGCACAAATAATTGCCCATTAAAATCAAAATTAGCATTGGATGGAAGCGACAAATCTTTATAAGTAGAAACATCAGAAAAAAAGGTTATTTTACAATTATCTTTAAGATTATTTATTTTCAAATTAGTGCCCAATCTTAAAGGAACTAAGTAAGTCTGGTTGCAATTCACAGAATTAACTACAGGAGCACTGCTTGCAGGATCTAAATAGTTAATAACAAGCCCAGAAGGCAAATTTTGTAAACTCTTTAAATACTCTTGCCAAAATGGTAAGCTTTCATCAAAGTTTAATTTAGTGGGTTGAGATAAACTTAATGTCTCATTATTATTAGATTCAAAAAATATATTAGGATATGAATCACTAAGATAATTAATTAAGACTCCGCTCAAAGCATTATCATTCTTACTAGTTATAACCTTTACATTGCCTATTGAAGACATATTTTTTCTTATTGCTAAAGCATATTTAGGAATTAAAAGTTCTTTTTTGACTAAAACTTCAATATTTTTGGCCAAGGAACTTGCTATTAATTTTTTATATAAACCAATATCGTATATCACAATCTTTACAGGTATTGAATTTATTACCACATCACCTCCAACATATTCTGGATCGAATGATAATTTCAAAACAGCATCATTAATGGCTTTTTCACAAGCAATAAGATAATTAGCATTGGTTTTGACTACAATATCAGTATTTAATGAGTTTTTAATAACTAAAAAAGTAATAGAAAGTGCAATAATTATAAAAAACATAGTGAGCAAAACAAAAAGAAGAGAGAAACCTTTTTTAGATATTTCGAAGTTTAATATATTTTTCAAAGTGTGTTTTCTCTGGCAGATCAATATCAATTAAAATCTTTATTATATCGCCTGACGAATCTTCTATAAAATTTCCACATTCTACTCTCCCCCTAAGAGCAACAAGACCTGACACATAGACGTCAGGGGCATTCATGGGTTCGGTATTGCCATTTACATATCTCATTAAAAAGCCATTTGAAACGTAATATCCTACCCTTTCGTAGTTACCGTCTCCTTCTGGGTAATTTTCATTTGGGATATTAGCTAAATCAAGATTAAAAAATATACTATTCTTGTTTATGACTATTCCTGGATCTGCTATATTATCGCTTGCTAATAGCATATTTTTATAACCGCTTTGTCTAATTTCCTGCTCAACTCTTAGCATCATAAACGAACTTTCAGAAATTATTTCATCTTTACCCTGTATTTTTGCCAAAGCTTTGGAAGAGTTATAAAGGTTTGTTACTAAAGTTAATACTATAACAGAACTCAATAGTACTGATAAAAGAACTTCCAAAAAAGAAAGACCATTTTTAAAATTATCTTTAAAATTATCTTTAAAGTTCAGATTGTAATGTAACATCTTCAAATCTTTTAGGAATCTTGCTATCAAAAACATTCACAATTATCATTTTTTTATTGCTATTAATTGTCTTCTGAATATTTACTTTAAAACAGTCGTCATCAAAACAATCAGTTTCTACAATATTTAAATCCTGATTACTTTTGTCTGACATTGCTCTTTCGAAATTACTTTGTGCAACCTCAAGCGCTTTGTTATATATGTGTAAATTTTTTTCTACAATAAGAGAACGAGATAAACTACCAAAAGAAACTAGCATAAAAATAGATAAAATAAAAATACTAACCAAAATCTCCAACAAAGTGATACCTTTTTTGCTAAACAAAAGCTTTACTTTCCCCCAATACAAAAGAGTGGTGTCCACGACAGGAATCGAACCTGTGACCCCCGGATTAGGAATCCGATGCTCTATCCTACTGAGCTACGTGGACACATACAATAAATTACCAAAATAGCTCTATTATGTCAAATTAGATATATTGTGTTTTAATATAGACTATGGCTGAGAAGTTAAATTTAAAATACAATTTTGATGATAAACCCCCATTTTACATAATCTTTCTTCAGGGCCTGCAATGGCTAGTATTGATACTTCCTCCGTTGGTCATAGTAGCTAGCACTATAGCAAAGTTAAATAGCTTCACATACTCAGAAGAAGTAAATTTTCTTGCAAAGATATTCCTAATTTCAGGACTTTTCCAGATACTTCAACTAAAATTTGGCCACAAACTACCCCTTTTAATTGGGCCATCCACTGCTCTAATGCTAGGCTTCGTCCTGAATCCTGGTGCATCTTTGGAAGAGATCTCGTTCGCCTCAATATCAATAGGCATATTCATACTACTTTTTGCAAAAAGCAATATAATAAAGAGATTTTCACTACTTCAGTCAAAAGGCATTACAGTAAGCGTATTACTGCTAATAGGTATTTCGCTCATTCCCATATCAATTAATCTTGGTTTTTCTTCAGTGCCTTTTACTTCTACCGAAAATATAATTTTTATTCTGATATTATCGATAATTACGATTTTCTTTTCTAAACAAAGCTTCCCCCTATCAAAATTTTCGATCTTCTTCTTTATGAGCATATCGTCAATCATTTTCTTAATATTTATAAAGCCTATGCACACAGAACCTGTTTTAAGTGCTAATTTATTTTCACTCCAAATGCCAAAATTCGATCCCGTCATTACAATATCGTTTTTATTTTGTTATCTTGGAGTGGTAATAAACGAGATAGGCTCTACTCAATCTCTTTTCGGAGTGCTAAATATTCCCCCATCTCTTGAAAAAATAAATAAAGGCATTCTATTTGACGCTATCTCTGGAATATTTTCTGGGGTTTTTGGGTCAGTTGGAACCGTTAGCTATTCGCTTACACCTGCTTTGATAGTAATGACACAAAACGCATCAAAGTATTCATTTTACCTTGTTGGTCTAATATTTATACTCGCCTCAATATACCCTACTCTGGTTGGAATTTTCGTGCAGATACCTACTCAGGTAATTGCAGCGTCTCTTCTAGTGGTAGGATATATCCAAATAGAAGCAGCGATAAAGCTTTCAAAATCAGAAAAGGGTTATCACAGCCTTCACATAGGCTTAATTTCTTTTTTGGGGTACTTAATCATTCCATACATCTTCGAAAAAGTAGTAATTATTCTGCCAGAGTTAAACATCTTATCAGGTCTTTTCTTAAATGGCTTTAGCGCTGGATTACTATCAGCAATTATTGCAGAAATTATCTACAGAATTTTCAACAGAGCAAGATTATATTAATAGTTTTTAACTTTTATTGTCAAACTTAAAGCCTACAAAACTCTTGACAGGCAAACACTAAAGTGATAGTTTAATTACAAATAAGCCATGAAGGCTCTTAACCCCAGAAAGGGTTAGCTTTCATGGCTTTTGTTTTTTAACATATTCAATATGTGTAAAGGGGGTGAAAAAATTAGAAATATTTGTAACTATGTAGATTACAGATCCATTAAAATTAAACAGAAAGGGAGGAGTTAAATGCACATTCCAGATGGTTATCTTAGTCCGCAAACGTGCGCGGTAATGGGAGCTGTTATGCTTCCTGTTTGGTGGACATCGGTAAAAAAGGTCCAAAATACCATCAATAAAAAATATGTGCCGTTGATGGCGCTTGGTGCAGCTTTCTCATTTGTAATAATGATGTACAACGTTCCAATTCCAGATGGCACTACTGCACATGCAGTTGGAGGCTCGCTTCTAGCAATAATATTTGGCCCGTGGGCTGCAACGCTATGTATAACAATTGCTTTAGCAATCCAAGCACTTCTTTTTGGTGACGGGGGTATACTAGCTTTTGGTGCAAACTGCTTTAATATGGCTTTTGTTTTGCCATTTAGCTCCTATTTTATTTACAAATTATTAACGACAAATTCAGAAATAACCAGTGCACGTAGATACATTGCAGGATTCATTGGAGGTTATATTGGTATAGTTCTTGCGGCAATATGTGCAGGAATAGAATTAGGATTGCAACCTCTATTATTCCATACAGCCGCTGGTGTTCCACAATACTGTCCATATCCCTTAAGTCTTGCCGTACCAGCAATGGCATTTGCTCACTTAACTGTAGCTGGACCTGTCGAAGGAGTGATAACTGCACTTGCCATTAAATATTTACAGGTAAGTAATCCTGAAATGCTCAGCATAGAAAAAGTTAAAGCTCCATCAAAAGCTTTTAACTATGCAAAACTTTGGATAGGCATGGCAATAGTTGCAATACTTACTCCGCTTGGACTCCTTGCATCCGGTAGCGCATGGGGGGAATGGGGAGCAGATGAACTAAAAGACAAACTCGGGTTTGTACCCGAAGGCCTTGAGCAAATGTCTGATAAGTGGCATGCGCTCATGCAAGATTACGGCATTCCTGGTTTCGACCAAAGCTTCTTCCAATCTGCAATAGGATACATTACTGCAGCAATAGTTGGTATAATTCTTATAAGTTTTATCACGTACTTATTTGGAAAAATTTTAAAAGGTAAAGATGAAGAGGCTCATGAAACAAAATAAATTAAAGTGGTGGTTGTATGTGCTCAAAAAGTTTTAAGTCTAACTCATCAAAATCTACCAAAAGCAGTTTTTTAGAAAAAACAATCAATGAATTAAACAACGTTATGAAAGAAGAATTTATTGCCGGGAAAATAGCTTCCCGGCATGGCCTTTTGCAAAATCTTGACCCAAGGATAAACATACTATCATCACTTCTTTTAATAATTACTGCTAATTTTATTCATCAACCCTTGATTCTATTATTTTTTAATTTATGGATAATCTGGCTTGCAAAAGTATCATTAGTTCCTGTTAGATCTTTTTTAAAAAGAGTTTGGTTAATTGTCCCACTTTTTACTGTAATAATGGTAATACCAAGTATTTTTAGTCCAATTTTGCCAGGTGAACCTTTATTAGTTTTATTTTATTTGCCACATTCCATTCAATTTCTTTTCTGGCAAATTCCACAAACAATATCTATAACAAAACAAGGCGTTTTTACTGCTATTGTTTTAGTGCTAAGAGTTGGAATATGTGTTTCAGTAAGTTTGTTGTTAACCCTAACAACCAAATGGTCTTTACTTCTAAAGGCACTAAGTAAGATAGGCGTGCCTACTATGTTTATAACAATTTTAGAAATGGCACACAGGTATATTTATCTTCTTCTACAAACTACGGTTGATATGTTTGTTGCAAAGAAAAGCCGAACTGTAGGGCACACTACCACAGGCGAACAAAGGCAATTTTTGTCTAACTCAATGTCAATACTTCTTGGAAAATCTTATTTTATGAGCAATGAAGTTTACTTAGCCATGACCTCAAGGGGTTATAATGGAAAAGCCCTAGTATTAACAGAGTTCAAAATGAAGCTATTTGACTGGCTTTGGTTAATCTTTATAATAATAGTTTGTTTATTTTTTATAGGAGGAGATCACTTATTTGTCTGGAAATAATATTGTTTTTAAACTAAAAGATGTAAGCTTTAGATATCCAAGTAATGAAATAGCCCTTTCAAAGATTAATTTAGAAATAAAAAAAGGAGATTTATCAATTCTTTTAGGAGCAAACGGGTGTGGTAAATCCACACTTTTGAAAATTTTAGACGCTTTAATATTCCCTCAAGAAGGAGAATTTTATGCCTTTGACAATCTAATAACTGAAGAAGCCTTTTCCAACGAGGATTTTTTCTATTCTTTTAGGAAAAAAATTGGCTTTTTATTTCAGGAATCAGATGTCCAACTTTTTAATCCAACAGTATGGGATGAAGTAGCCTATGGACCATTACAGTTAGGATTGGATAAAGTTACAGTTAAAGAAAGAGTAGAAAAAATTTTAGAAAATTTAGAACTAAAACATCTTAAAGATAGACCCCCTTTCAGATTAAGCGGCGGCGAAAAGAAAAAAGAAGCAATAGCATCTATACTTTCTATTGAACCTGAAGTTTTGTTATTAGATGAACCCACAAACGGCTTAGATCCCAGGACTCAAAGACATTTAATAAATCTAATTAAAGAATTCCACAAGCAAAATAAAACTATAGTTATATCTACCCACAATCTTGACCTTGTTTATGAATTAGCTGATAAGGTTTATGTTTTTTCTGAAGATCACAAAATTGTTGCATCAGGAACTCCAGAAGAAATTTTGGACAATAAAGAATTGCTTATAAAAGTAAATTTGATCGATGAGCACTTTCATAAACATGTTCATACAGGGGATCATTTGCATTTTCACTCACACGAATAAAATTTAATAACACTCTAAAATTTTGCCCTAATTAATATCACTTAGCTTTAAAATCAATTTAAACCAATATAACTTGATCAAGTAATATTAACATTTTCTTAGGTTATAATAAAACCATATTATATTTAAGTGTGGGGTGAAAATATGAAAGAGTTCGACGAAAAGTCTCTTAAAAGATTTAACGGAAGAGATGAAAACAAAGTATATATTGCTTACAAAGGTAAAGTATATGATGCTACAAATAGTAAACTCTGGAAGACAGGAACTCATATGAATATTCATAATTCAGGCAAGGACCTTACGGCCGAAATTTCCAATGCCCCGCACAATGAAAGCATGCTAGAAAGATTAAACACTATAGGAATATATAAAGAAACTCCTCAAGATGAAAGGATTCCAAATTGGCTAAACAACATTTTAGAAGCACATCCAACTTTAAAAAGGCATCCACACCCAATTTCAGTTCATTTACCGCTTGCATATATGATGGGTTCGAGCATTTTTGCATTACTTTTTTTAATTTTTGGCTATAAATCCTTTGAGGTCACTTCATTCTATCTTTTTGTAGCAGGACTAATATTCAGTATACCTGCAATATTAACAGGACTATTTACCTGGTGGCTAAACTATAGATTAAAATTATCTATACATATAAAACTTAAAATATTATTCACTATTCTAGTTGATCTTGATGCACTAACCTTGTTGTATATTAGAGTAAAAACTCCTACTGTTTTTTCTTCAATACACAGCAACGTTCAGGATTTAACATATATTTACCTCATTTTAATATTGCTCCTTACCCCTCTTACGGCAGTTATTGGATACAACGGAGGAGAACTGGCTTTTCCTACTAAAAAATTAAAGAAGTAGTTAAGGAGGTTAAATCTATTGAGAATAGAAATAAAAGATCCAGATCGCTGCGTAGGATGCGAAATATGTATGCTTGCTTGTGTTAGAAGGCAAGGATTTGCAGGACTCGCCAAATCAAAGATTGCAGTACATTCTTCAGGTGGAATGGAAAAAGGATTTACTGTTTTGGTTTGTAGAGCTTGCTTTGACCCACCCTGTGCAGCAGTATGTCCCACCAATGCTCTCGAAGTAAGAAAAGATGGAGGTGTAAATCTTATCTCAGAAAAATGCATAGGTTGCAAAAATTGTGTTGAAGCGTGTACAGTAAATGCAGTATTCTGGGACAGTGAAACAAATAAACCTAATATATGTACCTATTGCGGTTTTTGTGCCATGAACTGCCCTCATCACGTACTATACTTTAACAAAGAATGGGGGAAAAGAGATGTTTGAAGACAAATTTAGTCGCGTTCTTTATATAGACCTTTCAAAAAAAAGCTTTACCATAAAATCTAGACCTGATTTATTCGAGAAGTGGCTTGGAGGAACTGGTGTAGGAATTCAAATACTAAAGGAAGAGTGCCCAAAAAATGTAGATCCATTTAGTCCTGATAATACCGTAATATTTGCAGTTGGACCTATTACTTCTCTTTATCCTCTTGCATCCAAAACTATTGCTATTTTCAAATCACCTTTAACTGGCAACTTAGGAGAAAGTCATGCAGGCGGCAGAAGTGCAGTAAGTATTATGATGGCAGGCTATGGTGCAATAGTTATTAAGGGAAAATCAGACATACCAGTTTACCTTTCAATATTTGACAATGAAGTCAGGTTTCATGATGCAAGGGCTATTTGGGGAATAAAGGATGCAATAACTGTTGGAAAGATAATCAGGCAAAAAGAGACATTTTCAGGTCAAAGGAGCATAATGAGAATAGGAAGAGCTGGAGAAAATCTTGTAAGCTTTGCATCGCTAAATACTGAAACTTATAGACACTTCGGAAGGTTAGGCTTGGGAGCCGTTTTTGGAAGTAAGAACTTAAAAGCCATTGTGATAGCTGGCAAAAGAACGATAAACTTATCTGATCCAAAAGCATACCTAAGAATCTATAAAAATATTTTAGATGAAACCACATCAAGTCTTATGAAGAAATATCATGACCTTGGAACAGCAGCAAACGTCCTTCCTCTTCACGAAATTGGAGGACTTCCTATTGAAAACTTAAACAGAACTTCTTATGAAGGTGCAATAGAGCTCTCAGGAGAAAATCTTGCTCAAAATTATCTTGGAAGAAGAATAGCATGTACAGGTTGTCCGGTCGCATGTGTTCATATAGCAGCATTTAGAGATCCGCATGAAGAAGAAAAATATTTTTATAAAACATCTATGATCGGTTATGATTATGAGCCCATTTATTCACTTGGAACCATGCTTGGCATTAAAGATGCTAAGGGTTTCTTAAAGTTAATGGATAGAACCGAAAAATTAGGTCTTGATGCAATGTCATCAGGAGTAGCACTCGCCTGGGCTACTGAGATGTTAAACAAAAATCTTATCACTGAGAAAGAAACTTTAGTCAAATTTTCATTTGGAAACTGGGAAAGATATATTGAAGGTTTAGAAAACATTGTTTCAATGCCAAATGATTTTTACAAAGCACTTGCAAAAGGCACAAGTTATGCATCAAAAATTTACGGTGGTAAAGATTTTGCACTTAATTTTGGAAAAAATGAAATGCCAGGTTATCATACCGGACCAGCCGCTCACCTCGGATGGTTTTTAGGAGCAAGGCATAGCCACTTAGACAATGCAGGCTATAGCATGGATCAGAGCTTAAAAGGCAACTACCCAAGGCCAGAAAAATTAATAGATAATCTAATAGAAGAAGAAGCAAATAGACAGATTCTGTCAAGTCTTGTAGTTTGTTTCTTTGCAAGAGCTATATATCTTAACTTTGACAATACAATAAATTGCCTAAAAACAATAGGCATAGATCTAACTAAAGAAGAACTTAAAGAATTAGGCATGGAAATTTATAGACAAAAGATGTCATATAAAACTCAGGAAGGATGGCTACCAAATTTTCAAGATCTGCCAAAGAGAATTTTTGAAACCTCCGCTCCGTTCGGAAAAATCTCCGAAGAATACATGAACAAAGCAATAGATTATTTTAGAAAGAGATTAGAAAAAGATTTTCGTTGATTATTAAAAAATTTCATTTAAAATGATAAAAGCCAAAAATTATTATTTAATAATTTTTGGAAAGTTTTGTTATTAATTTTTGTCTAAATTTCCTCCTAAAAACAAAAACAATTACAAAATAATTTACTACTCTAAACAGTCAAACTACTTAAAATTAAATTATAAATTTATTTATTTCTTATGTTATAATTTATTTATGAAATATATTTCAAAATTGCTAAGGAGGGATCTATATGGCTGAAAATGATTTTAACTCGCTAATCAAGCACTTTTCACCAGCATGGTTTGCTTCAGTCATGGGTACAGGCGGCTTTGTAAACGTTCTATATATTTTGAGTGCACACTTTGGTTTTTTGAAAATAATCGCTCAATTTTTGTTTTTTTAAATATTTTTCTGTTTTTAATTTTAATAATTCCATGGATATTAAGGTGGTTTTTGCACATTAATAATTTATTAGAAGATTTGAGTCATCCAATCACATCGAACTTCTTCCCAACGATGCCAGTTGGAGGATTAGTGCTTGGGACGAACTTCTTTTTAATAGGTAAAGATTTTTTCACCCATGACAGTATTGTTTTTATAGGCAATATATTGTGGTTAAATGGCGTAATACTTTGTCTGATATTTGGCGTTCTTGTAACTTACAATATGGTTGTTAAAGAAAAGATAGAACCAGAATTTATAAATTTTTCATGGTATATACCCCCAGTATCAACAATAGTGGTTCCTCTTTTGGGAAGTATGGTAGCAAGATCATATATAAATATAAACATAGATTATGCACGTGCAATTAACTTTACAGATATTATCTTTTTTGGAATTGGTCTTTCTTTATTTATCCTTCTAAACAGCATTCTACTAAATAGATTTATAGTTCATAGATTGCCAGGATCGGTTGCAACGCCTACCTTCTGGATAATACTTGGTCCAATAGGAGTAGGAACACTTAGTTTGCTCGGTATTGCAGACGTTTCAAAATCTCTAAATATAATTGAATCAGCAGGATTGGAAACAATTAATTTTATGGTAGCAATATTTTGGAGTTTTGGTGTTTGGGCGTTTTTACTGGTAGCCCTAATAACCTTAAAATATTTAAAAGGCGAGAGAAAGATACCTTTCACACTATCCTGGTGGGCTTTTATATTTCCTCTTGCAGCATATACGCTGTCATGCTATAGCATATATCAATATTGTAAAGTCGAATACGTATTTTGGTACACATTAGTTCTTGCAGCGCTTTTAGCATTTCTTTGGATATTAACTTTTATTAGCTCAATTTATGGAACATTTAGCGGAAAATATCTTTTCCCAACGTATGAAAAACAAGTGAGTACAGCTAATAAAGCTTTAAAATAACTTCATTGGGGTTTTTATATATAATATAGTTTTCATTATGGCAAATGTACTTACCCTCAGGAGAGATTATTTTTCCTGAAGAAAGGATTTTTATTTCGTTATTGTATCTGAGTAATCCAATTTCATTATTCTTCGGGAAAATCAAAATTGAGTTTGTGTTTACTGGAATTTCCAAATTAATCTCTCTCCATTTGTGAAAGGGTTCATCTGTCTTGCCAACAAATACCTTTGTTACATTGTCATTATCAACTTTTCCTATGTAAACAGTATCATCAGCACCAATTCCAAGAATTTCATATCCTCTATTTAAGAATAGACTTCCAATCATATTTTTAAAAAGATATATTCTTCCATCACTTGATTGAATAAAAATTTGATCCTTATGTCTTAACTCAGACATTCGTATAATTCTGTTAAAAGGCAAACTAACACGTACAAATTGACCCATTATATCAATCCTATAAAGCATACTGTCACCAAATCTGTTAACAATATTCACATAAATCATATTTGTTAAAGTCGATAGTGTAACATTTTTTACATCTTCACCTTTTCGAACATATATTTTTCCGACTTCCATATAATTGAAATTGTTAAAATCATATGCAACTAATGAAATCTCATATTCATAGCCAAGATTTTTTTTATAGAAATATAATATTCTATCCCTATCCGGAAGCCAAGTATAATATTCAACAATTCCATCATCAACATCAATAATTTTTTGTAAGTCAGAATTTTTAGAGTTTAAAATAAAAATCTTGCCATCATTCAAAAAGGAAACATACTTTCCATCATATGAAGCACTAAGATCGTTTGCACTATAATCAAATTTAACCTTAATTTTTTTAGGTAAATCTGAATTCTCATTAATCTTTTTAATATCAATATTGCCTGAAGTAAGAAAAATGTTATTGATATAAAATAAAATAAGAAATTGAACTAATATGGGTAATACAAACCAGATTAAAATCTTTTTCTTCATATAATTCTACTTATTTAACCATAAAAACTGTTGGTACTGTTCTTTCTCCAAGAGGATTAGAAGGATTATTAATAACTCGACCTTTATAATACATTGTTGTAGAAGACCCTCCATCGAGGTTGGCGGCATTATAAGCGCCATATTTTAACATAATATCTTGAACATCTCTCAGAGTTGCCCCTACACTTTCAAGAGCTCTCCCATCAATAGTCAAAAAGATAACAGTTCCATCTGGTTTCTGACCAATTGCGGTCCTAGGTGCAATTCCCCAACCACCATCACCATTCCTTATCATTGGCTGACCATTTACAATAAGAGGTGGACCAAAGCTCACAGCTTCTCTTATATCCATCTCCTTAATTTCTTTCAAGTTAAATTTTCCAACTATAAGCTTGCCTTCAGAATTAAAGCCAACAATATCCCTTTTAATAGTATCGTTGACAAAGTCGCTATAATAAATTTTCCCATCATGAATAATTATCCCTTCAGGAACGCCTCCGGTAGCACTCCAGGAACCATTTTCAAGACCAAGGAAACCTCCCGCATTAATAGCCGCAACAGCATTGTTTTCTTGTGCAATTTGACTAACAGTTTGCCCTTCTTTTGGTAAAAGTCTAGAAACTCCGACTTTTACCCTCGTTGGATCCTTTATTAACATAACTTTGCCAACAAAATATTTGCTCCTAACTTCAAATAATTCAATAGTATTATCGTGATGATTCACAAAATTAAGAAGATTTGGATTAGAATTTCCAAAAATAATAGAGTTTGTTTTATCCATAATGTTCTTTATTTTTTGCTCGGGTAAAAAGAGCGTTGCAAGAAACTGATGACTTGACGTAGTCATTGCGGACTCAACCCACATATCTCTAATATTCGAAAATGGACCATAAAAAACAAGTGCTGGAATAACAACACACGCCAGCACTATTTGAAAAAGACAATATAATAAAACCTTTTTCAAATTAAAACGATGTTTAAATACAATCAAGTTATTATTTATACTTTTATTCAAATTCAAAATACTAGAAGCAAAACATTCGGAAGTAATATTATATCCCAAAAATTAATTTTTCATTAAAATTCTTAACATGTCCTTAAAAATAAATCAGTAAATTTAACAAAAAAAATCTCCCGGCAACGTCCTATTTTCCCCAATAGTATCGTCGGCGCTAAAGGCTTTCACTTCCGTGTTCGGAATGGGAACGGGTGGGGCACCTTTGCTATGGTCACCGGGAGAAGAAGATTTCTCCTCTCTTCTTCTAGAGGAAAAGTTACCGTCAAGTCCTCGACCTATTAGTACCAGTCAGCTGAACATGTTGCCATGCTTACACCTCTGGCCTATCAACCTGGTAGTCTCCCAGGGGTCTTACTCCATTGCTGGATGAGAAACCTAATCTTGGAGAGGGCTTCGCGCTTATATGCTTTCAGCGCTTATCCACACGGAGCACAGCTACTCGACCTTGCAGTTGGCACCACAGCCGATGCACTGGAGGCTCCGCCATCCCGGTCCTCTCGTACTAGGGATAGACCTCCTCAAGTTTCTTGCGCTTGCAAAAGATAGGGACCAAACTGTCTCACGACGTTCTGAACCCAGCTCACGTACCGCTTTAATAGGCGAACAGCCTAACCCTTGGGACCTACTTCAGCCCCAGGATGCGATGAGCCGACATCGAGGTGCCAAACCTCCCCGTCGATGTGGACTCTTGGGGGAGATAAGCCTGTTATCCCCAGAGTAACTTTTATCCGTTAAGCGACGGCCATTCCATGCTGAACCGTCGGATCACTAAGCCCGACTTTCGTCCCTGCTCGAGATGTCTCTCTCACAGTCAAGCCACCTTATACCTTTACACTCGACGCGTGGTTTCCAATCACGCTGAGGTGACCTTTGGACGCCTCCGTTACCTTTTGGGAGGCGACCGCCCCAGTCAAACTGCCCATCAAACACTGTCCTTGCTCCGGATAACGGATGCAAGTTAGCGTCCCAATAATTCAAGGGTGGTATCCCAAGGACGGCTCCAGAAGAGCTGGCGCCCTTCCTTCACAGCCTCCCACCTATCCTGTACATGAATTATCAAAACGCAATGTCAGACTACAGTAAAGCTTCATGGGGTCTTTCCGTCCCTTTGCAAGTAATCCGTGTCTTCACGGATATCCCAAATTCACCAGGTCCCTCGTTGAGACAGCGCTCGGATCGTTACACCTTTCGTGCGGGTCGGAACTTACCCGACAAGGAATTTCGCTACCTTAGGACCGTTATAGTTACGGCCGCCGTTCACCGGGGCTTAAGTTCAGAGCTTCGCCTTGCGGCTAACTCTTCCCCTTGACCTTCCGGCACTGGGCAGGTGTCAGCCCCTATACTTCGCCTTACGGCTTAGCAGAGACCTATGTTTTTGGTAAACAGTCGCCCGAGCCTCTTTACTGCGACCCCTTCATGCTTCGTGAGCAAGTCACTACACATTACAAGGGCACCCCTTCTTCCGAAGTTACGGGGCTATTTTGCCGAGTTCCTTAACGAGGGTGCTCCTGCACGCCTTAGGATATTCTCCTCGACCACCTGTGTCGGTTTGCGGTACGGACACCTCAAGAACTCCTTAGAGGTTTTTCTTGGCTGCTTGTCCAATTAGTTCGGGGAACGTGTCCCCTCCACATCACTTCTCGGCCTTTATAAGGGACGGATTTGCCTATCCCTTAGCCTACGAGCTTGTACCAGCACAACCGTCCGCTGGCTAACCTTTCTTGCAGCGTCACCCCATCGTACAAACGCTCTTGAGATGGTTCCGGAATATTAACCGGATGTCCATCGCCTACGCCTTTCGGCCTCAGCTTAGGCCCGACTAACCCTGGGCGGACGAGCCTTCCCCAGGAAACCTTGGTCTTACGGCGGGAGAGATTTCCACTCTCCTTATCGTTACTTATGCCGGCATTCTCACTTCTTAAAAGTCCAGAGGCTCTCACGAGTCCTCCTTCAGCCCTTTAAGAACGCTCCCCTACCAGACAATACAGTATATGTATTGAATCCATAGCTTCGGCAGCAGACTTGAGCCCCGTTGAGTTTTAGGCGCAAATCGACTCGACCAGTGAGCTGTTACGCACTCTTTTAATGATGGCTGCTTCTAAGCCAACATCCTGGCTGTTTTAGCCGATTCACTTCCTTTCCCACTTAGTCTGCATTTGGGGGCCTTAGCTGATGGTCTGGGCTGTTTCCCTCTCGACGATGGAGCTTATCCACCACCGTCCCACTCCCAAGCAAGACTTTCCGGTATTCGGAGTTTGTAAGAGTTCGGTAGTCTGGTAGGACCCCTAGCTCGAACAGTGCTCTACCCCCGGAAAGGTTAACTTGAGGCTAGCCTTAAAGCAATTTCGGGGAGAACGAGCTATCACCGAGTTCGATTGGCATTTCACCTCTATCCACAGCTCATCCAATATCTTTTCAACGATAACTGGTTCGGTCCTCCGCGTGAGGTTAGTCACGCTTCAACCTGGCCATGGATAGGTCACCCGGTTTCGCGTCTACGTCCAATGACTAATCGCCCTATTAAGACTCGCTTTCGCTACGGCTCCGAGGGTTCACCTCTTAACCTTGCCACAGAACGTAACTCGCCGGCCCATTCTTCAACAGGTACGCCACCACTCCGATTGGCCGAAGCCAATCTTAGAGCTATGACTGCTTGTGAGCACACGGTTTCAGGTTCTATTTCACTCCCCTTCCGGGGTTCTTTTCACCTTTCCCTCACGGTACTATGCGCTATCGGTCGTCGAAGAGTATTTAGCCTTGGATGATGGTCCACCCAGATTCCCACGAGGTTTCACGTGCCTCATGGTACTTGGGAAATCCTTCAGGAGGACTTGTAGTTTCGATTACAGGGCTTTCACCTTCTCTGGCCTACCTTTCCAGGCAAGTTCATCTACTACAAGTCTTTGTAACTCCTTGCTGA